>CAIVAR010000121.1 GCA_903904005.1 uncultured Anaeromyxobacter sp.
ACTGGGCGATCAACGTGCTATCCGAGCCGAGGATGGAGTTGCCGCTCCAGCTTCCGGCAAGCCCGGGATTGAGACCGGACGTGTCACTCCCGCCACAGGCTGCAAGGGTGATGGCCGCGGCGACGACCGTGATGGCTGCGAACATCTTCTGGGTCATGACGTTCCTTGCTGGGGCTCGGGCAGGCATGGTGGCACGGTGCTCGACCCGTACTACCAGCCCGTCCCATCGCTGGGCTGTTCACAGCATGGGTCGCGCGGAGTACGTGCGCCAGAGACCCGGTTGAGTAGAGCAACTTGCGTCTGTAGGTGCGGGCGGGATGTTTCGACGAGGAGCTCGACGGAGCGTTCGCGCCCACGGAGGTCGAGATTGAGGAGTTCCCAGGTCAGCCGACCCTGTCCCCCGACGGGAGGAGCAGTCCGCGTCCATTCGTCCGGGGGGAAGCGATCCCGATGAACCGCGGGATCTCGGTCGCGGCAGGCGCGATCCTTCAACCGGCCAAGGGGCGTCCGTGAGGCCCTGGCGCACTCGCGGTGATCGACGACCCGCGGTCCGCCGGGATCGTCTCCAACAAGAGCGGCTCCATGGACGGCGATCGGGACAACCGAGGGGAGCACGTCGCCTTGGCGGGCCGTGCTCCCGTTGTTCATGATTCCTTCTGCCCGGTCATCTTGTCGGGCTCGATCACATGGACACCCGGAGCCGGTGCCTTGGCCCGAGCGATCATGGTCTCGACCACGGTGCCCACAGCCGTTGGCCTGTACTTGCCGAGTACCGGCGCCAGGACGCGCCCAACGAGAAGTCCCACGTACTCACCAGGCCGGCTCTCCCCACGGTCGCCATCCAAAATCGACGGCCGGAGGGCATACACGCTTGGGAAGCTCACACGCCCCACGTCCCGCTCGGTCTCGCCCTTCACGGCGCTGTAGAACGTGCCCGACTTGATGTCCGCGCCGAGCGAGGACACGTGGATGAACGCGCGCGCCCCCTTACGTTTCGCCCCCTGCGCGAAGGCAAGCACGGCGTCGTGGTCCACCTTGCGGAACGCCTCTCGTGCCCCCGCCTTCTTGATGGTCGTGCCCAGGCAGGAAAACGCCACCGACGGCGCGGCCAGGGCATCGAACACCGATGGCGACGCGAAGTCGGTCTTCACCTGGACGAGCTTCGGGTCCTGGACTGCGAGCACGCGCCGCCCGAACGAGATGACCTTGTCGAAGTAGTCATCCTGAAGAAGCCGTCGCAGGAGCGCTCCCCCAACGAGCCCGCTTCCTCCGGCTAGCCATGCGGTCGCCATGTGGCAGCGAGCGTACCGCGCTTACGCACAGAGTTCTTGAAGTTCCATCCGACGGCCCTCGTGCATGACGCACGGGGGCTATGTCATTCCAGAGGAGCATCACCATGGAGGCGATCCCGATGAACCGCGGAGTCCGTGATCGCCTTCCCGCGGTTCCTCATGATCGTCTCCACCTGAGGACGGCGCGAAAAACGGCCGCCGCGATCCTCCTCCAGAGCGGCGCAGGGAGCCCAGCCCGGGGTGACCGTCGCGGCCAGGTCCTTCGCCGACCGGTGGAACACGCCCGTCACTCCGCCGACGGCCGTCTTCGCGGTCAGATAGAGACCGATGAAGGGGAGGAAGACCACCATCAGGCCACCGAGCACCGTGTCAGTACGAGCAAGCGTGCAGGTGACGCAGGGGGGAGGCGGTGCGGTGCTGGCCGCCTCCTCCTTGGCCTACTCGAGCTAGTTGCAGACGCCGATGGACCCCTGGGCGCAGATACGGCCATCGGTCCAGGTCGCGCCGGTCAGGTCCGCGAGGAACAGGATCGCGCCGGAGAGGTTCGCTTTTGTCAGGACCGCGCCGGTCAGGTCCGCGCTCACCAGGTTCGCGCCGGTCAGGTTCGCGCCGGTCAGGTTCGCGCTGGGAAGTTTTGCCTCGGTCAAGTCCGCGCCAGTCAGGATCGCTTTGGTCAGGTCCGCTCCGTACATGTCCGCCCAGAAAAGGTTCGCGGTGGTCAGGGTCGCGCCGATCAGGGTCGCGTGCCTCAGGGTCGCGTAGGACAGGTTCGCCTTGGTCAGGTCCGCTCCGGCCAAGTTCGCGAGGAGCAGTTTCGCGCTGGATAGGTACGCGCCGGTCAGCTTCGCGTTGGTCAAGTCACATTTCGGGCAACTCCCCTTGGACAGGAGGATGTTCACCTCCGCCTGACTGAAGTGGGGCGCCACCCCCGCCAACCTCAGTGCTGCGTCGGACTGCAAGGCAATGGACGGGCTCACCGGTTGGAGAAACACAGTCGTGCTCGTCTCCCCCTGGTTCTGCTCGACGGTGTTGCCCGAGACGAGGAGCAGCGCATACCAACCGGGCTTCAGCACCACGCTGCCGGTCGGGGATGCGGGCGTCAGGTCGAGCAGGACAGCCTCGGCGTCGCCCGTGGCGATCACGGCGTGGGTCACCGACCCGTTCGCGTCGTCGAGCGTGTAGGAGTACCGGGTCTCCTCCGTCACCTCGAAGGGGATGATGTCGAGCCCCGGGATCCGGGTGTCGGGCAGCCCGGTCGCTCCGGCATCCACCGCCTCCAGGAAGGTCACGCCCACCTGCCCGGGCTGGAGGCTCAGCGTCGGGTCGGCCGCGAAGTCGTACTCGGTGAGGGCACGTGGAGTATCGGCGTTGCCTGACTTCGAGCAGGCCACCATCGCGAGAGCCATCACGCCCGCGAGCATCATCCAGCCGTTCCGTGCTCTCATGACACACCTCTTTCCCGCCGGGCCAACCGCTCCACCGACTGCTTCCAGCATGGGTCTCGTGGACCACACGCGCCAGGGACCATCTTGAGTAGAGCAGGGTGCGTCTGTAGGGACGGGTGCGACGAACGGCTAAGAGTCACTCAACGTGATCCCGTTCGGGTCGAGCACTTCTCGTCTACCCACGCAGAGTGTAGCCAGGCCACCCGCAGGGAGCGCACGATGTGTCGGTGCCACACTTTCCGCTCCGCAGCCAGGAGAACCACATGTCGATTCGCCCTCGCGTTCTCGCAGTTCTCGCAGCGCTCGTCGTCACCGGTCTGGTCTCCGCCTGCGGGAGCACGGCCGAGCCCGCCCCCGGCGGCCTGACGTACTCCGCAAACCCGGGCATCTACACCGTGGGTACGGCCATCACGCCCAACACGCCGACGAGCAACGGAGGCGCGGTCACCTTGTACACCGTGTCGCCAGCCCTTCCCTCGGGCCTGGCCCTGAACGCGGCGACGGGCGTCGTCACCGGGAACCCGACCACGCCAACCAGCCGGGCCGTCCACATGGTCACCGGATGGAACGGAGCAGGGAGCACCTCCGTCGCCCTGACGCTGGGTGTGCCGGGATTCGCCTTCACGGGACGGATGGCCCTGGCTCATGCCTTCGGGGCCTCGGTACTGCTTTCCGACGGGAAGGTCCTCGTGGCTGGCGGGTCCTCAGTGGACGGGAGCGCTCCAGGGAGTTCCGAGCTCTACGACCCCGACACCGGGCGTTTCACGGCGACGGGCAGCCTGATAACTCCGCGCGCCTCCGCGACGGCCACGCTTCTGAAAAGCGGGAAGGTGCTCGTTGCCGGTGGCAAGACGCCCGGCACCGAGGAGCTTTCCAGCGCCGAGATCTACGATCCGGTCACGGGCTTGTTCGCGCCCACCGGGAGCATGACCGTGACGCGCAGCGAACACGTGGCGATACTTCTGCCGAGCGGCCAGGTTCTCGTCGTGGGAGGGAGTCTCTCCTCCCGGGAAACGACGGTCACGGCCGAGTTGTACGACCCGGCGACCGGGACGTTCACCGCGACGGGAAGCATGACGGTTGCGAGGTACTACCCTACCGTGACGGTGCTGAAGACGGGGAAGGTGCTCGTGGCGGGCGGGGACCTCACCTTCGCGGCCTCTGCCGAACTGTATGACCCTGCGACGGGAACCTTCGCCCGCACGGGCGACATGACATGCCCACGCAACTGGGCGGCTGCCGCCCTCCTCCCCAGCGGCCAGGTGCTGGTCGTCGGGAGGAACCAGGGCACATGGCGGGAGGCGGAACTGTACGACCCCGGGACGGGCCTCTTCACGGCCACGGGAAGCATGAACGTCGGACGAAGGTCCCCGGCTGCGGTCCTCCTTCCGAGCGGGAAGGTGCTCGTGGCCGGTGGCTCTCCATCCGGGACGGACTACCTCGCCAGCGCCGAACTCTTCGACCCGGCCACCGGAACGTTCACGGCCACCGGAAGCATGGCAGACGGACGTTCCAGGAACTTCGCCATCCTCCTGCAAAACGGGGCGGTACTCGTTGTGGGAGGCCTGTCTGCCATCGAGGCCAGAGTTTCCGCCGAACTCTATTTCGAATAGCAGGGCTCTTGCCAACATCGAGGTCCACCATGCTCCGTCGATCCAGGCATTTACGCGGTGGGGACGGCGATTCCCCCCAACAAGCCGACGAGCACGGGCGGCGCCATCACCCTGTACGCCTGCGACCGGGCCCTCCCCGATGGCCTCGCCATGGACCCAGCTTCAGGCGTCATCACCGGGACTCCGACCACTCCCACTGCACGCGCCGTCTACACGATCACCGGCTGGAGTAGGGCGGGGAGCACCTCCATGCCCCTGACCTTGGGGGTGCCCGGCTTCATCCGCACGGGGAACTTGACGCAAAGGGCAACGGCCGTGGGCAACCCGCACTCGGTGACGGTGCTCGTCACCGGGAAGGTACTCGTGACCGGACAGGTCGAGAACGCACCGAATCACGGGGACCTCTACGACGTCGCGGTCGGGCGCTTTTCCAGGACCGGGACCATGACCGTGGAACGAAGCGAGGTCCTGGCCACCCCGCTGCCGAACGGAAAGTTGCTGATCGTGGGTGGTGTCGACGCCAGCGCGGAACTGTACGACCCCTCGACCGGCCTCTTCACGGCCACGGGAAGCATGGCCGCGAGTCGAGAACACCCGACGGCCACACTGCTGGGGAACGGCAAGGTGCTGGTCGCCGGCGGCTGGTATCTGAGCAGCGCGGAGGTGTACGACCCCGCGACTGGCCTCTTCACGCCGACCGGCAACATGAGCAGGCCCCGCAGGGACCACATCGCAACGCTGCTCCCGACCGGGAAGGTGCTCGTGGCTGGCGGAGGCGACGCCACCGCCGAACTGTACGACCCCGTGACCGGAACGTTCACGTCCGCAGGAACCATGGCTACCGGGCTTGTCGATAACTTCGCCGCCCTCCTGCCGAATGGCAGCGTCCTCCTGGCGGGGGGGCTATTGAGTTCCATCGCGGAGCTCTACGTCGAGTAGAACGGAAACGAGCCGGCGGGAGATGACGGCGCCGGGAGCCCCGTCCGGGGTGACCGTGGCGGCCAGGTCCTGGGCCGAGCGGCTGAACGCGCCCGTCACTCCGCCGACGACCGTCTTCGCGGTCAGGTAGAGGCCGATGAACGGGAGGAAGACGACCATCAGGCCACCGAGCACCGGCATGACCATCAGCGCCGTCGCGGGCGATGGGGAACCGGAAAACGCCCGAACCCGGATGGGGCGGAAGTAGCGGATGGCTCCGGCAATCCCACCCGCAACCTCCCTCGCTCCACGATGCGTCTCATGCGCCCCACGCACGACCCCCGGACCACGCCGTTCATCGAGGACCTGGCCGACGTCCGCCGCATCTACCTCACCCTCCCCGAGCCGCTCGACGTCGCCTACGCGATCGGCGCGCTGGCCGGCCTGCGCACGGGCGAGGTCTTCGCCCTCCGCTGGGAGCACGTCGACCTCGCGAGGCGGCGCATCCACGTCCGCGAGTCGGTGAAGGGCCCGCTCAAGGACAAGGAATCGCGCATCGTCCCGATCCTCGACCGGCTCCTGCCCGTCCTCGCGGAATGGAAGAAGCGCTCCGGAGGAGCGGGTCGGATCATCCAGCCGCTCCGTCGCGACGGCCTGAAGATCGACAAGCACACCCCGGGGGTCTACCTCGCCGAGGCGCTCGTGAAGCTCGAACTCTCTCGGCCGGGCCTGCGCTGGTACCAGGCGACGCGGCACACCTTCGCCTCGCAGTGGGTGCTCGCCGGCGGCTCCATCGAGAAGCTGAAGGAGATCCTCGGCCACTACTCGGTGGTCATGACCGAGCGGTACGCCCACCTCCGGCCGGACCTCTTCAGCGCCCGCGATCTCGCCATCATCGACCTGGACCTGAACGCCGGTGAGCCCGATCCGGACCCTACCGGCCCGGAGAATGGCCACGAAATGGCCAGGCTGCAGCGATCCGGCAACTGGTCCTTCCCGGCATGACCCCCGATCTGTTCCTGACGGCCGGCGACGTGCTGGCGGCGAGGGCAGATCGAATGGGGCTTCCGGCGGACCAGGTCGCTGCAATGCGCGCCCTCGCCGTGGCCCAGGGCACGGCGGCGCGAACCCGGATATAGTCCCCATCAGAGGCCCGCGATGGACGAGAAAATCCTGCTCGACCGGATCACCTGCGACCCGAGGATCTTCGGTGGCAAGCCGATCATCCGAGGGCACCGGCTCGCCGTGGAACACGTACTCGGAATGCTCGCTGCCGGCGATTCCCTCGAGACCATAGTCTCCGGCTACCCGTGGATGGAGCGCGAGGACGTCCTCGCTTGCCTGGCCTACGCAAAGCGTCTCGTCGGGCACGAGCGCGTCGAGCCCTTCCTCGTTCCCACTGGGACGTGAAGCTCCTCCTCGACTCCTGCGTGTGGGGTGGCGCGGTCGACCGGCTGCGCGCCGCAGGCCATGACGTTGTCTGGTCCGGCAGCTGGCCCGTCGATCCAGGCGACGAGGAGATCCTGGCCCGGGCACTCGCCGAGGGAAGGGTCCTCGTCACGCTCGACAAGGACTTTGGGGAGCTCGCGATCGTCCGTGAGTTGCCCCACGCCGGCATCTTGCGCCTCGTCGGTTCATCGGCACGCCAGCAAGCCGAGGTGACGCTCAAGGTGCTCGAGGGTCACGCCACCGACCTGGCAGGAGGTGCCATCATCACCGCCGAAGCAGGTCGGCTCCGTGTCCGGCTCCGTGGCGATGGCGCGTGATGGGGACACCGTGTTGCGGGAGATCCCAGACTGGCGAATGGAACACTTTCGCGGAGGCGGGCCCACGTCCGGGTCGCTTTCCGGGCATTGGCGCGCCACCGCGGCACGGGTGTAGCGGTCCAACGGTTGAACTGACTGCAAGACGTGAAAATGCCGGAGCCGCCCTGTAAGCCGGGCTCCAGAGGGCCCCCCTCTCTCGTTCGACCGCAGGCGACGCGTCCGAGGGTCGGGTGTCCTGGATGACATGCCCCTCGACGGTGATCAAAGCCTCGCATTCACGTACTTCGCGAGGATCATCTTGGCTGCGGTCTGGTACCCGACTCCCAGTTCGCGGCCACGCCGTCGAAGGGCATCCTTCAACTCGTCGCTGAGCAGGATGGACGTCGGCCTCTGGGGACGGACGACGACGGCTGCTCCCGCCGACGCGATGTCGCCACCGAGGTCCTGCTGTTCGAATTCGCGCAGTGTCGCGTCACGGCGAGTGGTCGCGTTCTTCATCTTCCGCGCACCGGCGGTCCTCTTACGTCCCTGCATCGTACGCCTCCTTCTCCTTCTTCCGCATCGCTCGGCAACTGATCGGGCGGAGCTTCTCGCCACGCCGCGCGAAGACCAATGCCGCACCGCGACCATCCGCCGTCACTCCAAGAAGCAGGTAACGCGGCTCCTCGTGTGCCGGCTCGACGATGCGCCCGGCGAACAGCACGGGCGCGTCGAGCAGTGAGTCCACGTCCGCGATGCTGAACCCATGCTTCGCCTCGCTCTTCGAACTGTTGCCGGCGTCCCACTCCGTCGCAGGACGCGTTCCTAGCCAGGCAGCGACGTCTGGGTCGACGGTCAGCTTCACCGAACGAAACATAGCTATAACATAGCTATTCGTCAACCCGAACGACGGTGCCCGCCGGGCAAAGGATCGTCGCCCGGAGAGGGCGCTCGGCCTGGAAAAAGCTCACAGCCCGACTGGAGCCAGTTCCCCTGTGATCACTGGATATTGGCGGGTGCGCGAGCGGCATGCCGACGCTTCTCTGACTTACCAGCGACTGAGATCGACGGCATCGCGACGCGCAACATCATGATTTTGCTATATAAATGCCGGAGCCGCCCTGTAAGCCGGGGTCGCCCGAGAGTGAACAAGGCTGGCCGCTCCTCGTGGTCAGGAGTAGTCGTTCCGGGCACCTGGCGGCGGGGCGTGACCACTCCTGACACCAACAGGAGGGCGGCTCCGGTCACCCATTGGGCAGTGTTTGGGCAGGCGGCCGAACCCGTGCCGTTCAGTCCACCGGCAGGTTCAGCTTCTTGAGCAGCGCGGGGTAACGGGGGTCCGAACGCAGGCTGGCGATGAGTGGATCGAACTTGATGTACGTGATCCCGCCGTCGTGGTCGGCCAGGGCCTTGTCGAGCCACTGGAAGGCCAGTTCCCTCTCTCCGCGCCAGGCGTGAACCTGGGCGATCTGGTACGTGGGCTTGATCCAGCCGCCGCGCTCGAAGGCCTTGAGCTGATCGAGCCCGGCTCGCGACTCCTTCTCTCGGCCCAGCTGGTGATAGGCGAGCGACTGGACCATGCTTCGCATCCAGTCCGACGGGTTCCGCTCGGCGGCCTGGAGTGCCTCCTCGCCCTTCCCGTCGAGGACGCAGGCGAAGCCGAACTCGCGGAGCAGGTAGGCGTTCTCCGGAGCCAGCTGGAGCCCCCTGCGGAACGTGGCGGCCGCCTCCCCTGCCCGGCCGGACGCGGCCTGAACGACACCGAGCGCCCTCGCCGCGTCGACCGAGAGCGGATCGATCGCGACCGCATCCCGAGCCAGTGCCAGCGCCTCCGGGAGGCGGCCGAGGGTCATCAAAGCGCGAGCGTAGTTCAAGAGGATCTTCGCATCTCCCGGTGCGATGGATAGGGCGCGCCGGTAGTCGTCGATGGACCCTGCCCACTCGAACGAGATGGCATTTCGGAACAGGCCACGCAGCCAGTAGCCGTCCGCCGCCGAGGGGGCGAGCGAGACGACCTTCTCGGCTTCCCTGAGCCCCTCGGCTCCCACTCGACGGTAGTCGAACTCGGGCTCGGATTGACGTGCCGGGTCCGCGGGTCCGATGTTCGTCCGGTCGAAGCGCGCCACGGCAAGCCAGACTCTTGCTGGGATGTAGTTCGGGTCGAGCCGAACGACCTGCTCCAGGGTGCGAACGCTCTTCTCGATCCCATCCGGGGTTCCGCTGGCCTGGAACTGTCTACCAAGCAGGTACAGCCGGTAGGCCTCGGGATTCGTCGAGTCGACCGGGAGGACCACGGGAGGGGTACCCGAGAGCAACTTCACCTTCAGTGCCCCTACCACGGACCTCGCGATCTCGTCCTGAATCTTGAAGATGCCGGAGAGCTTCCGGTCGTAGCTCTGCGACCAGAGGTGGGTGCCGTCGGCGACGCGGATGAGCTGGGCCGTGATACGGATGCCGCTCCCGTCCTTTCGCAGGCTGCCCTCCAGGACGTTCGCGACGCCGAGCTTCTGACCGATGGCCTTCAGGTCGTCCGACTTTCCCTTGAAGGAGAAGGAGGAGGTCCGGCCGATCACCTTGAGCCCCTCGATGCGCGAGAGCGCGTTCCGGATCTCCTCCGCGACACCGTCCGCGAAGTACTCCTGGTCGTGCTTCGGGCTCATGTCGGCGAAGGGGAGGACGGCGATGGAGGGGGCAGCAGGAGCGGCCTGCGCGGCACGGGCGGGCACTGGCTCTCCGTCCACCGGCAGATTCATCCTCCGGAGCAATGCCGTGTAGCGCGGGTCCGGCCGGAGGTTTCGCAGGAGTGGGTCGTAGCGAAGGTGGGTCATCCCGGCGTCGTGATCGGCGAGCGCCTTCTCGAGCCAGCGAAAGGCCTCGTCGAGTTCCCCGCGCCAGGCGTGGGCCTGGGCGATCTGGTAGGCGAGGCCTCCCCCGCTCTCGTCCTCCGCGACGAGCCGACCGAGCCCAGCCCGCGAGTCGGCGTCCCGGCCGAGCTGGTGGTAGGCAACCGCCTGTCCGAGGTTACGCACCCACCCCGTGCTGGCATCGAAGGCCTGGAGGGATTCGCTGGCCTTGCCCGAGAGGAGGTACGCCGTGCCGAGTTCCCGGAAGAGGCGGGGATGGCCGGGGGCGACCTCGAGCCCGTGCCGCAGGGTGACGACCGCCTGGTCGGGGCTCCCGGAGGCCGTCTGGAAGGCCCCCAGCCAGCGATAGACGTCGGCCGACAGGGGATCGGCCTCCGCCGCCTGCTGGGCGAGGGCCCCGGCCTCGGAAAGGCGACCCGTGGACGCCAGGGCGCGGGCCAGGTCGACCTTTGACCGGACGTCGCCTGGCTCGAGCGCCAGGGCCCGACGGTAATCCTCGATGGCTCCCGCCTGGTCCAGGGACACCGTGGATCGGAGGAACCCGCGGACCCAGTGGGCGGCGGCGTCGTCCGGAGCCGTCGCGACCACCTCCTCGGCCTCCAGCAGGGCGGCCTGGTTCGTGGCGACGTAGTCGGCGGCCGGACGCGATCGGCCCCCTGGCGTGACGACGTCGGCCGCCAGCCACCGCGCGTAGGCGTGCCAGGCTCGTGCAGGGACGTATCCCGGGTCGAGGCGGATCGCCTCGTCGAGGGCGCGGAGCCCCTCCTCGACGCCCTCCGGGGTCTCCTTCAGGATGAGTTGCTTCCCGAGCAGGTAGAGCCGGTGGGTCTCGGGATTGGTGGGCCGCTTCTCGGCCAGCAGGGCGGCTTGCGCCGGGAGGAGCTTCACCCGGAGCGCCTGGACGACGGCCCGCGCGATCTCCTCCTGCACCGCGAAGACGTCGGTGAGCTCCCGGTCGAAGGTCTGGCTCCACACCCGCTCGCCATCCCTCGCCCGCACGACCTCGGCGGAGATGCGGAGCTTTCTCCCCGAGACGCGAACGCTCCCCTCGAGGACGTGCTCGACCTTGAGCTCCCTCCCGATCTCCTCCAGCCTGGTGTTCCTGCCCTTGAAGTAGAAGGACGATGCGGTGCCAGGAACCTTCAGCCCCGGCAGCTTCGAGAGGGCCGAGAGGATCTCCTCGGCCACGCCCTCGGAGAAGTATTCCTGGTCGTGATTCGGCGAGAGGTCCTTGAAGGGGAGCACGGCGATGGAAGGGGTCGCGGATGGCGAGGGCGTCACCTCGCGTCGCCCGACGTGCCAGGCGAACGCCCCGGCCGCGACGATGGCGAGCGCCGCGGCGGACGCAGCCAGGGGCAGGAGGAGGCGGGAACGTCCAGACCCGGGCGCACCGCTTGCCGAGGGGGTCCTCTTCACTCCCTGCGCCGTCAGGTCGAAGACCCATGCCAGGATCACGGCGACCGGGAAGCCCAGCGCCAGCAGGATCAGCACGACCGAGAGCACCCACTCCGGCAGGTGGGCCCCGTGCATGATGGGCTCGGTGATCTGGAGCACGGCGAAGGAGAAGATCCCGTAGCCCACCATCACCCGGAAGACGTGGCGCCGCTTGAGCTCCGCGAGGAGGTCGCCAAGCGTCGTCTTCCGCCGCTTCGCGTGCTCGGGCGGCTTCCCATCCGCCGGCTTCGCCCGGAGTCTGTCCTCGATGGGCGTGAGCGCCGCCAGCACCGCCGCGCCGTCCCGGGGTCTGCGGGTCGGAACGGGGTCGAGCATCTTCTCGACCAACTCGGCGAGTTCGGGTGCTCCCGGCACGTCGAGCTTCCGGGGTGCGCCGGGCTCCGCCGCCCACTTCCCCTTCCCCTCCGGGAACGGATACTCGCCCGTGAGCATCCGGTAGAGCATCACCCCCAGCGCGAAGACGTCGGTCCGCTCGTCCTCGGGTGCATCCTCCCATTGCTCCGGCGCCATGTAGGCCGGCGTGCCTCCGGAGAGGCGCCTTCGCCCGAAGGCGTGCGCCATTCCGAAGTCGAGGATCTTCACCTGCCCCTTGTTCGTGACGAAGACGTTCGCGGGTTTGAGGTCGCGGTGGATCACTCCCTCGGCGTGGGCGTGGGCGAGCCCTCGGGCGATCTCCGTCGCGACGTGCACCGCTTCCTGCACCGGGAGCGGCCCGTCCTCCATCCGGAGATCCAGCGTCTTCCCGCGGAGCAACTCGAACACCAGGAAGGGCCCGTGCTCGCTCCGGCCCACCTCGTGGAGCGTGATCAGGTTGGGGTGCGCGAGCCGGGCGATGGCCTCCGCCTCGCGGGAGACCTTCCCTTCCTCCTCGGTGATGCGACCCGGGCGGACGACCTTCACCGCCACCTGGCGGCCGAGGTCCCGGTCCCTGGCCTCGTAGACCACCCCGAAGCCGCCGCGGCCCAGTTCCCGGATGATCTCGAAGCGCCCGACGACCGTGCCGGGAGGAAGCGAATGTGGTTCTTCCTCGCGCTTCTCCGGAGTTGCCGCGACTTCCTGAAGGAGGGCGGTCAGCGCACCGGCCTTCACGCCCGTCGCTCCTCCGCTGCCATCCCCGTCGCCTTCGGACACGCGCACCCCTTGTCAGCCGGATCGAGGCTACCTGATCGGGGGAACGGTCCGCCAGACGGCCCATGATGCGACACGCTGCGAAACCTCGGTCACTCCGGCGCCTTGCACCCGAGCTTCCGGCAGAGTGCCCTCGCCTCGGCGAGGAGCGGCAGATCGGGGTCGGCCCCTTCCACCAGGCGCATGAGTCGATCCGAGGCCTTCCGCGCCTCGGCGACCTTTCCCTGACGCTCCAAGGCCAGCGCGAGCATCAGCATGCGGCGGCCCGAACGGACCGACATCAAGCCGGGCCGGGAGAGCGCCTCCCCCAGCGCCTCCGAGGCGCACGCGTCGTCGCCCTCCGCGAAGCAGGTTTCCCCGAACGCCACCGTGCCGAACGTCCCGTGGGAGAATGGCCGCCTGCGGCGCATTGCCTCGAAGGCCTGCCGCGCCGCAGGCCAGTTCCCCTGCGACCGGAGCCTCGAGGCCCGGATCACCTCGAAGATCCAGTGTGCGGGAACCAGTCCCTGGAATGCCGCGGCCTCGATCGCCCCCGGACCCAGGAATCGTTCGGCGGCGTCGGGCTGGCCCGCGACGGCGAACGATGCGGCCAGGTTCACCGGGCTCACCAGCGCCCGTGCTCGTTCTGCGAGCTCGATGGCGCGGCCGGGATCTCCGTCGGCGAGGGCAATTCCGACCCGGAGCGACTCGACCGGCGCGACCTCGCCCGAGCGCTCGACCTCGTCCAGCAATCGAAGGGCCTCGAGTCGCTTCCCCCGGGCGTAGAGAAGGATGGGGAGCGGCAGGCTGCCGAGCGCGAAGCGGCCGTCGCGAGACCACTGGGAGCGCGCGGCGGCCTCGGCGGCATCGAAGTCTCCCCGGACGAAGAGCGTGCGGGTGAGGAGGCCGTGGGTGTCCTGCCCACCCTCGAACGAGGCCGCGCGCTGGGCCGTGTCGAGCGCCACGTCGAGGCGTCCCATGCGAAGCGCCACGTGGTTCGCGAGCGCCAGGGCCTCGGCGGAGGGCCAGCGCTCGGACCACTCGCGGACCCGGGCCTCGACGTGCGCCAGGTCCTCCAGGTCCATGAGCACGAAGGCGAGCTCGTCCTGGGCGGGAAACCACCCCGGATCGAGCGCCAGGGCCCGTTCCAGGTGGGGGCGCGCGGCCGCCGGGTCGTCGCGCCCGACGTAGTGGAGCTGGGCCAGGCGGTACTCGACCCGCTTGTCTTCCGGGGCCAGCTTCAGAACCTGGCCGTAGAGGGCGTCCGCCTCGTCAAGGCGCCCGAAGAACAGCGCCTCCTCGGCCTGCACGAACAGGCGATCCTTGTCGGGAAGGCGGGCGCGATTCGCGGCCGCGGCCCTGACGTGCTGCTCCTGCTCGGCCCTGGACACCGGCAGGCGCCCCTGTCCGGCCAGCGCCGCGTGGGCCAGGGCGAAGGTGGGGTCGATCTCCAGGGCCTTACGGAACTCGCCCTGCGCGGCCCGGAACCGCAGCCGGTCGACGAGCCGCAGCCCCTCGAAGTAGTGACGGTGCGCCTCTAGGCTGCCGGTGACCGCCTCCGCGACCTTCACGCCGGAGGCCGCGACCTCCTGCTCGCTCTCGCGAAGCCCGATCCGGACGCGCTCCGACAGTCGATCGACGAGCCCGAGGACCTCACCCTTGGCGATGGCCTGTTCCCGGACCGTGAAGAGGTACTCGTCCCGCTCTGGGTCGAGCGCGCGCAGCTCGAACACGTAGGTCTCCCCGAGCTTCCGGATCGAGGCCAGGATGAGCGCCCGGGCCGAGGCCTTCCGCCCGACCTCCCGGGCCAGGGCCTCATCGATGCGCCCTCCCGGGTCCCGGCCGGCGGCCCGGAGGAAGTCCACCATGCGGCTGCGGGTCAGCACCCGGAGCCGCTTTGATTGCTCGAGGGAGGTGATGAGCAGGTCGGAGAGGCCGTCCAGCTCCGGGTCGCTGGTCCTGTTGTCGAAGTCGGCGACCGCGACCGTCAGGCGCTCGTCGGAAGGTCTCGCCGGCGCGGGCGCGGTGCGCACGGTGTGCCAGGCGATCCATCCGAAGCCGGGGGCTGCGGCGCCCAGCCCGACGACGAGGAGGACGAGCCCGAGACGGGTGCCGCGCGGGACCCCGCTCGCGCCGATGACGCCGTCGGCGAGCGGAGCCGTCTTCACGATGCCGGTGGAGCGCAGGTCGAACGCCCAGGACACCGCCGCCGTGACCGGAAACCCGATCGCCAGAAAGGCCACCACGATCTTCAGCGCCCAGTCCTTCAGGTCGAGCGCGTGCATGACCGGCTCGACGACCTGGAGAACCGCAAAGGCGAAGATTCCCCAGCCAAGCAGGGCTCGGAACACCCGCCGCCGCTTCAACTCGGCGAGGAAGTCGCCCAGCGAGGCCTTCCGCGGGTTAGCAGGCGTCGGCGTCTCGTCGGGCTTCACGCCCGTCGCTCGCCCGCTGCCATCTCCAGCGCCTTCGGCCACGCGCACCCCCCGTCAGGCGGATCGAGGCTACCTGATCGGGGGAACTGGAAGCCATACTGGGTGAGAGGCGGGGTCGAGAGCGGCCTGCCGAACGTCCCTTCCCACCGGGGATCGCGCAGATCATGCTGGGGGCATGTCCACTCCCGCCTCCACCCGACGAACCCCAGCCCAAGCCGACGCGAGCCGACGGAACGGTTCCCTCGGACGCGGCCCCGTGACACCGGCAGGCGCCGCCCGTAGCTCGCTGAACGCGGCCGTCCACGGCATGCGGGCGGGACGGCTGGCCGCCCTGCCCCACGAAGATCCCCAAGAGGTCGAACGGCACCGGAAGCTGTGGCGGGAGGAGCTGGGCGTTGAGACTCCCGGGGAGATCGAGGTGGGGGACAGCATCGCGTTGCTCCGCCTGCGGCTGAAGCGCATCGCGGAGGTCGAGCAGCGCAGGATGGCTTCCGAGATCCTCGTCCGCCTCGACGAGACGTCCGAGATGAAGTTCATGACGATGATCGAGAGCACGTTGACGGCGCTGTCGACGATGGTGAGCGTGATGAAGTCCGCGATCCCCTCCGACCGCCAGGAGCTCGACGCGCTCCTTGCCCCGGTGGACGCAACGCTGGAGATGATGGTCAGGGTCGAGGACGAGAGCCCTGCGGTCGTCGCAGGCCACAAGGATCTCGTGGATGCTGTGGACCGCTTGCGGGAGAACTCGTGGACCGAGATCGACGTCGCCGCCTACGCCTCGGTCATGGACGCGGCCCGCGCCGCCACCGTGGGCGTCGAGGGGCTCATCCCCCAGGCCCGCCAGGCCGTCGAGGCGGCCAAGGAGCGCATCGCCGTGGATCTTCCCCTCCCCGGTGATGCGGATGCCGTTCGGCGGGTCCGCTACCGCAGGGACGCCGAACGCGCCTTGAAGTCCGAGATGGAGTTCCTCCTCTCGCTCCGCTCTCGCCGAGACCAGTTGGCGGGCTCAGGTTCGTTCGGCCTCCCAGTTCCAGCCTGACGATCACCCTCGCCCTTGCCGAGGGCTATCCAAGTATTGATTCTTCCTGGCGAAGGGGGGACAGGGGTCCCAGTGTCGCTGGCCTCGCACGAGGGGTCGGCGGCCCCATCCAGTTCTCGGGTTGGAGCCGGAGATCCTGGCCTCGCCGGCCACCCGCAGAACCCCCACCCCCGTCTTCCGGAAGGACCCCCACCCCTCCCCCCGGGCAAGAAGTTCCGGGGGTCCTTCCGGAACCGGCATCCCCGCGCCCATCGCCTGTGGCACCGTCGCGCCCATGATGGACCTGTACGACATGGAAGAGCGGTTGACGGCCGCGATCCTGAGCGACCACGGCGTGCCCGTCACGCTGTCCGGCCTGCGCGGCACCCGAGGAGGGTTCGAGGTACTGCTCCCCGAGGTTCCCCGGCCAGGGGACAGGCTCACGTTCGCGTTGAAGAGGCGGCGGGGACAGGGCCGTTACGTGGTCGAGAGCGTCGAGTGGATCGTGGCCGAGCAGAAGGAGGTCATCGTCCACCTCGTGCCGGAGGAGACACCGCCGGGGCAGCAAAAGGGCGCTTGTTCTTCGGGATAAGGACGTAGTCCGGGAACTCCAGGGTCCCCGGGCCACCTGGGCATCGCGCCGTAGGAGATCGGCTCCTCCGGCGAGGTTCCCACGTCCACCACCATCACGCCGACCACCGTCGCGGATGTTCTCGCGCCAGGGGCCTGGCAGTCGTGTGCCCGGCGCGCCCGGAGCACACCATGCAGGAGGCACTGCACGAGCAGTTCACCAACCTCATCGAGCGGGGCGCGTTCGACCGGCTCCGCCGCTACGTCACCACCACGGACCAGGACGACCGCATGGCCGAGGCCATCGGGCAGGTCTGGGCGATGGCTTCCAGGAAAGCCGAGTTGGGCATCCGGATGGACAACGCCCTGGTCGTCCACGCGGTCAAGCTCCGCGCCATCGACCATCGGCGGCAACTCGCCCGTGGTGGTCAGCCTCGAAGAGACGTCATGCACTTCAGCAACTTCGTGGACGGCAAGGTCGAGATCCACAGGATCGACGGCTTGCTCGACGAGGACGGCCACTTCACGAGGGAGTGCGACAACGTGCTTCAGGTCGCCTGGCTGGCCGCCACGTCGCTCGACCCGGCCGACCAGCTCGCGTCCGCCATCGACATCGACGCCTGGCTCACCAGCCTGGACGACGCGGATCGGGATCTGCTGGCAGGGCGCCTGGCGGGGTTCTCGCTTCAGGAACTCGCCTCGCGCACCAACCGTTCGATCACGGCCGTGTTCCAGCGGCTCCGCACCCTTGGAGCCGATCTCGCGGACCACGCCGGGATCATCGTGGCGAAGAAGAAGCGCACGCCCAGAAGCAGTTCGGCCGCGACCGCGTAGCTCTAAGGGAGCGAAGCAGTTGGGGGGGGGCCGGCTAACACACGCCCGCTCCTTTCTTACCCCTCGATCCGATCTCGGGATTCGGTGGTTCCCCCATGTCGGGCAATGCCGGTAGCATGCGGCGGGGCTAGGGCCTGATCACCCGAACGGCCGTCTCCTCGGCGACCTGCCCCTCTTCCATTACCGAGGTTGCCGCCGCGCCGACCTGGCGCACGAGGAGGCGGTTCATGAAGACGGGGTCGAGGGCGGGTGCGTCCCGCCATCGCCGGGAGCACCCCACGTCGTCCCGCTCGGCCGCTGCCGCATGGCTCCGTTCGTGGAAGCGCCCTCGCCGCGACCTTCGTCTCTTCATCGAGGCGTTGAAGTACGCGAAGGCCCTGAAGGACGACGAGGCAGACCGGCGGCGCAGGTCCCGGGCCCAGGCGCGCCGCGAGGCCCGGGCGAAGAAGCGGGTACTGGAGCTGGCCAATACGCATCCAGACCTGTTCACGGTCGAGATCAAGGACAACTCCGGCGAGTCGTGGGGCATCCGATACACCCAGTGGCGCGTCGATGTCGCTTTACGCGCCTACCCGAGGAACCGCGTGGCGTCGACTCGACTGACTCGGGCCGTGGGCACGTTCTCGATGGAGATCGGCAAGATCCCGCTCGCCACCGTCGCGCCCGTGGTGCTCGCCCTCATATCCCGAGCTGTACGGATCAAGAGACCCTCCGGCCTTCAGGCCGCCGTGCTCGCGGTGATGGCGGGCATCGAGCCAGCCGCACCACACCCACACCAGCAGGCCGAGGCGGAGCGCCGCTGGAGGGCCCGCTTCACGAGCGCGGCCACCAACAGCATCACCAGGCAAGCTCTGTTCGACCACCCGCTCGGCGAGAAGTACGCCCTCATCTTCGAGGGGGACCGGCTTGTACCCAGGCGGGGCCGTCAAACGGGCCATACCACGGGCTGACAGCCGACCTTTCACGGCTCGCTGCCCCACGCAATCCGCGACGACTGACCCAGCGCCACTCTGCGGCGCCGAGAGGTCAGTCGAGTGGAACAGAACGCCACCAAGGTCATCCGCAACACCGCCCAGTGGGCGCCTCACGGCGCCCACAAGGGGCCACCCGAGGCGCACCAGGGGGCCAACTCCTGCCGCCCGTGCGCTTCCCATAAGGCGCGCTCGCACACCATCGGGCAGGACCAGGTTGGCGAAGTTCTTCATCAACTTCCTGCGGACGCTCTCGGCCATCTTCACGGACCTCGTCGCTACTGCCTGGCTACCGACTTCGCCTTGAACATCCCGGGGTTGGCGGCATGAACCACGCCGACTTCGAGCAGATGGCCGGGTTGATGATGTCCCGGGTGGCGGTGCCCTCCACACCCAAGGCGTCGGCCATTGACCGCCATACGTTGGCGGTCGGCTTCGACACCGAGTGGAGGCCCGGGACGAGGGACCTCCTGAGCGTGCAGTTCGCCATGGTGGTGGGCGGCGAGATGGTCTCCACCGTCTTCGAGCCGGCCGGTACCAAGATGACGAAGGCCGACCTCGTCGAGATGCTGCGGACCTTCCTGGCGAGCCACGCGGTCTCGCTGGAGCCCTGGCGCGGCTCGCGACGGGTCGCCTTCGTGGGGCACAACATCGCGGCCGACCTCGGCGTCTTCGCCGACCCGGTGTCGGACTTCGCCATCTCGCCGATGGGGCGCGGCCATGTGGCTATCGGGGACTTTCAACACCCACTCGATGGCCTGTGGAAGGTCTGGATTCTCGACCTGTTCGCCTTCTTCTCGACGAAGTTGGAGACCATCGGCGCCGCCATCGGTCTTCCGAAGATCAAGATCGACGTCAACAACATCCACGTCGTCAAGATCGAGAACCCGGCGCTCTTCATGGAGTACGGCCGGCGGGACGCCGAGATCGCGCTGAAGGGCTTCCGGTACCTCCGCGACCTGTTGATCGGGCGATGGGGCATCGACCCCTTGAACCACGGCACCCCGGCTGCCATCGGCGGCGAGATCTTCAGGCGCCACTACTTCAGGACGGCCGCCGCCGCCTACAAGACGGAGCACGAAGAGGTCTCGCGGAAGAAGAAGGACGGGACCTGGTCCACGTCGCGTCGGGCCATCCATTCCTATGACGGCGACCTCGTCGTCCGCGACCTGGCCATCCGCACGCTCCACGGCGGCCGGAACGAGAGCTTCATCCGTGGCCTCTACCCACACCGAGTGGTCGAGCGCGATGTCCGCTCCATGTACCCCCACGCCGCGAAGGCCATCGGCCTGCCCAATCGCAGGACCCGCTGGGAGACCGTCACCTCTCCGGACGGGTTCCAGGGGCGGGAGGGCTTCGCGCTCATCCGGTTCTCCTTCCCTCCCGCGACGGAGCGGCCGTGCCTGCCCGTGCGGCTGAGCGGCGACAAGCTGTTCTTCCCGCTCACCGGGGAGTCGCACTGCACCTTCGCCGAGGTCCGGCTCGCGCAGGCGCTCGGCGCGTCCATCGAGGTCATCAAGGCCAGGGGCTTCGTGCCGGGGCCAAGAGAGCTGGACCACGAGCTCGGGCGCTACCTGACTGCGCTGCTGGTCGAGAAGAACGCCGCGAAGAAGGGCACACTTGACTATCAGTTTTATAAGGATCTCCTCAATCAGCCGCTCGGAAAGCTTGGCCAGAAGTCGATGGGCTCCACCGCCCTGGCCATCGAGCGGCTCGCCCGCGAGCACGGCACGCCTGGGGTCAGCGCGCTGCTGGCGAGGCGGCCCGGACTCACGGCGGACCTCCGGGGAGACCCCGATCTCGGGTCGCTTTGGAGCCCCGAACAACTCGGCCTGATCCTCGGCAAGGCCAGGGCGCTAATCGGGCAGATCCTGGTGGTGAGCCGCGCCCTCTCGGTGAGCACCGACGCGGTCATCATCGACGCCGACGCCTCGGTTGAGTGCGCCGCGCTGGACGAGCTCAGGTCGGTCGGAAGCGACATGCCGGTGGAGGTCGAGGGCGACGCCCTGTTCATCGGCCGGTCCCGCCAGTACGCCTTGCTCGTGCGCGCCGACGGACTGTCCGAGGACCGAAAGGCGCTGGCGCGGGACTCACGTTACGCGGTCGTGAAGATCGCCCGCCACGGCAGCCCCGAGACGGCCGAGGAGTTCTCCACCACCGTCTTGGCGTGCATCGCCGCCGGCGCCAACGTCGCACCGACGCGCCTCGTCACGCGCGAGTTGAAGCCCGAGGCGGCCGTGCGGGCCGGCGTGCCCATCGGGACGTCGACGACCAACGAGCGCGCCACCCGGTTCCAGTGGGATGCGAAGCGCGTCCTGGTGGACCGCGACGTCAACCCATTCAGCTCGTATTCGACGACCCGGCCATACCAGACCAAGAACCGGCGCGACGGAGCGGCGCATGCCGTCCGCGTTCGGTCGGGCGAGGCACGGCGCCGGACTCGCCCAGTCTCCGAGTCGAAGAAGATGAACGTGCTCAGCCTCCTCGGGGAGGGGCGCGGCCTACGGGAGGTCGCTCGCTTGACCGGCGTTCCGCCCTCGACGGTCGCTTCCATCCGAGATCGCGCTCACCCCACGAGGGCCGTGTCGACCGGAGGCGGCCATGCAACGTGATGCCGCCCCGAAGGACGTGGAGACGCTGGCCCGTCTTCTCTCGGGTCTCCTCGACCTTCCTGCTCGGCTCGTGGCGCTGGAGGCAGAGGTGCGTGGCCTACGGGAGGAGGTGGTCCATCTCCGATCCTCTACGCCGCCGCTGCTGGTCGCGCCGCCAGAGGCGGCTGCGCGCCTCGGCGTGAGCATCTCGACCCTGCGACGGCGCATCCGAGCCGGCGAGGTGCCAGTGGTCCGCATCGGCCGGTCAGTCCGGGTGGACCTCGGCGCCCTGCGCCCGGCCGACCAGGCCGAGGTGGTGCGCCTGGCCGACGTTGCCCGGCGGTCCCGGTGACCACGGGGGCCCCTCACCGCCACCGAGAAGTCCTATCGCATCACCAACGCCGCCAAGGCGGCAGGAGGAGAGCAGCATGGCAAGACGGAGAAGGCGCCGCCCTCACGGCGGCGGACAGCTCGTACCCCCGGACATGCCGGGCGGCAGCTGGGGCATCCGGTGGCGGGAGGCCGGCCACCGACGCTATCAGGGTGGCTTCGCCACGCGGGAGCTGGCCGAGCGGGTGCTGGCGAGGATCGCCGGCGACGTGGCCACCGGCCGCGCTGGGCTCCCACGGGACCTGAAGGGCGTGCCGCAGCTCCAGGTGGTCGCCGGCCCGTTCCTGGCCGGGCGCGACCTTACCCACCGGGCCGCCGATACCGACCGGCTCCGGTGGACGAAGCACCTCGCCCCCTGGTTCGGCCCGAAGAGGCCGCACGAGGTCGACGCCTCGCTCGTCCGCCGCTTCATCGAGGCCAAGCTCGCCGAGGGGCTCAACCCGGCCACCATCCGCATCTTCGTGGCGCTGCTGTCTGCGCTCTTCGCCAACTTGGTGGAGGACGGGGTCGCGACCATCAACCCGTGCCACGGTCTCCCGCGCTCGACCAGACGGCTCATGCGGCCGACCCACGACCCCCGCACCACGGCCTTCATCGAGAAACTGGTCGACATCCGGCGCATCTTCCTGCTGCTGCCGATGCCCCTCGCCATCGCCTACGCCATCGGTGTCCTCGCCGGACTCCGAACCGGCGAGATCTTCGCCCTCCGATGGGTACATGTCGACCTCGCCTCCCGCCGCATCCACGTCCGCGAGTCGATCAAGGGGCCGCTCAAGGACAAGGACTCGCGTGTAGTGCCGATCCTCGACCCGCTGCTACCGATCCTCACCGAGTGGAAGCTCAAGACCGGCGGCGCGGGGCTCGTCATCCCGCCGCTCCGCCGCGACGGGAAGAAGATCGACAAGCACACGCCCGGCAACTTCCTCAGGCCGGTGCTCAAGGCGCTCGACCTCGCCCGTCCCGGCCTGGGCTGGTACGAAGCCACGCGGCACACCTTCGCCAGCCAGTGGGTCATGGCGGGCGGCTCCATCGAGAAGTTGAAGGAGATCCTCGGCCACTACTCGGTCGTGATGACCGAGCGGTACGCCCACCTGAAGCCGGAACTCTTCACCCCGAAGGACATGGCCGTCATCGACCTCGACTTGGCCGCCGGCGACGCCGCTCCCGTGTCCCTTGGGCAGTCTTTGGGCAGGACCCCAGCAACCCTGGGGTCCAAGTAACCTAAACGTCAGAACAAATGCCGGAGCCGCCCTGTAAGCCGGGTGCGAATCACTGTCGGTATGGGTCGCGGCCCAGCACGACTGGGCGCGACAAGTGGCTGGAAACACTCAGAGTGGCACGACGAGGGGAGACGGGGCACGCCGCCGATGCGACGCCGTAAGTCAGATTAAGTCAGTGGGATGTCACGTACCGTGAACGGCACGAATTCGACGTAGTCCGGGTCGAAACACGTGAACGGTCGCGACTACTCCCCTGCCCCCAGCAGCTCGACCGTCACGGCAGCCGGGTAGCCCATCTTGAGCGGACCGCAGGGGGTGTCGGCCAGGCGCAGCGACTCGTGGACGAGGTCGCCCGTCCACTCTTTGCGAGCACCGAGGAGGAACCCGAACTCGTTGACCGTTCGCGTCGGCGGTGATGACGAAGAGCGGCTCGCCCCTGACGTCGTTGGCCCAGTAGTCCGTGGTCGCTGGAAGGGCGATGCGCATGCGGGCGACGTGGGCCTTCGGGATGTCGCGCTGGCCGTGATAGACGCGGACGTGGCCGTCCACGTAAAGGAACCCGAGAGCGGGACCGATGGTCGCGAGGCGCCGTTCGGCGACGAGGCGGCCGAAGAGGACCGCACCGCCGCTTCGGGACAGGCGAGAAAGCTTGCGCCGCAGCGTCTTGACCTCCGGAGCGCGGTCGAGCCCGAGGAGGCGGCCGAGATCCACCGGTGAATGCTCCTTCAGTCCCTCCGGCCTCTTGATGCGCAGGAGCGCCAGGAGCAGGAGCGCGACGACTGTGGTGCGCAGCCCGTAGAACGCCGGCCCGATGGAACCGTAGACCCGTTGGGCCACGTCGAGGACGCCACTCTTCGTCAGGGCGGGGATGGCGAGGACGTGGGGCAGCCCTCGGCCCCGGAAGCGGACACGTTTGGGTTCGCACCCGTCCCTGGGAGCGGCAGGGCTTCCTGCCCCACGCGCAGGGCGTTCCACCCAAGCCGAGCGACGAGCTTTCGGATGGCCACCTCGCTGACACCGATCCGGCGCGCGATCTCGCGAT
>CAIVAR010000122.1 GCA_903904005.1 uncultured Anaeromyxobacter sp.
CGTAAACATGTGTGTCAGCGATGGTAAAGAAACTCAGTAGTGATGCGGCATTAGTGGCTGATGAAACATCATAGATAGCCGGCATGATGCGGTTATCCCTTCCGTAATTGACACCACGGACATAATGCCAGCGGCCATAGCCGTGTTCGTGGAATCTTGACGGATCCCAGGGTAGAACTGCATCAGACGTCGTTCTGACTGGGTCAGGCACGATGGCCCTCTGACGGGTTGTATAGACCTGGGAAGAAATCGGATAACCGTCGGAAGAAGTCGGACTTCCTTCCTGACTTTGAGCGCTGTCGCTGGATCCGAACATCAATGGACTCAGTGAAACAGATGCAACAGCTCCTATGGAAACCTCGATGAATCTTCGGCGACAGATGTTATTGCTGAAAGGTGGGCCAATGTTCTTCGTGGGATGTTACGTTGTGCGGCCAATGACGCGGGATTAGGGTTCTCGTTGCACGGACGGTGACCGAGCGGGTAGGGGCAGTCGGGAAGGGTTCGCGCAGTTCGAGGGGGATCGCGGTCAGAGGGTGAGATGAGCGTCATCCCGCGCCCGTGGGCGCGGCAGGCGGGAGAGCGCCGAGCAGCGAAGCGGTGGAGGCGGACGCTCATGCGGTCCTGCGCAGGGGTCGAAGTGGATTGACGGGTAGAGTGGAGAAGCCCACGACCTGCAAGTCGTGGGCTAGGTCTCCGTCGCCGGCACGGTTTCACGCCCTGTCCGGCAGAAACAGGAAGCGATGCAAGGATGCCACGGATCGGTTCCGGGCGTACGCCGTCCGTTCGTGATCACGCCGTATAGCGCCGGGGAGAGCGGGGTGTTCAAGCCTGCCAAGCCCGACGCGGGCTCGTGCCATGTCGAGGGCAGCAAGGCGTGTGTGCTCTGGGTGGACCATCTGCGCGAGCGCAAGACGGGGCCGTGCATCCCGTTAACGGTGCTGGGATGCGGGACGCACAGGGTGTGCTTCACGGTCTACCCGCCGGGGCACGTGCCTTACGGGCGGACACGGGTGGCGCCCGTGGCGCTGGAAGGGAAAGCGATGGTGGACAGGCCGAAGGGTGCGGAGGGGTTCGAGGGGACGGTCTTCGAGGCGGCCCTGGACGCTTCGAAGGGAGCAGCGTGGGACCGTTCACGCGAGGGGGGAGGCGAGCGATGGTGGGGGACGCAGGGGCGGCGCGTGGGGGCGGCGTTGAAGATCCTTGGGGTGGCGCCCGGTCTGGGGGATTCGGAGCGGGAGGCGATGGCCGCCGCGCTGGGGGTGGCTCTGCTGCTTCTTTGTGAGCAGGCGTATGGGATCGCGGCGGCCCCTGGCTACCGTAGCCGGGGGCAGGCGGTACGTGCCGTGCTGGGGCAACTGGGCGAGGGGCCGTGTGTGCTGTCGCTGCTGATGGCGAGCGGACACCTGGCCGGGTTGTGGGGAGCGCCTCTGTGGTGGGACACGCAGTCGGCTCGGCTGCGTTCCTGGTCGTTCCGGGGCCTGGAATCGGTCCTTCGGTAGGGAGTTCCGGCGCCTCTCTTACCAACGACTTCGGGACATGGTTTCGTCGGTCCGAGCTCGATACCGTCGGCCGACGATGCCCAAAGAAATCGGCAAAAGACCCTCCGGGCGGCCGTCCGACGAGGCCCTCTACCGCTTCCGTGTTGTCTGCGACGTACTGGCCCACGAGAAGCGTGGCCAGCAGCGCGCCGAGGCCGTGGCCTCGGTGGTCCTCGATCCGCCTGTGAGCCTGTCGGGGGACCCCCACAGCGGGAAGGAGCGGACGGTCTACCGGTGGCTGGCCGCGTTCGAGAAGGACCAGATTGCGGGTCTGGAGCCGCGCTCGCACGGGCGGGCCCTGAGTTCGGTCGTACTGTCGGCGGAGCTGCTCGCCTACGTGGCCGCCCAGAAGCAGGAGGACGTGAGGGCCTCGCTCCCGGAGCTGGTGAAACGGGCCCGCGAGACCGGGATCCTCTCCGAGCGCGAGCCGGTGGACCGCACGACGCTCTACCGCGCCTGCCTGCGGATGGGAATCCCGGTGGAGCGCCGCAAGGGGGCCAATGCCCGTGACTCGCGCCGCTTCGCCTACGCACACCGGATGGAAATGCTGCTCAGCGACGGCAAGCACTTCCGGGCGGGTACCTCGCGGGCCAAGCGGCTGGCGATGTTTTTCCTCGACGATGCCTCCCGGCTTGGCCACGACGTCGTCGTCGGCCCCTCCGAGAGCACGCAGCTGTTCCTGCGGGGGCTCTACCAGACCACGCAGATCCACGGCCTTTCGGGGATCACCTACCTCGACCGGGGCACCGGCTTCATCTCCAACGACACCGTGGCCGTCGTCGGGCAGCTGCCCTCCCTGCTCATCCACGGCGAGAAGAGATATCCGGAGGGGCACGGAAAGATTGAGAAATTCAACCAGACGGTGCGCGATGCCGTCCTGCGGTATCTCGATGGGCGGCCCGACGTGGACCCGGACTGTGGAGCGCTCGAGCTGCGCTTGAGGCACTGGCTTCACCACACCTACAACCACACCCCGCACGAGAGCCTCGATGGCCTGACGCCTTGGCAGCGCTTCTCCACGGATGAGCGGCCCCTGCGCATGCCCGAGAGCCTGCTGGCCCTGCGGGAGCGCTTCGTCATCACCCTGCGGCGCCGCGTCTCGGCCGACCACGTCCTTTCTGTCGCCAAGACGCTGTACGAGGCGCCCCGCGGGATGGCCGGCTCGGTGGCCACCGTCCATCGCCAGGTCCTCGACGGCTCGGTCCGCGTCCTCTTCCAGGGCCGCCTCGTCAAGCTCCTTCCCGTCGACCTGTCGGCCAACGCCCACGCCCGCCGGCACAGGCACGGGACCGCGCCAGCCGCCGACCCTGCCCCGATCCACGTCAAGAGCGCGGCCGACCTTTCTTTCGAGCGTGACTTCGCCCCCATCGTCGATGCAGACGGCGGCTATTCGGATCCCGAGGACAAGGAGTAACCCCGATGACCACCCCTCAGACCGTCACGATGACCATCCCGATGACCGACTGGCGCAGCCGCTTCGGCTTCCACACCGCCCCCTTCACCCGCGAGATCCCCGTCGCCCAGCGCTTCCCCCTTCCGTTCTTCGACGAGGTCCTCACCGCCCTGTTTCGCACCGTCGACCAGCGCAACTCGGCCGCCCTGATCGCCCCCTCCGGGACCGGCAAAACCGCCCTGCTTCGCGCCCTCGTCGACCTGCTCCCCGAGACCCGCTACCGTGTCCACTACGTCAAGGTCACCGACCTTTCCAGGCGCGATCTGTGCCGCGAAATCGCCGCGGTTTGCGGCGCCCAGCCCGCCGGCTCCTACCCCGTGCTCGTCCGGCGCCTGCAGGAGTGCTTCCTGGCCACCATGACTGACGACGCCGTGCGGCCCGTCCTCCTCCTGGACGAAGCCCACGATCTCAGACCAAACGTCTTCGGTCTCATCAGAATCTTGACGAATTTCGAGATGGATGCGCGACTCGTCCTCTCCGTCATCCTCGCCGGCCAGACACCGCTTCGCGAGATGCTGCGCCATCCAGCCAACGAAAACGTCGCCCGCCGCCTCTCCCACGTGGCCACACTGCGCCCGCTCTCGCGCCCCGAGTCCCACCGCTACATCGGCCACCGCTGCACCATCGCCGGCGCCACCACGATCCCCTTCGACCCCGGCTCACTCGAAGCCGTCTACGAGGTCGCCTGCGGCAACCTGCGCGCGACCGATCAGCTCGCCGCCAAGGCCCTTGAGGTCGCAAGCGACAACGGTGCCGCCATCGTCGACGCCAGCCACATCGCCCAAGCCCGTCGCCTCATCCCCGGGTCATGATGATGAGCCCCTCACCCGATCCGCTCCCCCTTTTCCGCGTCGCCGAACTGCTGGCCGATCCCCCCCAGCGCCACTGGCTCGTCCAGCAGGTCTGGGCCCGCAGCGCCCTGGGCATCATCGGCGGCGCCCCCAAGTGCGGGAAGTCCTGGCTCGGCCTCGATCTGGCGACCAGCGTCGCCTCCAACACCCCCTGCCTCGGCCGCTTCCCCGTCGACGACCCCGGCCCCGCTCTCGTCTATCTCGCCGAAGACTCCCTCCCCGCCGTCCGCTCGCGCATCCAGGCCCTGTGCGACCACCGCCGGCTCACCCTCTCGGCCCTCGACCTCTTCGTCATCGCCGTCCCCGTCCTGCGCCTCGACCTCATCGCCGACCAGCAGCGCCTCATGGCCACCCTCGACCACGTCCGCCCTCGCCTCCTCCTGCTCGATCCTCTCGTACGTCTTCATCGCCTCGACGAAAACTCGTCGTCAGATATCTCCGGACTGCTCGGCTTCCTGCGCGAGCTCCAGCGCACCTACGACACCGCCATCGCCCTCGTCCACCACGCCAGCAAGAAGCACCGCGCCCAGCCCGGTCAGGCCCTGCGCGGTAGCTCCGACCTCCACGCCATCGGCGACAGCAACGCCTATCTCGCCAGGTCCAAGAACGGCAAGCTCCTCCTCACCCTCGAGCACCGCGCCGCCAGGCCTCCGGACCCCCTCACCCTCGACCTCGTCTCCAACCCCGACGGCACCGCCACCCGCCTCGTCGTCCTCTCCGGCACTGCTGCCACCGATTCCGCCGACCCGGTCGCCACGGCCGACTCCAACGCCCCGCTCCGCGAAAGAACCCTCGACGCCCTCCGCCACGCCCAAGGCCCCCTGCGCCGCGCCGACCTGCGCGACCGCCTGCGCGTCAACAACGAGCGCCTCGGCCTCGCTCTCTCCCAGCTCGAGGCCGACAACGCCATCCGCCGCTCACCAGACGGCTGGGTCCAGGCCTCCCTCTCGTAGCTGCGTAAAGGCCCCGGCCTCATCCCCGCTCAGCGTTCCGTTCCGTCCGCACCAAGGGGCGCGCCCGGAACGGAACGCTCGGCCACCCCCAAGCCCATCCTCCCGCTCAGTCGCCCCCTCGTCCTCCTCCCGGGCTCTCGTCCGAGCGTCTATCTCACCTCGCCGCGACGCTGTGGGACTGTGGGAATCGCCTGCCTACCCCACCACCAACCCCTACCGCATCCCGGCGATTTCCACATTTCCATAGCGTGTGTGCCCTTCCCCGTGTCACCCCCGAGGTCTCCTGCTCATGCTCAGGCAGACCCAACCACTCGCGCCCCTCGCCGCTCTCCTTCCGACCGCTTCGGGCCCGAGCAGAACCCGTCCCTGCCTCCCCCTGACGCACCTCGACTCACCCCCGCCTTCGGTGTCATCCTCGATGCAACGGCCCCTGCCCCTGGGCACGCAACGCAACA
>CAIVAR010000123.1 GCA_903904005.1 uncultured Anaeromyxobacter sp.
CGGAAATGGCGGTGACCGTGAAGGAGGCCGCCCGACGGATGTCCGTGTCGTCGCGTACCATCCAGCGCATGCTCCGCTCGGGCGAATTGCAGTCGATCCCCGTGGGTCGCGCGCGCCGTGTGCTCGTCGCGTCGCTCATCCAGGAAAGGTAGACGGGTCGAACATGGCCAAGCGACGTCCGCGCGGAACAGGGACCGTCTACCAGGAAGGCAACCGGTGGGCCGTCCGGTGGCAGGAAGGGAAGACAAGGCGGGGGTACGCCGGCGGATTCAAGACTCGTGAGGAAGCCGAGCGGCACGGGACCATCGCCCGCGCTACGTTCCTGGCGAAGGGCTCTTCGCCTGTCGCGCTCGTCGCCGGGAAGCTGACCCTGGCCGACCACGGCAAGGCGTTCCTGGAGCGGCGCAAGACAACTCATGAGGCCGGTGAGGAGGACGCGTATCGCTGGAAGAAGCACATCGCCCCAGGCCTTGGTCACCTCCGCCCGGACGATGTCGATGCCGCGGAGATGCGCCGCTTCATTCACGACCGGCTCGACGCGGCCTGCTCGCCGGGAACGGTCCGGACCATGGTGTCGATCCTCTCGGGCCTCTACGAGGAACTGGTCGAGGCCAGGCTCGCGACTCGGAATCCATGCCGGGGTCTACCGAAGTCGACCCGGCGCCTCATGAAGTCGGACCATGACCCCGAGGACGTACCGTTCCTCGAGAAACTGGATGATGTACGAAGGGTCTACCTCGCGATCCGCGATCAGTCGGAGGGCCTGGCAGTCGGATTTGCCCTGGGAGCGTTTGGCGGCTTGCGCCCCGGTGAGGCATTCGGACTGCGGTGGCGGTCGGTGGACCTCGCGGGGAAAGCCATCCACGTGCGGGAGCAGGCCAAGAAGAAACGCGTGAAGGACGGAAAGCCGAGGGTGGTTCCCATCCTCGACACGCTCTTTCCCGTGTTGAAGGCGTGGAAGGTCAAGACCGGTGGCCAGCCCGCGGACCTGGTGGTGCCCCCGCTTCGGATCGATGGCCACAAGGTCGACGACCGAACCCGGTGCGACTACCTCCGGTTCGCCCTCGAGAAGACCGGCCTGGCCCGGCCCGGCTTCGGTAGCCCTCCGACCAAGGGCGAGAAACCGGAGAAGGTCTGGTACTGGTGCACCCGGCACACCTTCGCGAGCCACTGGGTGCTCCAGGGCAACACCATCGAGGTCCTGTCGAAGATCCTAGGGCATTATTCCATCGTACAAACAGAGGTTTACGCCCATCTTCGGCCTGACCTTTTTGGTGAGAAGGCCCGCGCGGCGCTCCCCGTCGACCTGAGCCCCGCCGGGGCCACGGTCACCGAGATAAGTCAGAAGTTTAGTCAGAAGCGAAAAGTGCGACGCGTAACAGCTTGATTTTATTACACAAATGCCGGAGCCGCCCTGTAAGCCGGGTCCTGTCCCGCCGGAAAACCGGCGGCGACGAACATTCCTCTCGGACGCGCGTTGCCGCGCGCCTCTAGCGAGCCGTACCCGAAGGCTGGGGCGAGCCGCCCGACACCCCGTCTTGCGACGGAGACGCCTTCCTATTTGCTCTTGCACCGGGTGGGGTTTGCCTTGCCGCCCTGGTTACCCAGGACGCGGTGCGCTCTTACCGCACCGTTTCACCCTTGCCACGCGCGCCTTGCGGCGCCGTTCGGCGGTCTGTTCTCTGTGGCACTTTCCCGCGGGTCACCCCGGCCGGTCGTTGACCGGCACCCTGCCCTGTGGTGCCCGGACTTTCCTCGGCGGACACGAGTTCCGACGCGTTCGTCCGGACGGCTCCGGCAGGGGGGATGTAACACGCAGGCCGGGGAGCGGCAAACGACGGCCGGGCCCGGTCAGTGGGCGACGAAGGCCTCGGGGGAGATGGCGGTCTCCGGGAAGGCGGCGAGGACCTGCCGGTCGCTGGTGACGAGCGTCGCCTCGAGCTCCTTCGCGACCGCGACGAACTCGCAATCGTAGGCAGTGCACCCGGACCGAAACGCCAGTTCCAGGACGTCGGGCGTGCTCGCGGGAATCTCCTCCCCCTTCATGATGATCACGGCCTCCGTCGCCGCCGCGATGGCCTGCTCCCTGGGGAGTGCGCCCCGCCTGACCAGCGTGACGAGGACGTTCCGGATCTCCGAGTACAGGAGGGGCGGTGCGATCCAGTCCGGGTCGCGGCGATGGACCGCCTCGGCGAGGTGCGTATCCACGCCCTGGACGAGCAGGCGCGCCAGGAGGTTCGTGTCCACCACGATCACGGACGCCCCTTTCGCTTGGCCTCGTCGATCTCCTCGTTGGTGATCGGCCGGCCGCCCGCCGCGGCAATCTCCGCGCGGAGCTTCCGGGCCCTCGCCAGTGGATCCTCTTCCGGCCTGGGACTCCACGACGCCATCCCCACCACCGACTCCAGGCAAGCGATGGCCTCCCGCTCCACGCTGCGCCCGCTGGCGCGCGCGCGCTCCTCCAGACGCGTCCAGAGCTCCACCGGAACGTCCTTCAACACGATCGTGGCCATGTTCGTTTCCATATCGAACCAGAAATGGATGCACAACCCACGCCCGCACCGGATCCCCTTCCGGACTGGGCCCGGACCGCATCGATGGTCCGCGGCGCGGACCATCGCCCTCCTGCTATCCTCCGCCGATGCCTTCGCCCCCCGGGGAGCCCGCCGCGGAGACCGGCACCCGGACCCCGGCCCGCGACTGGGATCGGCTCGCCCCCTGGATCGTCGCCGGCGTCCTCGCCATCATGGCGATGCTCCACGTCGTCCGGCACGGCGGCGACTTCTTCACCTACTGGCGCGCCGCCCAGCGCTTCCTCGCCGGCGCTCCCCAGTACCCGGCCGCCGACGGACTCGGCACCTACCGCTATTCACCCGGAGTATTGCTGCTCCTCGCCCCCTTCACGCTCGTCCCGCTGGCGGCGGGGCGGACGATCTGGTTCCTCCTCGTGGTCCTCTCCGGCGCCTGGGTGGCCCGGCGACTGGTGCGGGGGCTCCCCTCCCCCCTGGCCGGGACGGCGGTGCTGGTCGGCTTCCTGGGCGTCTCCCGCCCTTTCCTCGACGAGTTCTTCTACGGGCAAGCCGACTGGCTGGTCCTCGCGCTGCTCGTCGCCGCCCTCGCCGCCGAGGACCGGCGGCGCGACGTCCTGGCCGGCGTCCTGGTGGCGCTCGCCGGGGGGCTCAAGCTCGCCCCCTTCCTCCTCGCGGTCGACTTCGCGCTTCGGCGCCGCTGGCGGGCGCTCGGTGGGGTCGCCGCCGGCGTCCTGGCCCTCGTGGCCGCGCCCCTCTTCACCTACGGCCCGGCCGGGACCGTCGGAGTTCACCAGGAGTGGATGGCCTCGCTCTCCACCTCGGCGGTGGGGATGGTCGGCGGCCACCTGAACCAGGGGATCTTCGGGATCGTGGCCCGCACCGCGGGCGCGATCGGCGCGCCGGGCGTCCTGGCGACCGGGATCGCCATGCTGGCCGCCGCGGCCGTCGTCGTCGCGGCCCTCTCCGCCGCCTGGCCCGAGCCTCGCCGCGCGCTGCTCCTCTTCGCGCTGGCGCTCGCCTCGCCGCTGGGCTGGACCTGGAACTTCGTGACGGCCTGGCCGGCGCTGGCGCTGCTCGCCGCCTCGGGCCCCCGCGCCCGCCTCGGCGTGGGGATCTTCGGGGCGGCGCTGCTTGCCTGCGTCTACGACGTGGTCGGCCCGCGGATCGAGGACCCGGTCTTCCGCTTGTCGCTGCCCGGCCTGGGCTTCCTCGGCCTCTTCGTCCTGCTCAGAGCCGCAGGTCGATGGCCCGGTTCGACATCTCGTCCGCCGCGGTGTTCTCCTCCCGCGGGATGTGACGGATCTCGATCTGGTCGAAGCCCTTGATGAGGGCTGCGGCCTCGTCGTGCAGCGGGCGGAGGTGGTCGGCCTTCACCTGGTACTCGCCGGAGAGCTGCTTCACGAGCAGCTCGCTGTCGGCCAGCACCTCGAGCTCGCGCAGCCCCATGGCCTTGGCCCGCTTGAGCCCCAGGATGAGGCCGGTGTACTCGGCCACGTTGTTGGTGGTCTCGCCCAGGTACTTGCCGACCTTGGCCACCACGTGCCCCTCCGGGCTGATGATCACCGCGCCGGCGCCGGCCGGTCCCGGGTTTCCCCGTGCTGCACCGTCGGTGTACAGGCGGGTGCGCACCGGCCGGGCCTCGACGACCCGCTCGGCCTCGCGCTCGGCGGCGGCGACCACGGCCCGCTCCTTCTTCTTGCGGTCACGGTCCACCTTGGACTCGTTCATGGCCGCGTCGAGCTCCTCGGCCGACTCGCGCGCGGCGCGCGCGACCTCGGTGACCTTGCGGACCTTCAGGCCGCCCTTCACGGCCGCGGCGGTGGCACCGGCAGCGGCCTCCTCGGCCTGCTCGATGCGATCGGCGGCGGCGTTGATGAGCTTGCCGAGGACGTCGCGGTCGTAGCCCTTGTAGCGGGCCAGCGCGCGCGGGAGGTCCTCGTTGGCGGCGATGAAACGGAGCAGCTCCGCCAGGACGGGTTTCGCCACGGCGCGGCTCAGGCGGCCGGCGGCGAAGCCGGGCTCACCGCCTCCGGGACGTAGATGATCCGGTTGCAACTGGGGCAGTTCTCGATGGTGTTGGCCCGCACCAGGATGATGGCGATCTGCGGCGGGATCTGCCGGTTGCAGCCGCGGCAGGTTCCACCCACCACCTGCGTCACGGCCACCCCGCCGCGGCGCTTGCGGATGTTCTCGTAGCGGGTGAGCAGCGCTGGCTCGACCCGGGTGGCGAGCTCGGCGCGGCGCGCATCCAGGGCGGCGATGCGGGCGGTGTGCTCGGCCTCGCGGCGGACGAGCCCCTCGAGCTCCTCCTGGGCGCCCGACTCCTTCTCGTCGAGCTTCTCCTGGAGCGCCTCGATGGACCGGGTGACCTCGTCGGCCTGGATGGTGAGGAGCTTGGTCTGCTCTCCCACCGACTCGTTGGTCTTCCTGGCGATGTCGATCTCGCGGGAGAGCGCGGCGTACTCGCGGGGGGTTCGGATCTCGGCGAGCCGCCCCTCCCACTTCTTGACCTTGTCGCGCTCGGCGGCGACGGTCTGCTCCTGGCTGCGCTTCTCGCGCTCGATGCCGGCCAGCCGGTCCTGCTCGGCCTCCCAGGCCTTCCGGGCCACGGCGACCCCGGCCTCGATCTCGGCCCGTCGGCGGGGGACCGCCAGGGCCTCGGCCTGGACCACGGCCTGCTCGATGTCCACCTGCTGCAACTCCTCCAGCGCCTTCAGCTTCTCACGCAGCGACAAGGACGTCTCCTTGGGCGGTTGGGCCCACCAGGACTCGAACCTGGATCGAACCGGTTATGAGCCGGACGCTCTGCCATTGAGCTATGGGCCCGTGGACCTTCACCTAGTTCTCCACGAAGCTCTTCAGCCGCTTCGACCGGCTGGGGTGGCGCAGCTTGCGCAGCGCCTTGGCCTCGATCTGCCGGATGCGCTCGCGGGTCACCTCGAAGTCCTGCCCCACCTCCTCGAGGGTGTGGTCGGACTTCTCGCCGATGCCGAAGCGCATGCGCAGCACCTTCTCCTCGCGGGGCGTGAGCGTGGCGAGCACCTTCCGCGTCTGCTCGGCCAGGTTCATGTTGATGACCGCGTCGGAGGGGGAGACGATGGCCTTGTCCTCGATGAAGTCACCGAGGTGGCTGTCCTCCTCCTCGCCGATGGGGGTCTCGAGGGAGATGGGCTCCTTGGCGATCTTGAGGACCTTGCGGACCTTGTCGAGCGGCAGCTCCATCTTCTCGGCGATCTCCTCCGGCGTGGGCTCGCGCCCCAGCTCCTGCACCAGGTAGCGCGAGGTGCGGATGAGCTTGTTGATGGTCTCGATCATGTGCACCGGGATGCGGATGGTGCGGGCCTGGTCGGCGATGGCGCGGGTGATGGCCTGCCGGATCCACCAGGTGGCGTAGGTCGAGAACTTGTAGCCGCGCTTGTACTCGAACTTGTCGACGGCCTTCATGAGGCCGATGTTGCCCTCCTGGATGAGGTCCAGGAACTGCAGGCCGCGGTTGGTGTACTTCTTGGCGATGGACACCACGAGGCGCAGGTTGGCCTCGACGAGCTCGGTCTTGGCCCGCTCGGCCGCGTGCTCCCCCTCGGCCAGCGCCCGGTAGGTTCGGCGCAGGTCCTCCACGGGGAGCATGGCCTCCTCCTCCACCCGCTGGATCTTGCGGCGCGCGGCCCGGATGACCCGGTCGAGCTCCTCGACCCCCTCGGGGGTGAGCCCGAGCTTCCGGGCCGCCTTTCGGCGCGCGGCATCGTCGGCGCGCCCCTCGGCGAGCAGCCGCTTCACCTCGCGCAACGGCATCCGGTGGTGGCGCTCGAGCAGGTGGAGCTCGTGCTCCGATTCCTCGACCCGCTTGATGAGCCCCTTCAGGCGCAGCACGATCCGGTCGATGGTCTTCTTGTTGAGCCCGATGTCCTCCAGGCTCTCGACCATCTGCCCCTCGAACGTCTTGATCTCCTCGCGGATCTCGCGCCGCTTGGCGTCGGAGAGCTTCTTCTGCTCGAGGGCGGCGCGCTGCCGGGCCACGTCCCGCTCGAGCTTGGCGATCCGCTCGATGTGCTTCAGGACCAGCTCGACCTTCTTCTCCTCCTCCTTGGGGAGGGCGGGAACGGCCGGCTCGCCCTCGACGCCCTCGGCGGTGGCCTCCTCGGCTTCCTCGACCTCGGCCTCCTCCTCGACCTCGACCTCGGCGCCCTCGACGGGGGCGGGCTCCTCGCCGGCGTCCTTGATGATCTCGCGGACCCGGATCTTCCCCTTCTTGAGCCGCTCGCCGAGATCCTGGATCTCCTTGATGGCGAGCTGGGAGGCGAGCACCGAGGTGAGGACCGACTTCTCGCCCTCCTCGATGCGCTTGGCGATCTCGACCTCGCCCTCGCGGGTGAGCAGGGAGACCGACCCCATCTTGCGGAGGTACATCCGCACCGGGTCGTTGGACTTGCCGTAGCCGGCGTCCTCCTCCTCCTCCTTCTCGTCCTCGGACGACGTCTTTGCCTCGGGCTCGGGCGGCTTGTCCGGGAGCTTCATCTTCTTGGCGTCGTCGACCACCTCGATGTCGTGCTCGCCGAACATCGACATCACGTCGTCGATCTGGTCGGAGGAGACGATGTCGCTGGGGAGCGCGTCGTTGACCTCCTCGTAGGTGAGGAAGCCCTTCTCTCGCCCCCGCTCCATGAGGGCCTTCACCTCGGTGCGCTCGGTGACGTCGAGGTCGTCGCCGGCGTCGTCGTCGTCGTCGGCCTCGGCGGTCTCGACCTCCTCCTCGCCCTCGGTGCCCTCCGCAGCCTCCTCCTCGCCGAGCGCCTCGCGCTCCTCGGTGGTGAGGTTGGCGAGCCGGGCCTTCTCCTGGCGGGAGAGCTTCTTGCCCCCCTTGCGCTCGGGCTTGCCGTCGGCCCTGAGCCCCTTCCGCAGGGGCTTCTCCGGCGGAGGCGGCGGCGGGGCCTTCACGGCCGCCACCTTCGCGGGTGGGGCCTTGCCGGCCGGCTTGACCGCGGGCTTGACCTTCGGGGGCGGCGCCGCCTTCTTCTTGGGCGGCGCGGCCTTGGCCTTGGGCCGGACTTCCTTCCGGGGCTGCTTCTTCGCGCTCTGCTTCTTCGTCATCTCGGGGGGCTCCTCCGGTTTCCCGGGCGGGCTTGGGGATCTCTAACGCGGCGGGACGCGCCCATCTCGCAGTTTCTTCTCATGGCCGGCGAAGCTCCTCGCGCCGCTTCTCGAGGTCCTGGCGGCGGCGCTGGAGGGTCAACTGGTCGCGGATCAGGTCCTCGGCAGGGGGGGACCCTTCCCTGGCCACGAGGGCCAGCAGGCGGGACTGCTCCCGCCGGACGGCGTCGAGCTTGGCCTCCACCACGGCGCGGCGGAGTTCCCGCTCGGCCTCCTCGGCCCGTGGCGTGGCCGGGCCGGAAAGGGCGCGGACCCGCTGAACGGCGCGGGCGTCGGCCACCGGTCCGAGCCGGGAGAGCAGGTCGTCGAGGGGGATGGGGTCCCGGCAGAGCTCGCGGACCAGGTCGGCGAGCGGCCCCTCGGGGAAGAGCCGGGCCAGGTCCTCCTCGGCCGCGACCGCGCCCAGCGCGGGGTGGCCGGCCAGGATCCCCAGCGCGTCGACGGCCGGACCGGGCAGGAGCACGGAGGCGCGGGCCCCGGGAGAACCGGGGGGGGCGGCGCGGGGCTGCCGGTCCGGACCGGGAACGGGGGCCGCCCGGGAACGCCCCTGGATCTCGTCCCGGAGCGCCTGCAGGTCGAGCTCGATGCGGCGGGCGATGCGCTCCTCGAAGGTGGTGCGGGCGAGCCCCTCCGGGGCCAGCCGGACCAGGGGAGCGAGCTCCCGGACCGCGGCCAGCTTGGCCTCCACCGGGGCGTCGGCAGCGCCACCCTTGCAGTGGCGCTCCACCGCCCGGACGATGAGGAAGTCGGTGAGCGGGATGGCGGCGGCGATGAGCGCGTCGACCCCATCCTTGCCGTGGGCCCGGGCGAAGTCGTCGGGGTCGACCTTGCCGGCGTCGGAGGGAAGGACCGCGACCTTGCCGGAGACGTTGGACGGCAGGAGCACCTGCGCGGCCTTGGCCGGCGCGGCAAGCCCGGCGACGTCGCCGTCGAAGAGGATGACCACCTCGCGGCAGTCGCAACGCTCGAGGAGCTCCAGGTGCTCGGGGGTGAGCGCCGTCCCGCAGACCGCGACCGCGTTCTTCACGCCGGCCTGGTGCAGGCCGATGACGTCGAAGTAGCCCTCGACGAGGACGGCGGAGCGGGTCTTGCGGATCGACTCGCGGGCCAGGTCGAGGCCGTAGAGGACGCGGCTCTTCTTGTAGAGCACGGTCTCGGGGGTGTTGATGTACTTGGCCCCCTTCTCGTCCCCCATGGCGCGGGCCCCGAAGCCGATGACCTGGCCGTCGATGGCGGCGAGGGGGAACATCAGGCGCCCCCGGAAGCGGTCGTAGCCGCCGCGGTCGCTCTCGACCCGCAGGCCGGCGGCCTCGATGGCGCCGAGCGGGACGTCCTTGGGGGCGAGACGGGGCGGCAGGTCGTTCCACTCCCCGGCGGAGATGCCCAGCCGGAAGCGGCGCGACTCCTCCTCGGAGATGCCGCGCGAGGCGAGGTAGGCCCGGCCGGACTCGC
>CAIVAR010000124.1 GCA_903904005.1 uncultured Anaeromyxobacter sp.
CGCATCTTCGAGAAGGCCTACGACGCCGTCCTGTCGAAGGGTCTCGCCACCCCCGGGATCAAGGGCTGGCTCTTCGGGCTCGCCATCAATGGGTTCGAGGCCTGGGCCGACGGGAAGGCCAAGGGCATGGAGGTCAAGACGGCCGGCTTCCGCATCGGCGAGAAGCTGGTCTTCCCCAAGCTGGCGGCGGCGCTGGCGGCCCGCTTCGGCGGCCGGATGCGCCTCTTCGTGTCGGGTGGCGCCCCGCTCTCGCCCAAGATCAACTGGTTCTTCCACCTGCTCGGCTTCACCATCCTCGAGGGCTACGGACTCACCGAGACGTCGGCCGGCACCTTCGTCAACCGGATCGGCAAGAACAAGATCGGCACGGTGGGCCCGCCCATCCCCGGCACCGAGGTCCGGATCGCCGAGGACGGCGAGGTCCTCATCAAGGGTGGGGGCGTGATGAAGGAGTACTACCGCCGCCCGGAGGCCACAGCCGAGATCCTCAAGGACGGCTGGCTCTACACCGGTGACATCGGCGAGCTCGACGCCGACGGGTACCTCAAGATCACCGACCGCAAGAAGGACCTCATCAAGACCTCGGGCGGGAAGTACATCGCGCCCCAGAACCTGGAGAACGAGCTCAAGGGCGACCCGCTCATCTCCCAGGTCATGGTCCACGGCGACCAGCGCAAGTTCGTGGTGGCGCTCATCACGTTGAGCATCGAGAACGCCCGGCAGTGGGCCAAGGAGCAGGGGATCGGCGACGAGGATCCGCTCCACCTGAACCCCAAGATGAAGGCCCGCATCCAGCAGGCCGTCGATGCCCTGAACGGCAAGCAGGCGAGCTACTCGAGCATCAAGAAGTTCGCCATCCTGGAGCACGACTTCAGCCAGGAGCGCGGAGAGCTCACCCCCACGCTCAAGGTGAAGCGCAAGCTGGTCACCGAACGTCACAAGAAGCTCCTCGACAGCTTCTTCACGGATTAGGAGAGGCGACCGTCCATGGGAGCGGAGAGCGTGAAGGACGTCTTCGAGAAGCACATGCCCCAGAAGCTGAAGGGCAAGCCCGACGTGATCGCCAAGATCAACGCGATCTACCAGTTCAACATCTCGGGCCCGAACGGGGGGCAGTGGTCGGTCGACTGCACCCAGCCCGGCGGCCTGGTGGCGGCCGGGACGTCGGCGGGGGCGAAGTGCACGGTGAACGCCACCGACGCCGACTTCCTCAACATCGTGAACGGGAAGCTGAATCCCCAGATGGCCTTCATGTCCGGCAAGCTCAAGATCCAGGGGGACATGGGGCTCGCCATGAAGCTCCAGCAGATCCTCTGAGCCCGGTACGGACATCCGGGTGAGCGCCCTCCCGCTCCAGGGGATCCGCGTCCTCGACCTCTCCCGGCTCCTGCCCGGGCCCTACGCGACCCTGGTCCTCGCCGACCTGGGCGCCGAGGTGGTGAAGGTCGAGGACCCGACCGGCGGCGACTACCTGCGCTGGATGCCCCCCATGGCCGGGGAGCAGTCGGGCTGGTTCCACGCCCTCAACCGGAACAAGCGCTCGCTCTCGCTCGACCTGCGCCGGCCGGAGGCGAGGGGGGCGCTCCTGCGCCTGGTCCGCCGATTCGACGTGCTGGTCGAGTCCTTCCGCCCCGGCGTCCTCTCGCGGCTGGGGATCGGCTACCCCGAGCTCTCCCGGGAGAACCCGGGGATCGTCCTCTGCTCCATCTCCGGCTACGGGCAGGACGGTCCCTACCGGGATCGGGCCGGGCACGACATCGACTACGTCGCGGTGGCCGGCGTGCTCGGGGTGAACGGGCCGCCCGATCGCCCCGTTCCACTGGGGGTGCAGGTGGCCGACGTGGCCGGCGGATCCTGGCCGGCCGTGACCGGCATCCTGGCCGCGCTCCTCGGCCGGGCGTCCACCGGCAAGGGCGCCTGGGTGGACGTGGCCATGGCCGAGGGGGCGCTCGCCATGCTGGCGCTCCAGCAGGGTGCCGCCGACGCGGAGCGGCGGGCGCTCCGGCGCGGCGGGGAGCAGCTGAACGGCGGGTCGGCCTGCTACGCGGTCTACCGGGCCCGGGACGGGGGCTTCGTCGCGCTGGGCGCGCTCGAGCCCAAGTTCTTCCGGGCCTTCTGCGAGGCGGTGGGGCGTCCCGAGCTGGGCGACCTCCAGTTCGACCGGGACGGGGCCGGGCCCGGCGAGGAGGTCGCGGCGATCTTCGCGACGCGCACCCGGGAGGAATGGGGCGCGTTCGCGGCCCTCCACGACGTCTGCGTGATGCCGGTGCTCGAGGGGGACGAGCCGAGGCGGGATCCGCAGTTCGTCCACCGGGGGAGCTTCGTGGAGGTCCCGACCCCGTGGGAGGGCAGGGCGATGCCGGGGATCGCCTCACCGGTGCGGATCCGGGGCATGGAGGCGCCGCTCCAGCCCGCGCCCCGGCTCGGCGCCGACTCGGACGCCGTCCTGGCCGAGGCGGGCTTCGACCCGGGCGAGGTCGCGGCGCTCCGGAGCCGCGGAGCGCTGGGATGAGGGGCGTACCGGTGGTGCGACGAACCGCCACCTCGACATCCGACGGCAGGCCCGTTACCTGACCCGCACCCGTGCGCTTCGTCGTCGCCATCGCCACAGTTGCCATGCTCCTCGTGGGCGTGGCAGCGCCTCACCACCACGCCGCGTCGGGCGGGGTGCACGATTGCGTCGCCTGCACAGTCGGCGGCGCGCTCGAGGCCCGGGACGCCACGCCCGTCCTGGCCCCGCCGTCTCCGGCCCCGGTCGCCAGGGCGTCGGTGACGGCCGCCGATCCGGTGACCGGCTTCCCGCTGGGCGCCGTCCCCGGGCAGTCCCCTCCGCTCCGCTAGCCGCGTCCGTTCTCGCCGCTTTCCGGATTTCCATGCGCGCTCTCGCGCGCGGAGGATTTACATATGGTCAATTTTGCATTGCTGTCGCTGATCGCCGCGCAAGCGGTGGTACCGGCGGCGTCCGCCCCGGGCTCTTCGCCCGCGGTCGAGGACCCCGCCACGCAGGAACGGAAGAAGCTCGAGGAGCGGGTGACCCAGGACCTGGGCGCCCAGGCCCAGCCCTTCCCGACCGGGGGGTTGAACGTGGGCGCGCCGGGAGGGATCCCGCTCGGGAAGCTCGTGCTCATGCCGGAGATCGCCGTCGTGGTCGACGGCGCCCTCGGCTACACGACGCTCTCCGGCGACCAGCAGGCGCCGGCGGCGCTCGTCCTCCCGCAGCACAAGGCCTGGCCCTTCCTCCAGGAGGTCGAGCTGGCCCTCCAGGCCACGATCGACCCCTACGTCCGCGGGGACGTCTTCATCACCTTCTCGCCCGAGGGGGTCGCCGTCGAGGAGGCCTACCTGACGACCCTCTCGCTCCCCTGGGGGCTCGGGGTGAAGGCCGGCGAGATCTACTCGCCGTTCGGCCGGACCAGCCAGCTTCACCGGCACCAGTGGACGTTCATCGACCAGCCCACCTCCACCCAGCGTCTGGTGGGGCTCGAGGGGCTGGGCGGCTTCGGCGGCGACGTCATCTGGCTCGCCCCGCTGCCCTGGTTCGCCGAGCTGCACCTCGCCTACCAGGCCACGGCACCCGGCCTGGGCGAGGTCCAGCAGCTCACCGGCGTGGGGCGGCTCATCCAGTACTTCGAGCTCTCCGACGCGGCCACCCTGGGCGTCGGGCTCTCCTGGGCGCTCTTCCAGGCGGAGGCCCCGGGCCAGACGAGGAACCTCGCGGGCGCCGACCTGTATCTCAAGTTCCGCGACCCCACCTCGCGGGCCTCCCTGACCCTGCAGGGGGAGCTCTACGGGCGGCAGCTGGAGGAGCAGCCATTCTCGCAGGCGCGCTGGGGCGGATACGGCCAGGCGAGCTGGCGGATCGACCGGAACTGGGAGGTGGGGGCGCGCTACGACAACGCGCCGGCGCCGGTGGCGTTCGAGGGCGGGACGCAGCAGACCTGGACCGCGCTCGCGTCGTACGCCACGAGCGAGTTCTTCCGGGTCCGGCTGCAGCCCTCGCTGGTCCTCCTGCCCGAGGGGCAGAACGGCTTCCAGGGGCTGCTCTCCTTCGAGTTCACCATCGGTGCCCACGCGGCGCACCCCTTCTAGGAGGCGACCATGAACGCCAGAACATTCGCGCTGTCCGTCGCCGCCCTGCTCGCCACGATCGCCCTGCCGGCCCGGGCAGCCGTGGACGTCGTCACCACCACCGAGGGGCTCGCCGCGGTGGTCCGGGAGGTCGGGGGGGACCGGGTCAAGGTGACCGCGCTCTCCCGCGGCATCCAGGACCCGCACTTCGTCGACGCCAATCCGTCACTTGCCGTGAAGCTCCGCAACGCCGACCTGCTCGTCGACGTGGGGATGGATCTCGAGATCGGGTGGTTGCCGCCCCTCGTGATCCAGTCCCGAAACTCCGCCATCCAGCCCGGGGGGGCAAGGCGCCTCACCGCGGCGTCGGTGGTTCCTCCCATGGACGTGCCGACGGGACCGGTGGACCGGGGGCAGGGGGACATCCACCCGGCGGGCAACCCGCACTTCCTCTCCGATCCTCGGCGGGTGCAGCTCGTGGCAGCGGCCATCGCGGCCCGGCTCTCCGAGCTCGACCCGGCCGGCGCGACCACGTACCAGGCCCGGCTCCAGGCCTTCCGCTCCAGGGTCGAGGTGGCGGAGAAGGGATGGAAGGCCCAGCTCGCGCCCTTCGCGGGGCGGAGCGTCGTCACCCAGCACAAGACGCTCACCTACCTGCTCGACTGGGCGGGGCTGAAGGCCGCCGGCTACATGGAGCCCAGGCCGGGCGTCTCGCCGCCGCCCTCCCACGTGGCCGGGCTCGCCGCCACCGTGAAGGCTGCGGGGGTGAAGGGGGTTCTCGTGGAGAACTACTACGACCGGCGATCCGCCGATCAACTTCGCGACCTCGCGGGGGTGAAGGTGATCGTCATCCCGGGGGACGTGGGCGGGACGAAGGAGGCCTCCGACTGGGGCTCCTACGTGGACGTCCTCGTGAAGGCGCTCGTCCAGGCGGTACAGTAGGCCGTGACCCCGCTCGTCCGGCTCGACGACGCCTCCATCGGGTACGGGGGCCGCGCCCTCCTCGGGGGGATATCGGTCGCCGTGGAGCCCGAGGACTTCCTGGCGATCGTCGGGCCGAACGGTGGCGGCAAGACCACGCTGCTCCGGACGTTGCTCGGCGTGCTGCCGCCGCTCGAGGGGAGGCGCACCGCGGAGGGGCCGCTCCGCGTCGGCTACGTCCCGCAGCGGGACCACGTCGACGGGCTCTGGCCGCTCTCCTGCGGGGACGTCGTGGTGATGGGGCGTGTCCCGCTGGTCGGCGCCGGCGGGCGCATGGGATCGGGCGATCTGGACGCGGCGCGCAGGGCGCTCGGACGCGTCGGGCTCGGGGACCTCTGGGGGCGGCCGTTCGGCACGCTCTCCGGTGGCCAGCGGCAGCGGACGCTCATCGCCCGGGCGCTCGCCGCCGAGCCCAGGCTGCTGGCGCTCGACGAGCCCACCAACGGCATGGACCCGGCGGCCGAGCTCTCCGCCATGGACCTGCTTCGCGCGCTGCACGGCGCCGGCGGGATCGCGGTGGTGATGATCTCGCACCGGCTCGAGGCGGTGGCCAACGTCGCGCGGCGGCTCGCCTTCGTGGACAAGGACCAGGACCTCTGGAAGGTGGGGCCGCTCGAGGAGATGCTGCGCCCGGAGGCGCTCTCCCGGCTCTACGGGCGCGAGGTCATCGTGCGCGAGGAGGGTGGGCGGCGCTTCGTCTACCCGGTGGCGGGCGGGGGAGATCCGTGACCGCGCTCTCCGAGTTCTGGTCGGCCGCCATCATCTGGCGCGATCCGCTGGTGGCCTCGGTTCTCGCCGGGGCGCTGCTCGGCTTCCTGGGCGTGTACGTCGTCCTGCGCCGGGTGGTCTTCGTGTCGGCGGCGCTCACCCAGCTCTCCACCCTGGGTGTCATCGTGGCCCTGCTCGTCCTGGAGCGGCTCGATCTCGAGACCGACCACCAGGAGATCCAGCTCTTCGTGGCCTGGATCTTCTCGGTGGGAGGCGGGCTCGTGCTCGGCACGCTGGGGTGGGGGAAGCGGCTGCCGACCGAGGCCGGGGTGGGCATGGCCTACGTGCTGGCCGGCGCGCTCGTGATCCTGGGGGCGAACCGGCTCGTCCACGTGGCCCACGATCTCAACACCATGGTCTTCGGCAACGCCGTCGCGGTCCCCTTCCAGGACGTGGTGATCCTGGTGGTGGTGACCGGGCTCGTGGCGCTGCTCCACACCCTCTTCCGGAAGGAGATCGTCTTCTCCTCCTTCGACCGGGAGACCGCCGAGGCCATGGGGGTGAAGGTCCGGCTCTGGGGCGGCGTGCTCTTCTTCACCATCGGTCTCGCCATCCCGGTCGCGGCCCACGTCGTCGGCGCGCTCCCGGTCTTCGCCTTCCTCACCGTCCCGGCCTCGGCAGCCCTGCTCGCCACCCGGCGTCTCTCCCCGGCGTTCGCCGTCGCCACGGTCCTGGGGGCGACGGCGGCGGGGGGAGGATACGTGGCCTCCTGGGTGCTCCAGCTCCCCACCGGGGCGACCATGGTCGTCGCGGCGGGGCTGCTCGTCCTGCCGGCGTGGCTCTGGAAGCGGCTGCGGGGCTAGATTCCCGTAGCGCCTCGAGAAACCCCTTGACCGGAGCGGGTCGGGCGCATAGATAACGCACGCTTTCCAACTGCCGCGGGGTGGAGCAGCCAGGTAGCTCGTCGGGCTCATAACCCGAAGGTCCCAGGTTCAAATCCTGGCCCCGCAACCAAAAACACGCAGCCCTTGCCGGTAGTTACGGCAAGGGCTGTGCGCTTCTTGCTTCACCCGTCGTCAACCGAGACCGAATCGGGACCGGGCGCGGCCTGCGCTGCCTGGACCTCCTCGGCCCCCTTCCGGGTGCGGTTCAGCAACGCGACCGCAGCCTTGAGATCCTGCTCCTCGACGATGTTGTAGCGCTTGAAGACCGCCGCGGTCCGGTGGCCGGGTTCACGAAGACGAACTCGGCGCGGGGCGCGAAGGCCGTGATGGCCCGCGCCTGACCCTTCACCCCAGCCAGGTGTCCTGCACCACGTCGTCCTTCTGGTAGAACTTCCGCCCCGTGATCATCGCGGAGATGAGCCCGTTCCGGTACTGGGTCGAGTCATAGATCACGATGTAGACGTGCAGGATGACGAAGGTGGCCACGAACCAGGCCACGACGAGGTGCAGGCTGGTCACGCGGAAGGGGCCTCCGAGGAGCGGCAGGACCCATCCGAAGATCCGGTTCATCGGCCCCGTGGGCGCGTCCTGGGAGAACAGGGCGAGGCCCGTGACGATCTGAAACGCCCCGAATCCCACCACCCCCACTGTGTAGGAGAGGCCGGCCAACGCGTTGTGCCCGAGGTGGATGGGGCCGCGCCGGAGCTGGAGATACTCGATGCCCTGTGTGGCGAGGTCCCGCCACCAGCGCGCCCGCCAGAAGAACGGGAAGCCCGATCGGGAGTAGTTGTTCCCGAAGAAGAACCAGTAGGCGCGCATGAGCCAGCTCACCGCGAAGACGAACCCCGCAGCGAAGTGGATCTTCCGCATCCACCCCATCGTGAAGTTGCGCCAGGCCTCCCCCTCCGGGGAGAAGACCGGGTTCGCGATGTAGAGACCGGTGAGGAAGAGGGCGGTGATGCAGGCGGCGTTCGTCCAGTGGGCGATCCGGACGGGAAGCTGCCAGACGTACCCCGCCCGGTAGTACGCGCCGGGGTTCCGCTCGAAGTCCTGTGCGGTGAAGGGCCGGGTCGGGCTCGTGTCGGACATGGCGTCCCCCTAGCGAACGACGATGGCGCTCCCCACCTCGTTGCCGTCCACGTCGTGCACGTGGGTGGCGCAGGCGGCCGTGGCCGGGTTCCAGGTCGTCGTCACCCTCTGGCGCCGCGGAGTCATCCATGGACGCAGGTCGAGCCCGGACGGCGCTGATCCTCCTCGGTGGCGCAGTCCTCGGCGTGGGGGCCTTCGCGGTCTCGAACCGGATCGTGGTCTACGCGGGTACGAACCACTTCTGTGCGGCCGCCTGCCACACCATGAGGCCCGCCGACGAGGCCTACCGGCGAGGGCCGCACTTCGCGAACGCCGCGGGCGTTCCCGCCACCTGCTCCGACTGCCACATCCCGTACGAGAGCGCCCGGAACAAGGGGGCGATCCAGTGGATGAAGCTGGTGGCCTTCAAGGCGCGGGTCGGCATCTCCGACGTGGTCGACGAGTGGCGGGGAACCATCTCCACCCCGGAGAAGTGGGAGGCGGAGCGGGCCCGGCTGAACCGGGAGGTGCACGCGTTCGTGAAGCGCACCGACTCCTCCACGTGCCGGGGGTGCCACGAGCTCGGCGCGTTCGCGAAGGGCACGATGTACCAGCTCGTCCACGGGGACGTGGTCCAGGCGAAGGACGTGGACTGCGTCGCCTGCCACACCGGCGTGGCGCACGTCTACGACCGACCCCCGAAGGGCGCCCCGCCGCCGAAGCCATTACCGGCCGTCCCAGACGTGGCCGCTGCGGCCGGGAAGGCGGGCCCTCTCGCTGCCCTGATCTCGGAAGGACGCCGCCTCTTCGCGGAACCCGTCGGGTCCGGATCGAAGCGGTCGTGCGCGAGTTGCCACCGCAAGGGCGGTACCGACCTGAACGCATTGCCGCTCTTCGGGGCGGCCGCCGCCTACCCCGCGGTCGTGGGGGGCAAGGTGATGACCCTCGACGACCGCATCTCGGCTTGCTTCTCCGAACACCTGGACGAGGCGCCCCCTACCTCGGGCAGCCCCGCCCTTCGAGCGCTCGATGCCTACGTGACGTCGCTCGCGCAGGGGCGGCGGATGGCCATGAGCGAACGCGGGGGCGGGCCGAGGAAGCTCGTTCCCATGCACGAGGGGGAGCCGTTCTGGCAGGGGCAGGACGCGGCGAAGGGGAAGGCGCTCTACGCGTCGATGTGCGCGAGCTGCCACGGCGCCGACGGGTCGGGTGGAGCTGGCCCCGCAGTGTGGGGGAAGGGCGCCTTCTCCGTGACCTCCGCCATGGGGCAAGCGCCGAAGCTTGCGTCCTACCTGTCGTCCGCGATGGCTGGCTACGTGGGATCGATGAGCGAGGAGCAGGCGCGGGACGTTGCCGCCTTCCTGGAGGCCCAGCCTCGACCCGGGCTTGGATTGGAGAGGTGACCGGCGGTTGCGGCCATTCCCAGTCTGGCTCCCTCCGGGAAAGGGGGGGGATCGGCCACCCTGGCCGAGATTTCCTTCCGAGCGGATGCGAACTCTGCAGCGAGAGGAACTTCGATACCCACTGGATCGACGTTGGTCCAGAAGGGGAGGGCATCTCGTGCGTCAACGTGGACGTGACGCTCAGGCTCTGCCCGGCGCATCGGGCGCGGCTCCTCCACGCACTGGGTCGAGCGGATTCCGAGAGCGTCGAGCCAGACCGCGTGATGAAGGGCTGGGGCCCCCCGGGTTCCTGAGTCATGACCAAGCGCAGGCGGAGACCCGCAAGGGCGCCGTCAGCCGTCCAGCCTCCTCAGCTCGACGAGGAAGTCGCCGGGGCGGAGGATCCGGACACCCTCGACCTTCGTGAGATCGATGAGATCCCGGTCCAGGCTGACGACCCAGTCCGAGCGCCCCCCGATCGCCGTCGCCAGAACCATGTCGTCCGCAGGGTCGCGGGCCACGAGTCCCTTGGCCTCACCGGCCAGGACTCGATCCGCCACGGCGACGACTGCCGACACGAAGGCCTGCCGATTCATCTTGGCCGAGTAGCGAACGATCTGCGGGTACTCGACGACCCGCCGGTACTCCTCCTCGAGCGCATCAGAAATGACCAACCGGACGGAACCTTCGGCCGCCGCCGCCAGGATGATGCGCGACGCCGAGGCAGGGTTGGGCGTCACGAGCGCCGCCACCAGGACCGACGAGTCGAGGACCGTCCTCACCTCGCGCGGCTCCGGGCCATGCGGGCCACGGCCTCGCCCACGCGCTCGGCCTCGGCGTCGTCGGGGCTGCGGCCAGGGGGTAGCCTGTCGAGCATGGCCCGCAGATCCTCCCGGGCCCGGGCCGCGATGACCGCCCGGGCCTTCTCCTCGGCGGCCTGCCGGAGGAACTCCGACGGGCGCTTGCTCTCCAGCCGGGCGGCCTTGCGCACGAGGTCGCGCAGCGCCTTGGTGGTCCGGTAGGTCTCGACGGTCTTGGGCATGGAAGGCTCCGTGTTACGTTTGTCCCTATCCTAGCACGGAGAGCCGGAAGAGGCCGTTCGGGGAACCTCTCGGGCGACCTTCGGGTTCGTTACCCGTCCAAACCGGGACGGTGGGCGTTTCGCTTTCGGGGCTATCGGCACGCACGGATAGGTGCGATCATCCCGCCGGCCAAGGCACACGACGGCTAGAAAGCTCACGACCGATGACCGCCAGAAGTCGAGGGCGGAGGCGGAGGCGCGGTTCGCACGCGCCCCGGCGGCGCGAGCTTCGACACGCCCCGTGGCCGAGGTGCTCCACGAGCTCGAGGTCCACCAGATCGAGCTGGAGATGCAGAACGAGGAGCTCCGGCGGGACCGGCTGGAACTGGAGCTGGCCCACGAGCGCTACGTCGACCTCTACGAGTTCGCCCCGGTCGGCTACCTGACCCTCTCCGGCACGGGCGTGATCCAGGAGGCCAACCTGAACGGGGCCGCCCTGCTCGGCGTGGAGCGGGCCGGGCTCTTCGGGCGCAACTTCGCGGCCTTCGTCGTCCCCGGTCACTCCGACCGATGGCATCGTCACCGGGAGGAGATCGCGCAGGCCGGCGGGAAGGGAACCTTCGACCTCGTCCTCCAGCGGGGCGACGGCTCGACCTTCGAGGCCCACGCCAGCTGCCGGCGCCACGATGACCCCGAGGACGAGCATGCGTTGCGGGTCGCCCTCACCGAGGTCGTGGCGCAGCGACGCGCCGACGCACACGCCCTGGACACGGAACGCATGGGAGCCCTTCAGGTCGCCATGAACCTCCTGCCCATCGGCGTGAACCTCGTCGAGCTCGACCGGGACGGCTCGCCCCGGTTCACCTCCCCCAACTCCGCCTTCGACCTGCTCGACACCTCGGTGCGGGGCGTCAGCCAGACGGCGGGCGAGATGTCGTTCCAGATCTTCCGCCCCGACCGGAGGACGCTCGTGCCGCCCTCCGAATGGCCGGGGGTCCGGGCCGCGCGGACGGGGATCGCGGTGAAGGACGCGGAGCTCCACCTCCGGTACCGCAACGACACCTGGCGCATCGCCTCGGTGAGCGCCGCCCCGATCCCGGGACGCTCGCCCGAGGAGCCCCGGCGCGCCGTGGCCGTGCTCCTCGACGTCACCGATCTGTCGCGCCGCAACGAGGAGTTGACGGAGAGCGAGGAACGCTTCCGGGCCCTCGTCGAGCGCTCCAGCGACCTGACGCTGATCCTGGACGGCGCGGGGACCATCACCTTCGCGAACCCGGCGTCCATCGACATCCTGGGGCGGGCGCCCTCGGAGCTGAAGGGAAGGCCCGGACTCTCGCTGATCCACGCCGAGGACGCGGAGGGGGTCCGGGCGGCGTTCACCCGGCTCCTCGGCGACCCGACGCTGACCCACCGGATGGAGCTTCGCATGCGGCGCGGGGACGGGACCTGGGCCCGGCTGGAGGCGGAGGGGAGGAGCATGATCGACGTCCCCGGCGTCCACGGGGTGGTGGTCAACCACCGGGACATCACGGAGACGAGCCACCTCCGGGAGCAGTTCCGGGAGTCCCAGAAGACCGACACGATGGGGCGGATCGCCAGCGGCGTCGCCCACGATTTCAACAACCTCCTGACGGTCATCCTCTCCTGTGGGGAGGACCTGAGAAGGACGCTCCGGGAGGGCCCGCCCGCCGATCTCGAATGCGCCGAGGACATCGTCGCGGCGGGAAGGCGGGCCGCGGACCTCACGCGGCAGCTGCTGGTCTTCACCCGGAGGGAAGTCATCACCCCGGTTTGCCTCGACCTGAACGAGCTGATGCGCAGTGGCGGCAAGCTCCTGAGGCGGGTGATCGGGGGGAGGATCCGGATCGTCGAGGAGCTCGATCCGGAACTCTGGACGGCGCGGTGCGATCCCGGGCTCGTCGGGCAGGTGATCATGAACCTGGCGCTGAACGCCCGGGATGCCATGCCGGACGGGGGAACGCTGACGCTCGGGACCGGGAACGTGACGGTGGCCCCGGGGGACGACGTTCCCGACCCGGAGATGGGGCCCGGCGCCTACGTGAAGCTCGTCGTCCGGGACACGGGGTCCGGGATGACGGCCGGCGTGCTGAAGCAGGTCTTCGAGCCGCTCTTCACCACCAAGGATCCCGGGCGGGGGACGGGACTCGGGCTCAGCATGGTCCGGGGCATCGTCACGCAGAGCAAGGCCCACCTGCGGGTCCGGTCGGTACCCGACGCCGGGACCGTCTTCGAGATCTTCTTCCCCAGGGACGAGGACGACGAGCGCGTGCAGGCCGGGGCGACGCTCACGCCGGTGGGGGGGACCGAGACCGTCCTCGTCGTGGATGACGATCCCAAGGTCCGGGAGGTGGCGGTGCGGGCGCTCCGGTCCGGCGGGTACCGGGTGCTGGCGGCCGCTGGCTGCGACGAGGCGCTCCGGCTCGCTGGCGCCGAGTCCGGCCCGCTGGACCTGCTCGTCGCCGACCTCATCCTGCCCGGCCCCGGGGGTCGGGAGATGGCGGCGCGCGTGATCGAGATGAAGGAGGGTGTCCGGACCCTCTTCACCTCCGGATACACCGACGCCGCCATCCTGCAGGAGGGCGTCCGCCTGGAGACGATCGAGTTCCTCCCGAAGCCGTTCACCTCCTCCTCGCTGCTGCGGGCGGCGAGGAGGGTGCTCGACCGGGACCGGGGATTGGACGCCTGACGAAGCAGCCCCCCCCCTTCACACCTCGTCCGGCAGCAGGTGCCGGATCGAGTTGGCGTAGTACTGGAGCATCGGGACCTCCGCCGCCACCGGCGCAAAACCCCCGTCCCGCTCCTCGATCAGCCGGCGCAGGGAGAGAGCGCGCAGCCCGACGGCGGTGGCGTACTCCTCGTCGGTCCGGGGAATGTAGACGTGCCCGCCCGCGGCCTGGAGGCGGCGCGCCAGCGCCTGGGTCCGCCGGTGGATCTCCAGGGACGGAAGCGGCTCCTCGCTGTCGAGGAGGACGAAGGCCACGAGGGGTACCGGCAGCGCAGGGATCACCTGGCCGACCGCGCCGATGAGCTCGGCCCCGAGCTCGAGGATGCGGCGGGAGCGCTCCTCCCGGGAGAGCCCGCGGAGGTCGCCGCCGCGCTCGGAGAGCCAGGACCGCATCGAGATGGGGGTGCCAAAATTGACGCAGGCGTAGCCGAAGCGGTGCCATCGGCCGCCCATCCACTGCCAGGCGTTGCGCAGGGTGAAGCGTGCCGCGCCCAGGGCGGTGTCGGCCTTGCTGCCGCGGCGCCCCGCGGCCCCGCCGATCTGGGTCCGATCCTCGAGGACCCGGTCGTAGTTGATCCCCACCGGGACGAAGACCAGATCGCGTCGCGCCGGGTCGTAGTCGCGCAGCATGTAGTCGAGGAGTCCGAGCCGGGGCGGGCGCAGCGCGCCGTCCTTCGTCAGGCCGCCCTCCGGGAACATGGCCTGGACCACGCCGGCGTCGGCGGCCATCTGCACGTAGCGCTCGAGCACCCGCCGGTAGAGCGGGTCCCCCGAGTCGCGCCGAACGAAGTAGGCCCCCATCGAGCGGATGAGTGACTGCAGCGGCCAGATCCGCGCCCACTCCCCCACGGCGTAGGAGAGCGCCGTCTTCTCCGCCGCCAGGTAGGAGACGAGCACGTAGTCCATGTTCGAACGGTGGTTCATCACGAACACCACGCTCGCCTCGGGGTCGACCCGGGAGAGTCCGGCGTCGTCTGCGAACCCCACACGGACCCGATAGAGGGTCCGCGCGGTGGCCCGGGCCACCGAGTACCCCAGCCGGAAATAGGCGTAGGTGCTGAAGGAGGGGACGATCTCCCGCGCGTAGGAGGCCACCCGCGCCATGGTGACCTCGCGGGGCTCCCCGGAAGTGGCCGCGTGTGCCTCGGCCGCCTCGACCACCCGCGGGTCGAAGGTGAGCCGGTCGATCAGTACCGCGCGTCGCGTCAGCTTGAACGGACGGATGCGCAGGCGCAGGCGCCGGTTGATCTCCTCGATGGCGCGGTTCACCCTGCGGCGAAGGAACCAGCGGACCCCGGGAACGAGCGCCCGGTCGAGGAGGGCTACTGCGGCGAGCAGGGCGAGCCCTGCGGCGGCCCAGATCGGGAGGGAGACGGTCTCGGACAGTGGCGACCTCGGGGTGGCGCGCAGGACGTCGGACCCGGAACATAACCGGGTGGCGCGGGAGCGCAGGGCGAGGGGCCTCGTCGCCCCGCATGGCAGGAGTCAGGATGCGTTCAGCCACTCGAGCGCGCGTTCGCGCTCGGTGAAGATCCGGACGTTCCAGCCCCGGTTCCGGCAGGTGTCCTCGTAGAACTGGACGTCCTGCGGCGCGAGTGTGGCCGGTGGGACGAGGATCGCCTCCCGGAGCGTTCGCGGCAGCCCGAGCTGCTCGAGCAGGGCGACCACGGCGAAGAGGTCCCCGGGCGAGTGACCGCCCACGAGCCCGGTCACGTCGGTGCAGAAGCGCCAGACACCGCTTCCCCGGGCGAGCTCGATGGTCTGAAGGACTGCGCCCTCCAGCTGCCCGGGGCTCACCACGCCCGAGTAGGACGACTCCACGACCCCGTCACCCATGCGGCAAATCGTCGGCAAGGTTCCCTCCCGGCTTCAAGCCGCGCGCGCGCCTTCCATCATGAGAGCCGACCCGGCGAAGGAAGGCAACGTCCCGAACCCTTGCGGCACCTGGCCGCCCAGGGGCGAGTCCCGTGTCCGGGGGACGTGACGCTTGTGCCGGGCCGCGGCCGCGTGTAGAACGCGAGCCCCTTGATCCGCCTCGACGCCATCTCCATGCAGCACGGCCACCAGATCCTCTTCGTGGAGGCTTCCGCCGTGGTCCACCGGGGCGAGAAGGTGGGGCTCGTGGGGCCGAACGGGGCCGGCAAGTCGACGCTCTTCCGGCTCGTCACCCGGGAGGAGGAACCGGACGAGGGGCAGGTCTCCGTCGACCGCGGTGTCACCGTGGGCCACTTCTCCCAGGACGTGGGGGAGATGTCGGGACGGAGCGCCGTGGCCGAGACCATGGACGGCGCCGGCCCGGTCTCCGCCGTCGCCGCCGAGCTCCACGAGCTCGAGCACGCCCTCGCCGACCCCGAACGCGCCGACGAGATGGACGAGCTCGTGGAGCGGTTCGGCCACGTCCAGGCCCGCTTCGACGAGCTGGGGGGATACGGGCTCGAGTCCCGGGCCCGGGAGATCCTGGCCGGCCTGGGGTTCACCCCCGAGACGATGGATGGCGACGTCGGCGCCCTCTCCGGCGGCTGGAAGATGCGGGTGGCGCTGGCCCGCATCCTGCTCATGGCGCCGGATGCGCTCCTGCTCGACGAGCCCTCCAACCACCTCGACCTCGAGTCGATCATCTGGCTGGAGCAGTTCCTCCGCTCCTACCCGGGCGCCATCCTCATGACCTCCCACGACAAGGAGTTCATGAACCGGGTGGTGGAGAAGATCATCGAGATCGACGGCGGGGAACTCACCTCCTACTCCGGGGACTACGACTTCTACGAGCGTGAGCGCGCCATCGCCGACCAGCACCAGCAGGCCGCCTTCGACAAGCAGCAGGCCATGCTGAAGAAGGAGCTGGCCTTCATCGAGCGCTTCAAGGCGCGCGCGTCTCACGCCGCCCAGGTGCAGTCGCGCGTGAAGAAGATCGACAAGATCGAGAAGGTCGATCCACCCAAGGTGCGCAAGACCGTCGACTTCGAGTTCTGGACCCCGCCCCGATCCGGTGAGGACGTCGCCAAGCTGGTCGGCGTCACCAAGGGCTACGGCGCGCGCAAGGTCTACGACGGCTTCGACTTCCTGGTCCGCCGCGGCGAGCGCTGGTGCGTCCTGGGGGCCAACGGATCGGGCAAGACCACGCTCCTCAAGATGGTCGCCGGGGAATCCCGCGCCGACGAGGGGACCGTGACCGTGGGCGCGAGCGTCAAGATGGCCTACTTCGCCCAGCACGCGATGGAGCTCCTCGATCCGACCGAGACGGTCTGGGAGACGCTGCAGCGGACCTTCCCGGCCTCCTCGGTAGGTTCCCTGCGCACGCTGGCCGGGTGCTTCGGCTTCTCCGGGGAGGAGATCGACAAGGCGTGCCGCGTCCTCTCGGGTGGGGAGAAGGCCCGCCTCGTGCTCGCCCGGATGCTCTACGATCCCCCGAACTTCCTCGTCCTCGACGAGCCCACCAACCACCTGGACGTGGGGACGAAGGAGATGCTCGTGCGGGCGCTCGCCGGCTACGAGGGCACCATGCTCTTCGTCTCCCACGACCGGCGCTTCCTGTCGGCCCTCTCCAACCGGGTGCTCGAGCTCGGCCCGGACGGCCCGGTCGCCTACGGGGGTGGGTACACGGAGTACGTCAGCCGGACCGGGCGGGAGGCCCCCGGGCTGCGCCAGATGGCCGCGCGTCGCTGACCCTTACGGGGTCCCTCCTGGCGGTGATGCGGCCCCTCCCACTCCTCGTGCCAATTGGGGGGGGCAACACGGGGGGCTGCGTGCCGGACGAGGTGGGCACCGTTCGCGGGGTGACCGAGGAGGCCCTCGAACGGGCCCGGCGCACCCTGCTCGTCCTCACCCGCTGCAACGAGGCCATCATCCGGGCCACGAGCGAGCCGGAGCTCCTCGTCGAGATCTGCCGCGTCATCGTCGAGACCGGCGGCTACCGGATGTGCTGGGTCGGCGTCGCCGAGAACGACGCGCGGAAGACCGTCCGTCCGGTGGCCCACGCCGGGCACGAGGAGGGCTACCTCGCGACCCTCGACGTGGTTTGGGCCGACGAGCTGCGCGGGCGTGGCCCGACCGGAACCGCGGCCCGGGAAGGGCGGGTGGTGGTGGGGCGAGACTTCACCACCGAGGCGTCGCTCGCCCCCTGGAGGCTGGAGGCGACGCGGCGGGGCTACACCTCGTCGACCGCCATCCCCATCGCCTACGGTAGGGAGCGGGTGGGCGTCCTCACCATGTACTCGGGGGACGTCCGGGTCTTCAGCGAGGAGGAGCTGCGGCTCCTCCAGCGGCTCGCCGAGGACCTGGGATTCGGGGTCATCGCGCTGCGGCGGCGGGGCGAGAAGGAGCGCGTGGAACGGGAGTTGCGCGAGAACCAGCAGTCCCTCCGCGCGCTCTTCGACCTGAGCCCGGACGCCACGGCCGTGAGCCGGGCCAGGGACGGCGTCGTCATCGACGTGAACGACAGCTTCCTGTCGATGACGGGGTGGAGCCGGAAGGAGGCGCTCGGTCGCTCCTCGTTCGACCTGGGCATCTGGGCCGGCTCCTCCGACCTCGAACGGGTCGTCGGCCGTCTCGAGAAGGAAGGGGTGGTGCGGAACGCCGAGGGGCGGCTGCGAACCCGGGCGGGGGTCCTCCTCGACGTGCTTCTCTCGGCGCGTGTCATCGCGGTGGGCGGTGAGCCGGTCCTCCTCACCCTGATCCGGGATGTGAGCGAGGCGAACCGGAGCGCGCGCCGCTACCGGTTGCTCGCCGACAACTCGCTCGACGTGATCTGGACCCTCGACCTGGAGTCGCTCCGCCTGAGCTACGTGAGCCCCGCCATCCAGAGGCTGCGCGGGCTCACGGTGGAGGAGGCGCTGGCCGAGCCGTTCGAGGAGAGCATGACGCCGGAGTCGATGGCCCGGGTCGCCACGATGGTCTCGGCGGAGCGGTCGGTCGGTCCGCAGGGCCCCTCCAGCACGGAGATCATCGACCAGCCCTGCGCCGACGGGTCGGTGAAGCACGTCGAGATCCGGACCTCCTTCGTCCGCAACGAGGAGGGGCGCCCCGTCGAGATCCTCGGCCTGTCGCGCGATGCCACGGCGCGGGTGGATGCCGAGCGGGCCCTGGAGCGGCGGGAGCGGGAACTCAGGACCATCCTCCAGACCGCCATCGACGGGTTTGCCTCGGCGGACGGCCAGGGGGTCATCACGGAGGTGAACGAGGCGTTCTGCGCGATGACCGGGTACTCCCGCGAGGAGCTCCTGGGGGCGAGCATCGGGTACCTGCACCGGCTCGAGAGCGGGGAGAAGATCGCCGCCCGGATGGCGACCATCCGGGCCGCGGGTGTGGACCGGTTCGAGACCCGCTACCAGCGCAAGGACGGCACCATCATCGACGTGGAACTCTCCGTCCGTCACTCGACCGAGGAGGGGGAGCGCTACCACGCCTTCGCCCGGGACGTCACCAGCCGGAAGCACTCCGAGGCGGAGCTCCGGGAGAGCAGCCAGCGGGTGGCCACGCTGGTCCGGGTGGCGCGGGTCGGCTTCCTCGTGACCCGGGTCTCGGACCGGCGGATCGTGGACGCCAACGAGGCCTGGTGCGCCCTGGTGGGCTGGTCCCGGGAGGAGGTCCTGGGTCGCACCACCATCGACCTTGGGCTCTTCCAGCCCGGTGACGTCCGGCGGGAGCGGGTCTACGCTCCTGCCGAGGGGCAGAGCGCGTTCCGGGTCGAGGACGTCCCGCTCCGGCGTCGCTCCGGCGAGGAGGCGAGCGTCCTCATCACCGGTGACTGCGCCGAGATCGGTGGCGAGCTCTGCGTCATCGCCGCCTGGCACGACCTGACGGCGCTGCGCCGGGCGGACGCCGCCCTGCGGGAGAACGAGGCCCGGTTCCGCACCATCATCGAGCGCTCCTCCGACCTCATCGTCCTCCTCGACGGCGGCGGGAACGTCACCTTCTGGAGCCCGAGCGCCGTGGAGTCGCTCGGCTGGACGCCGGAAGAGGCGCTCGGGAAGACGTTCCTCGCGCACGTCGAACCCGATGACCGTGACGGGCTCTCCGACGCCCTCGACCGGCTGCTCTCCGAGCCGGCCCGGACCGAGTCGGTCGCCTTCCGGATCCGTCGCAAGGACGGGACCTGGCGGAGCATGGAGGGGCTGTGCCGCAACCTCCTTCCCGATCCGGCCGTCCGCGCGCTCGTCATGAACCTCCGCGACGTCACCGAGCACCTGCAGCTGGAGGAGCAGTTCCGGCAGGCCCAGCGGCTCGAGAGCATCGGCCGCCTGGCCGGCGGGGTGGCGCACGACTTCAACAACCTCCTCACGGTCATCCTGAGCTGCAGCGAGTCCATGCAGGCGGCCCGAGCGGCGGGGAAGCCGGTGGGCGACGACGAGATCTGGGAGATCCACGAGGCCGGGACGCGCGCCCGCGACCTGACGCGCCAGCTCCTCGCCTTTGCCCGCAAGCAGGTCATCGCGCCGGTCTCCCTCGACCTGAACGGGGTGGTGCGGAGCAGCGAGAAGCTGCTCCAGCGCCTCCTGGGGGAGGACGTCCGTCTCGACGTGGCCCTCGCCCCCGGACTCTGGCCGACGCTCTGCGACGCGAGCCAGATCGAGCAGGTCCTCGTGAACCTCGCGGTGAACGCGCGGGACGCGATGCCGGGCGGGGGACGGCTCCGGATCGAGACCCGGAACGTCGCGGCCGACGACGACGAGATCGGTCCGAAGGGCGACCGGGAGCCCGGAGACTGGGTGCGGATCGTGGTTCGGGACAGCGGGACCGGGATGGCGCAGGAGGTGATGGCCCATCTCTTCGAGCCGTTCTTCACGACCAAGGAGCGGGGTCGGGGCACGGGACTCGGCCTCGCCACCGTCCACGGGATCGTGGCGCAGAGCGGCGGCCACATCCACGTGGAGAGCGAGCCGGGGCAGGGGACCACCTTCGGGATCTGCCTGCCCCGCAGCGAGGAGGCGCCGGCCATCCGCCCCGAGACGCCGGCCCCGGGCACGCTTCGCGGCAGCGAGACGCTGCTCGTGGTCGAGGACGACGCACGGGTCCGGGGCGTCACGGTCCGCGCGCTCCAGGCGAACGGCTACGAGGTCCTCACGGCCGGGAGCGGCGAGGAGGCGCTGGCCATCGCGCGGGGGCGGACGGGGCGGATCGATCTCGTGGTGACCGATGTGGTGATGCCCGGCATGAGCGGCCGGGAGGTCGTGGACGCGCTCCGGCGGAACCTTCCCGGCCTCAAGGCCCTCTTCGTGTCGGGCTACACGCAGGACGCCATCGCCCGGCGCGGGGTCCTCGACGAGGGGGTGGAGTTCCTCCCCAAGCCGTTCACGCCGGCGACGCTGGCCGCCCGCGTGCGAGAGGTCCTCGACGCGCGCCCGCCGGCCGGTTAGGTCCCCCCGCCGACCCGCCGCAACGGAGGCGCCCACCCGATGAAGACGCTCGCACGGCTCGCCGGCTGCCTGCTCCTCGCCGCCTGCACCCGGACCCCCGCGCCGCAGGTCGCCCGGCCGCCCGAGCCGGGGCCCGACGCCGGGACGGTCTCGGTCCAGATCGAGCCGCCGGGGGTGGAGGTCGCCGCCGACGGAATGACGCGCTGCCGCGCCCCCTGCAGCTTCCGGATCGACCCGGGACTGCACCGCATCTCGGTGCGGAAGAGCGGCTACCTGCCCTGGCAGGAGGACGTGCAGGTGCGCCCCGGGGGCGACGTGAAGGTGGCGGCGTCGCTGGTCGGGTCGCACTGAGCCGGAGAGATCAGCCCGGCGCGGGCGCCCGGGCCGCCTTCTTGCGCGGCAGGTATCCGGGCGCCGTCGGGGGGGGTGCTACCGGAGGCACGACGGCAGGCGGCCGCTCCACCGGCGGCGGGGCGAGCAGCGAGGCCTTGAGCGCCTTCGCCCCCTCGTGGTCCGGGTCGACCGCGAGCAGGTCGTCGAGCGCGGCGACGGCACCGTCGCGGTCCCCCCGCGAGAGCCGCGCCCGGGCGAGCGACATGCGGGGAGGGTGGATCCCCGGGTGGGTGGCCACGAACGCGGCGAGGGCCGGCTCGGTCGCGGAGGGCGTCTGCCCGCGCAGGGATGCCGCCAGCGCGGCGAAGTCGAGCCAGGGGTCGGCGGCCGTGCCGGCATCCCGCGCACGGGCGGCGAGGCGCGCCACCTCCTCCGGGCGTCCATCCAGGCCGTAGTACAACGCGAGTGCGCGCAGGACGTCCGGGTCGTCGGGCGCCTCCCGTACCAGCGGGCGCAACTCGTCGAGCGCCTCGTCCTGCGACGCCCGTGCGCGCGCCAGCCCCGGGGCGCCGTCGGGCGAGGCGGCCGAGGCCTCCCGGAGATCGGCCGCGGCGAGCAGCCCGGCGATCGCCCGGCCGGCCGCCGCGCCCCGGTAGGCGGGGTCGGCCCGGAGCGACTCGGGGTCGGGGGTACCGCCGACGGGGGATAGGAGGAGGAGGGCGGAGAGGGCGGGTACGGCGATCACCGGTCATGGCTAAGGCCTGCGTCGAGCCCCTGTCAAGGCGCCCCGGAAAGGGAGCCTTGCGATTCCCGTCACCCGGGGTAAAAGAAGTGTCATGGCCGACCACACCGACAAGAGGAAGCAGTCGCTCTACTTTCCCGAGGAGATGCTGCGGGAGATCGAGCACGAGGCGCAGCGGCTCGACCGCTCCCTCTCCTGGGTCGTGCAGCACGCCTGGAAGCTCGCCCGCGGGCACATGGCGAAGGTCCCCGGGGTGAACGACCCCCTGCAGCCCGGCGTGTAGCAGGCGCCCCACCTTCCTCCTGCTTTTCGGGTGCTTCGGCCCCGTCCCGGTTAAGACTGTCCCCGCTCGAGGCGGCCCGATCGCCTCCGCGGGGACAGTTCTCCCCGCGCCCCGACCGAGGATGGTGCATGGCAAGGAAGCCTCTCTGGATCGTCGCCGTCGTCGTGGTCGCCGCGTGCGGCCGTGACGAGGTGGCCCACTACCGGGTCCCCAAGTCGGACCCCGGCGCCAACGCGGCGCCCGGTGCAACGACCGGCATGGGAGCGGCAGATCCTGCTGGCGCTCTCCCGCCCCCCCCCGATGCCTCCACCACGGGCACCCTGAAGTGGGCCCTGCCCAAGGGCTGGACCGAGACCCGGTCGGCGGGCGGGATGCGCTACGCCACCATCAAGCCGTCGGCCCCGGGCAAGCTCGAGGTGTCGGTCACGGTCTTCCCCGGAGCGGCGGGCGGCGAGCTCGCCAACGTCAACCGGTGGCGGAACCAGATCGGCCTCGCCCCCGTGGAGGAGGCGGCCCTCGTGAAGGACCGCAAGACCCTGAAGGCGCCCGCCGGCAGCGTCGCGCTGTTCGACTACACCGGTGAGGGAAAGGAGAAGACGCGGATGGTCGCCGCGATCCTCCTCGCCGGGGGAAATAGCTGGTTCGTCAAGATGGTTGGAGATGCGGGCCCCGTGGCCGCGTCCCGGGCCGACTTCGTCCGACTCCTGGAGAGCCTCCGCCTTGCTGACCGCTAAGAATCCGATCGTTCGCGCCCTGACGTCCCTCCAGCTGACCATCGTCTGCCTGGCGTCCCTGATGATCCTGGTCACCGCGGCCACCCTCGCGCAGGTGGGGATGGGGACGGTCGGGGCGGTCAACGCCTACATGCGAAGCTGGCTGGTCTGGTGGGACATCCCCGGCAGCCAGTGGATGATCCCGGTATTCCCCGGCGGGGCGACGGTGGGGCTGGTCCTCATGGTGAACCTCGTCGCCGCCCAGGCGATCCGGCTCCAGGCCACCTGGAGCAAGGCCGGTCTCTGGCTCGTCCACCTGGGGCTCATCCTCTTCGTCGGGGGCGAGTTCGTCTCCGGCATGTTCCAGGTCGAGTCGCAGATGGCCATCGAGAACGGCCAGACCGTGAACTTCATCGAGGGGCGGGACCCGGAGATCGTCGTCATCGACGTCACCGACCCGGCCTGGGACGAGGTCTACGGGATCCACGGGGCGACGATGAGGCGGGACGGCACGGTGGCCATCCCGGGCACCCCCGTCACCCTGAAGATCCACCGGTTCGAGCAGAACGCCCAGCTCCGGAACCGCACGCCCTTCGACCCGCCCTCCCAGGCCACCGCCGGCGTGGGAACGGCCGTCACCGTGACCGCGCTCCCGCCGGTCTCCGCCGACAACGACGTCGATCAGAGCGCGGCCTTCGTCGAGCCCATCGCCGGCGGGCGCAGCTACGGCACGTGGCTCCTGTCGCAGGGGCTGGGCGCGCCCCAGTCGTTCACCCACGAGGGGCGAACCTACCAGCTCTCCATGCGCCACCGGCGCCAGTACCTGCCCTACGCCGTGACGCTGAAGAAGTTCAGCCACGACAAGTACGCCGGCACCGACATCCCCAAGAACTTCTCCAGCCTGGTGTACCTGGCCAATCCCCGCACCGGCGAGGCGCGCGACGTCCTCATCTCCATGAACCAGCCGATGCGCTACGACGGCAAGGCCTTCTACCAGGCCAGCTTCGGCAAGGGCGACACCCTCTCCATCCTTCAGGTGGTCGAGAACCCCGGCTGGCTCATCCCCTACATCTCCTGCGTGCTGGTGGCGGTGGGGCTCATCGTCCATTTCACCGTCAGCCTCAGGAAGTCGTCCCGGAAGCGCGAGGCCGCGCGGCTGGCCCAGTCGACGCAGGAGGCATGACATGAAGAGCAAGCTCGGCAAGTACGCAGCGTGGATCGCCGGTGGACTGGCGCTGGTCGGCGCCCTCCTCATGCTCCGTCCGCCCGGACAGGTCCGCGGGATGGACGTCGACGGCTTCGCCCGCCTCCCGGTGCTGGAGGGTGGCCGGCTGAAGCCCCTCGACTCCACCGCGCGCAACGCGCTGCTCGTCATCCGGGGGCAGCAGACCTTCCGCCACGAGGACCGGACGGTGGGCTCGGGCGAGTGGATCCTCGACGTGCTCTTCCGGCCCCAGGTGGCCGATCTGCAGCCGATCTTCGTCATCGACAACCCGGACGTGCTCGGGATCATGAAGCTCGAGCGGACCAAGGACCGGTACTACTCCTTCCGGCAGATCCTCCCGTTCGTGAACGAGATCCAGCGCGAGGCCAACGCCGCGCAGGCCATCGACGCGAAGCTGCGCACCCCCTACCAGGGCGCCATCGCCAACCTCTTCGAGCGGCTCTACCTCTACCACCGGCTCAAGAACACCATCCAGCTCGAGCAGACCCCGGGGCTGGCCTCCGAGATCGCCGCGGCCGGCTCACCGGGGGCGGCCCAGCGCCAGGCCACGCTCGCCGACCTGGCCTACTTTCGCCCCATCCCGCCGCTTCCAGGGCAGCGGGCCGAGGCCTGGAGCAACACCGGCGAGGCGCTGCGCGGCGTCGCGGCCGGCGCCCTGAACCCCGGCCTCGAGCC
>CAIVAR010000125.1 GCA_903904005.1 uncultured Anaeromyxobacter sp.
CGTCAGCGCGTTCACCGCGCTGATCAGCGCCGTCGCCGCGATCACCAGCGCGAACTGCCGGTACATCTGCCCCGTGATCCCCGGCATGAACGCCGGCGGCAGGAACACCGACATCAGCACCAGCGTGATCCCGATGATCGGTCCGAGCAGCTCCTTCATCGCCGCGATCGCCCCCTCCTTCGGCGTCTTCCCCTGCTCCACCTGCTGCGCCACCCCCTCCACCACCACGATCGCGTCGTCCACCACGATCCCGATGGCCAGCACCACCGCGAACAGCGTCAGTAGGTTCACCGTGAAGCCCAGCATCGCCATCGCCGCGAAGGCACCGATGATCGTCACCGGCACCGTCGTGGCCGGCACCAGCGTCGCCCTCCAGCTCTGCAGGAACACCACGATCACCACCAGCACGAGCAGCCCGGCCTCGAGGAGCGTCCGGTACACCTCGCGGATCGACTCCTTCACGAAGGTCGTGGTGTCGAACGGGATCTCGTAGGCGAGCCCCGACGGGAAATCCTTCGCCAGCTCGGCCATCGCCGCCCGGACCCGGTCTCCGGTCTCGAGGGCATTCGCCCCCGGCAGCTGGAAGATGGCGATCCCGCCGGCGACCTGCTCGCCGATCTTGAAGAACTGGCCGTAAGTCTGGGAGCCGAGCTCCACGCGACCGACGTCCCGGATGCGGGTGACCCGGCCGCCGGTGCCCTTCTTGACGATGATCTCCTCGAACTCGGCCGCCTGCGAGAGGTTGGAGGTCACGTCCATGGTGAGCTGGAAGGACGTTCCCGGCTCGGTGGGCGGCATTCCCAGCTGCCCGGCTGCCACGTAGGCATTCTGGGACCGCACCGCCCGGATGACGTCGCTCGGCATGAGGGAGCGCTGGCGCATCCGCTCCGGATCGAGCCAGATGCGCATGCCGTACTGCCCCACCCCGAAGACCATCACGTCCCCCACCCCGGGAACCCGGGAGAGCTGGTCGCGCAGCCGGAGGGTCGAGAAGTTGGAGAGGAAGAGCGCGTCGTGCCGCGCGTCCTTCGAGGTCAGGGTGATGATCTGGAGGATGGCGGTGGATTTCTTCTTGGTCACCACGCCCTGCTGCTGGACCGGGAGCGGGAGCTGCGCGAGCGCCGCCGCGACCCGGTTCTGCACGAGCACCTGGGCGAGATCGAGGGCGGTGCCCACCTTGAAGGTGACCACCAGCGTGTAGCGCCCGTCGGAGGTGCAGGTGGACTGCATGTACAGCATCCCCTCGACGCCGTTCACCTGCTGCTCGATGGGAAGCGCCACCGTGTCGGCCAGCGTGCGCGCGCTGGCGCCGGGGTAGGTCGCCGAAACCTGGACCGTGGGCGGGGTGATGGGCGGGTACTGCGAAACCGGCAGGACCGCGAGCGCCACGGCGCCGAGCACCATCGTCGCGATCGCGATGACGTTGGCGAGGACCGGCCGTTCGATGAAGAACCGGGCGAGCACCGGGGCCCCTAGGGCACCGAACAGCTTGAAAGTGATCTCATTACGCGGCCTTCCTCTGGATCGTCTCGAAGTTCTGGATAGCGCAGGCGCGGCGCAGATCGAAGAGGTTCTTGCGGACGCCGCGATAGCGAGCGCGGCGTCCTTGCCGGCGACCGATGTGGGCGAGTCGATGCTCGACGGCGACCCGCTCGCGGAGCTTGGCCCGGCCGGCCCGCGTCTTCTGCAGCTTGCGTAGCTTCTGCTGAAGCCGCTCGTTCTCGGCGATGGCGACCGTCCGTCCGGTGCCTGGGCTGGCCGCTGTGCAACTCGCACGGAGTTGGCAGCGGTCGCACGCCTCCGGGTCGAACTCGACGACCGAACCGAACTCGATGTGCTCGGTCTCGCCGGCCGGGCAGGTGATGGTGCGGTCGCGCAGGTTGATCTTGAAGGCGCCCTTGGCGAAGGAGTTTCCGTTGCGAGCCACCCACGGCTTGCAGACGACCTGGCCTCCTGTGCCGAGGACCTCGTCCACCAGCGGGCTCGCGATGTAACCACGGTCGATGTTCAACTCGGCGATGTCACGGCCGAGGTGCTCGATGTCCCGCTTCAACTCCGGCGCGGCCTCTTCCTCGGGCCGGTTCGCCGGGGTGATCGCGCCGGCCAGGATGAGGTCGCTGTCGAGGTCGGTGGCGATGTGCCGCTTGAAGCCGTTGAACCTCTTCGACTTGCTCTTCCGACCGTGCCGCATCTCGCCGTCCTCGACCGATACGCGGCGGTCCGGCGCCACGCCGTCGCGGATCTTCACGCCTCCGCCCGGGTCGGGCTCCAGATCCTGGCTCATCAACTCCGCCAGCGTCTTCAACGGGGCCTGGAGCGGCGGCTTCTTCATCTCTGCCGCCAGTTGCGAGCCGAGCCAGCCCTTCAGATTCTCGAGCTCTACGCTCAGCGACTTCACCGCCGACGCCTTCTGCGCGGGGTCGCTCCAGTCGAGGTCGAGCGCCTTCTTCACGCTCGACTCCGCCAGCAACGGCGCCCTTGCCTCGCGGCACACCTGCTCGAGCGGCCAGCCGAGCAGTTCCGCGGCACACTCCGCCACCTTCCGGCCAGCGTGCCCCAGCAGGTTGATGGTGTCCTCCACTCGGCCGGCGCCTTCGAGCGGGCTCGAGTCGATCGCCACCCGCAGCGTCTTCGGCAGCTTCTTCCAGTCGAACTCGCTCGTGGCTCGCGCAAACTCGATGGTCCGCTCCAGCAGTCGCCGGTCCATGTCATGCGCGATGAGCCGTTCGCGGAATCCCTGGAGCGCTCCCTGTGAAAACGCCGGCTCCGTCTCGCCCAGCCGGTCCAGCACCAGTTGCCACCGCAGGTCGAGCACCGTCGCGTCCACCGCGTCAGCGTCCGACAGCCCCAGATAGCCCTGCACGATCACCGCCATCGCCAGCAGTGCCGGCGGGACCGGATCGCTTCCCGCTCCGGTGTCCCGGTACATCTCCTCCAACTCCGACTGGAACGCTTCATCGAAAATCTCGTTCCGGTGCCGCCGCAGGAACCCGAAGAGCTTCCGCTTCTTCTCCAGTCGCTTGAGGATGAACGCCTCGCCCTTCGTCACCTCACCCTTCGGCTTCCACTTCTCCATCACCGCCTCCTCGCGAGTCCACGCTCGCTCGAAGGCACAGGGGATCATGCCCAGATGGGCCCTGTCGATCCCCGTCGCGTAACTGATCGGATTCATGGGGACTTCAGCCTGATCGATGCTCTAGGGGGTACGCCCCTGCCGCCGCTCGATCCATCCCTGGAGCACGACGAACAGCGGGGGCACGAAGAGCACGGCGAGGCAGGTGGAGGCGAGCATCCCGGCCGCGACCGCGATGCCCAGGGAGCGGCGGGCGGCGGCGCCGGCGCCGGACGCGAGCACGAGCGGCAGCACCCCGAGGATGAAGGTGAAGGAGGTCATGAGGATGGGGCGGAACCGCACCCGGGACGCCTCCACCGTGGCCTCGAGGATGGGGCGCCCCTCGGCGCGCCGCTGGCGCCCCATCTCCACGATGAGGATGGCGTTCTTCGCCGAGAGCGCGATGAGCAGCACGAGGCCGATCTGGACGTAGATGTCGTTGGCGATCCCGGATCCCTTCAGGGCCGCCACCGTGCCGAGGAGGGCCATCGGCACGGCCAGGATCACCGCCGCGGGGACGATCCAGCTCTCGTACTGGCCGGCCAGGACCAGGAACACGAGCAGGATGGCGAGGGCGAAGATGAGGTAGGCGGAGTTCCCGACCAGCCGCTCCTGGTAGGACATGCCCGTCCACTCGAAGGCCATCCCGCGCGGCAGGCTCCGGCGTGCGATCTCCTCCATGGCGGCGAGGGCCTCCCCGGAGCTCGTGCCGGGGGCCGCCATGCCGTTGATGGTGGCCGCCGGGAAGAGGTTGTAGAGGGAGACGACCGACGGGCCGGTCGACGGCAGGACGTCGGCCACCGCACCCACCGGCACCATCGCCCCGGACTGGCTGCGCACGTGAAGGTGCTTCACGTCGTCGGTGGTGAGCCGCCGGGCGGGATCGGCCTGCAGGTACACCATGTAGTTGTGGCCGAACCGGGCGAAGAGGTTCACGTAGGCCGACCCGAGGTAGTTCTGGACCGTGCCGTACACGTCACCGAGGTTCACGTTCAGCGATGCGGCGTGGGTCCGGTCCACCTTCAGGGTGACCTGCGGGACCGAGGCGCGGAAGGCGGTGTAGGTCTCGCGCACCGCGGGGGAACGGCCGGCCGCCTTCACGATCTCGTCGGTGGCCTGCTGGAGCCGCTCGAAGTCGTAGCTGCCGTCGGTGAGCTCGACCTGCATCTGGAAGCCGTTGGACGTCCCCAGCCCCTGGATGGGCGGCGGCATGAGCACCCGGGTCCGGGCCTCCTGCACGGCCCCGAGATCGCGCCCGAGGCGTGCCGAGATCGCTCCGACGTCCTCTCCCTTGCCCCGCTTGCTCCAGTCCGTGAGCATCAGGTAGACGACGCCGGCGTTGGCCAGGGAGACGTCGCCGTCGAGCGGCGACGGGCCGCCGGTCCCGATGGCGATGGCATGGGCCACGCCCGGGATGGCGCGCCCGATCCGCGAGACCTCGTCCATCACCTTCTGGGTCCGCTCCAGGGAGGCCCCGTCGGGCATCTGCACCGTGACCATGAGGTAGCCCTGGTCCTCGGTGGGAATGAAGCCGGTGGGTACGCGGGTGAGGCCGTAGCCGGCCAGCGCGACGAGCAGGAGCGCCAGCGCCGACATCCCCACGCTCCGATCCACCATGTACCGGATCACCCGCACGTAGGCCCGCTCCAGTGGCTCGTACCCCGCGTCGAACCAGCGGAAGAAGATCGCCTTCTTCCGCGCCGGATCCACCGGCTTCAGCCACAGCGCGCACTGCGTCGGCTTCAGCGTCAGCGCGTTCACCGCGCTGATCAGCGCCGTCGCCGCGATCACCAGCGCGAACTGCCGGTACATCTGCCCCGTGATCCCCGGCATGAACGCCGGCGGC
>CAIVAR010000126.1 GCA_903904005.1 uncultured Anaeromyxobacter sp.
GGTGGCTAGCGAGGACGCGCACGCCCCGGTCTGCGAAGTCTGCAATCGACCGGCAACGTCCCCGGTTCACGCGACGAGCCTTGACGGGCTCATCGGACCCACGCACGGGTTCCAGGCGAAGCGCGAGGACGCGCACGCCCCGACGTACACGGTCGGCGGCGCGGACGGGGTGGTCCGCACCTGGGCCGAGCGAGTCGCGGACGTGGAGGCCCGCGCCGAGCGCGCTCTCTGCCCGGCCTGCGCCGGCCTCGGGGTGTGCCAGTCCTGCGCGGGCACCGGGCGAGACGACGGACGCCGACACGCAGCCTGGGTCGAGGTCGGGAAGGAGGCCGCCCGGGACGCCACCTGCTCCTGCGCCTGCGGCCTCGGGGTGTGCGCGGGCTGCGACGGGACCGGCCGAGCCTAGAGGAACGCACGCCCCCGGAGGACCAAGTGAAGCGCAAGACGAAGAAGCCCGCCCCTCGCATGAGGAATCTGCTGGCGAGCCGGCTGCTCGACCCGGCCAGCCGGAAGGAGTTGGCAGCCCTCCTGGCCTGCGAGGTCGTGCTGCGCCAGGCGGTGAGGGAGAAGGTCGGGACGCGGAAGCACGACCCGGCGACGTTCCTGCTTGCGGCGGCGGCGCTGGGCGCCCTCGACCGTGCGAGCGCAGGCGGGAGGGGGGAGACGTGACGCTCGACGAGACGATCCGCGAGCTGGTGCGCCAGGAGGTCGAGCGCGCCATGCGCGAGCGGGCGCCCGAGCGCCCCCCCGCCGACTGGCTCTCCACCAACGAGGCCGCCGAGCTGGTGGGCGTCCAGCCCAAGACCGTCCGCGCCTGGGTGGCCGCCGGGATGCCTGCCACCCGTCGGGGGCGTAGGCTCGTCATTGCCCGGAAAGTCCTGGAGTCTTACCGCTCCGGCGCGACGCCGAGCGCCTCCGGCCTGCTCTCCAGTTTGACAGCGCCGGGCAAGTAGCCCGAATGTCCGCGCCAATGACCTCCGTGTGGCGCGGCTGCGTGCAGTCGATCCGGGGCCGGCTCTACGTCGCGGTACCCGTCGGCGGGAAGTGGAAACAGCGGGCGCTGAAGCTCGACGACACCCCGGCCAACCGCGTCGTGGCCGAGAAGCGGCTGGCCGAGATCCGCGCCCTCCTGAAGGCTCGCGAGGATGCCGGCACAATCGACGCGCCGACCGTGAAGTCGTGGGGCGAGCGGTGGCTCGACGATCGCCCCAACCACGTGAAGGATTCCGAGCACGACGAGACGCACCTCCGACTTCACGTCTACCCGCTGATCGGGCCGATGCGCCTCGACGAGGTCCAGGCCCGGCACGTGAACGACGTGGTGCAAGCATCGAAGGCCGCCGGCCTCTCCCCGCGCACCAGGCGCAACGTCTACTCGACGATGAAGGCGATGTTCCGGGACGCGAAGATCGCCGGCATCCTCCCCGGCGAAGACCCCTGCGTCCTGACGCACCGGCAGATCGGCAAGATCAAGGACTCCCCGAAGTTCAAGCGGGCGGAGGCCATCTTCGAGCCCGAGGAGTTGGGCCAACTCGTCCACGACCACGTCGTCCCCGAGGACCGGCGGGTCTGGTACGCGCTTCTCGGGATCGGGATGATGCGGACGGGGGAGGCGGCCGGCCTGAGATGGGACTCAGTCCAAAGAGCCGAGCCGCTCGGGCGCCTGGTGGTCGAAACCTCCTACGACAACGACGACACCAAGACCGGCGAGGTCCGGTGGATGCCGGTACACCCGACCCTGGCCGCGGTCCTGGCCGAATGGAAGTTGTCCGGGTGGGCGCGCACGTTCGGCCGTCCGCCGACCGACCTCGACCTGGTCGTCCCCGTGCCGCCGGAGCCGAGGCGGAAGGGCAAGCGGAAGCCGGTCGGCTCGATGCGGGATCGGCACTGGGCCCGGAAGCGGCTCATGGTGGACCTGCCGGAGCTCGGGATGCGCCACCGCCGGGCGCACGACCTGCGTCGGACGGGGATCAGCCACGCCCAGGACGGTGGAGCCAATCCGCTCGAGCTGCGCTGGGGCACGCACGCGCCGCCCGGGGAGACGATCGACAGCTACACCACGCTGGCGTGGAAGACGCTGTGCCGGAACGTGGCCTGCCTGGTAGTTCATAGACCGGCCGCGGACGCGGCGAAGGGAGAGGCATGAGAGCGCGAATCACGAGGATCACCACCGAGAACCCTACGCTGCGTCTCCGCGGGTCGGATGGCCAGGGCACGGTCGTGGTCCTGCCGACACGGATTGACCTCACGGTCACCGCCGAGCCCACCAACGAGGATATCGCTCGGCTGGACATCGCGGGCGAGATCATCCTCGCCTCCATCCCGGAGCGAAGGCCCGCCGCCCTGACCGAGGAGGCGCTCGCCATGTGGGCGGATCTTCTGGGCAGCCAGCCCGGGACGACGCCCGAGCCCGAAGTGGATCGGGCGGTCCGGCTTCTCCTGCCCGAGGTGGTCGCCCTCCGGCGCGAGGTCGCCAGCCTGGGAACCACGGTGGAAACGTGGCGCCGGGAAGCACGGGAACTCCAGGGGACGGCCACCAAGATGCGCGCGGCCCTGGATGCCGTCGCCACCCACTGCGCTGCGATCACGGACGCGGGGGCCAGCTTCGATGTCGACTACCTGCGGAAGGTCGCGGAGCAGGCGGGGGGCACGGCGGAAGACCTCCTGGAGGACTGAGTGACGCCATGACCATGAGCCGAGACAATCGGGAGCTGCTCCGCGTCGGCCTCGTCGGCGTGGGGCCGGGGTCCACCCTGTCGGACCGGATCCTGCTGACCCTGCTCGACGACCTCGACGCCGCGGAGGCGCGTGGCGCCGCCGCCCTGGCCGTGCTCCGGGAGGTGGAGTTCGGAGACGAGACCGACTTCGGGGACTACTGCCCGGTCTCGGGATGTGGCGGCATGGCACCCCAGACCAATCCCGACCACCCGGGCAAGCCCCACTCGCCGGGATGCAAGCTCGCCGCCGTCCTGGCCGGGGAGCCGCGCTGCTCTGTCTGCGGCGCGCCGCCGGAGCCGGGGATGAACGGCCTGCACCTCTGCCCCTCCCCGCAGTCATAAAGCATTATGACTCCGGCGGCCGTCGTTGTGACTCCGACGCCCCTCGACCGGAGCTAAGCCCGCGTAAACAGGCGTCCGGAGGACATCGGGACGGCCTTCTTCCGGGGTTCGATTCCCCGCGCCTCCATTGTTTTCACCAGTAGATTCAGGAAGTTGCCGGCGAGTCATAATGGAGTCATAAAGGGGCCGGCTTCGCAGGATCGTTTATAGGCCCCTGGCGCGGCCGACCATGCGGGCGTACCACCCCGCCCCGCCGCGTCGCAGGACGCCCCCGCCGCGCTCGCCGCTACCCCATCCCCGCGGCGGCGGTGGACCCCCGGCGCACGGCCTCGGTGAACCGGTGCCGGGTCAGCATGCAGGCCCGGCGGTAGCAGACCCACCGCGGGCGCCCCCGGCCCTGGTCCGGGAGGTCGTCGCCGCAGACCCAGCAGGTCAGCCGCTCGGGGTGCCGGCGGGGCGGTGGACGGACGCGGGCCACGTCACCACCGGACGAGCGCGCCGGCCAGGCCGCCCCACGTCCCGTTCGCGCCGACGCCCCCACCCATGAGGGCCGAGAGGTCGAGCCCCAGGACCCGCAGGCTGGGAGGCGAGACCAAGGGCCCCGCCCACCACCCGCCGCCGCCCGGCCCGCTGAACGCCACCAGCGCGAGCCCCGCCCCCCAGCCCAACGGTTTCTCCGGCGCCGCCGCCTGGACCTTCAGCGTCAGCGGCGCATCGAGGATCTTCTTCGGCTCGGTCTCCCCCCGCGGGAGGATCCAGAGGGAGGCGATCCCGGCTA
>CAIVAR010000127.1 GCA_903904005.1 uncultured Anaeromyxobacter sp.
CCGCGCCGACGAGGGCTGCGCGGCTGCCGGCTTCTCCGGCATCGCCGGCTGCGAGGGAGCGCTCCTCGCCGAGACCGACCCGAAGGCGCTCGCCCTGTCCATCCAGGGGCGCGAGTCGGCGGCGTTCGCCGCCCGGAAGCGGCTCGCCGATCTCGACGCCGCGCTCGCCGGAGCCCCCCGCCCCGACGTCGGCGCCGCCCAGGCGGCCCGCACCGCGGCCGAGGTGGCGGCCCGGCAGGCGGGGGACGAGCAGGTCCGGCTCGAGGAGGAGGCGGAACGGCTCGTCGAGCTCACCGGAAGGCTCGACGAGCTCCGGGTCGAGCTCGACGGGGTCACCTCCCAGCTCTCCGTCGCCGGGCAGGTGGCCGAGATGGTGCGGGGGCACAACCCCCGGTCGATGAGCCTGCACCGGTTCGTCCTGGCCGCGCGCCTCGAGGAGGTGGCTGAGGCGGCCAGCGAGCGGCTCCTCCTCATGTCGCGCGGGCGTTTCCGGCTGCTCCACGACACCTCGGTGGCCCGGAAGAACTCGGCCGCCGGCCTCTCGCTCGTGGTCGAGGACACCTTCACGGGAACGCGCGACCGCCCCGTCGGCGCACTCTCCGGGGGAGAGAGCTTCCTCGCCAGCCTGTCGCTCGCGCTCGGCCTCTCCGACGTGGTGCTCCGTCACTCCGGCGGCCGGAGGCTCGATTCCCTCTTCGTCGACGAGGGGTTCGGGACACTCGACGAGGCCACGCTCGACGTCGCCATCGGGGCGCTCGAGACGCTCCGGCAGTCGGGACGGCTGGTGGGGGTCATCTCCCACGTGGCCGAGCTTCGCCGCCGCATCCCGGCCGGCATCGAGGTGAAGCCTACGCCCGGGGGGGCGGTGGCGACGGTCAGGGGCGCGACGTAGGCGGCGTGGCCACCACGCGCATGAGCCCCTCCTGCGCGTCGCTCGCCACGAGCCGCCCGGCAGCGTCGTAGATCTGCCCGCGCGCCAGGCCGCGCGCCCCCTGGGCGGTGGGCGAATCCATCACGTACAGGAGCCACTCGTCGACGCGAGCGTCGCGGTGGAACCAGAGCGCGTGGTCGATCGACGCGACGACCATCGTCTTCTGGAACCAGCTCCGGCCGTGCGGACGGAGCGCGGTGCCGACCAGGTGGTAATCGGACGCGTAGGCCAGGATGCAGCGGTGCAGGCGCGGGTCGTCGGGGAGGCGGTCCACCGCGCGGAACCAGACCGCCTGGCGGGGCGCGCGCGGCGTGGGGGCGAGCGGGTTCTGCGGCTCCACCGGGCGGAACTCGATGGCGCTCCGGGAGAGCAGGGCCTCGGCGGCCCTCGGCGGCAGCGGCCCCGCCTCCGCGAGCCAGCGCTCGTTCAGCACCGCGATGGGGGTGAGCGCCTCCGGCGGCGGGACGTCGGGCATCGTCGTGGTGTGCTCGAGCCCCTCCTCGGGCGCCTGGAACGAAGCGATCATCGAGAGGATGGGGCGGCCGTGCTGGATGGCCTGCACGCGCCTCGCCGAGAAGCTCTTCCCGTCCCGGATCCGGTCCACCTGGTAGACGATCGGCGCATCGACGTCGCCGGGCAGCAGGAAGTAGGCGTGGAGCGAGTGGGGGACCCGCCCCTCGATGGTCCGCTCCGAGGCGATGAGCGCCTGCCCGATCACCTGGCCACCGAAGACCCTGGGGCCCCACATGTCCTTCGACTGGCCGCGGAACAGGTTCACCTCGAGTTGCTCGAGGTCCATCTGCCGGACCAGGGACGCGAGGATTTCGTTCATGGCAGCCTCCAATGTGGACTCATGCGGTCAAAGTCCCTGTAAGTCTAAATGAAAACGTTCTTTGACAGTCGAGCCTCGATCGCTAGATTGCGCAGCTTCGTACCCCGGACCTGCGAGGCACCAGATGAAGAAGAAGCTCGACCACCGCAAGCTCTACCGGCTGCCCTGGAGCGTCACCGACAACGTCATCTCCTGGCTGGAGCCGACCAAGGAGTGCAACATCTACTGCGACGGCTGCTACTCGGCCAACGCCAAGGGCAGCCACAAGTCGCTCGCGCAGGTCCGCGCCGACCTCGACGTCTTCGAGAAGTTCCGCCAGACCGACGCCGTGTCGGTGGCGGGCGGCGACCCGCTCGTGCACCCCGAGATCGTCGAGGTGGTGCGGATGATCGCCTCGCGCGGCCTGAAGCCGGTGGTGAACACCAACGGTCACGGGCTCACCCCGTCCCTGCTGCGCGACATGAAGGATGCCGGCCTGGCCGGGTTCACCTTCCACGTCGACAGCCTGCAGACGCGGCCGGGGTGGAAGGGGGCCACCGAGATCGAGCTGAACGAGCTGCGGCAGCAGTACGCCGACCAGGTGGCCGAGGTGGGGGGCATCTCCTGCGCCTTCAACTCCACCATCTACGAGAAGACGCTCCCCTTCGCACCCGACATCCTCGAGTGGGCCCGGCGCAACGCCGACAAGGTCCACGTGGTGGTCTTCATCGCGTTCCGCGCCGCCCTCCAGGAGCAGTTCGATCACTTCGTCGGCGAGGAGAAGGTGGAGGTGAAGGGGCTCACCTACACGCGGGCCGCGCCCCAGCGCACCAACATCGACGCGCAGGAGGTGGTCGACACCCTGCGCGGCCGCTTCCCCGAGTTCGAGCCGGCCGCCTACCTGAACGGCACCGAGCAGCCCGACTCCTTCAAGTGGCTCATGACGCTGCTCGTGGGGGACAAGGAGCGCTTCTACGGGAGCGCCGGCCCCAAGTTCGTCGAGCTCTCCCAGGTCTGGAACCACCTCGTGAAGGGGCGTTACCTGGGCTACGTGCCTCCCTCGACCCACGCGAGCGGCCGCAGCCTGCTCGCGCTCTCCGCCATCGACCCAGGGCTCCGCCGGACCGCGGCCAACTGGGCGCAGGCCGTGGCCCGCAATCCGCTCCGGGCGATGCGCCCCCTCCACCTGCAGTCCGTGATGATCATCCAGCCGGTGGACGTCATGCCCGACGGCCGGCAGTCGATGTGCGACTCCTGCCCGGACATGACCGTCCACGACGGGCAGCTGGTCTGGTCGTGCCGGCTCGAGGAACGGCTCAAGTACGGAGAGCTCATGCGCATGCGCCCGGCGACGGCCCCGCGCAAGACCGAGGACACGCCGGCGTAGCGGCGGGGGCGGGGAGGCGCCGGCACGGCCTCCGCTGGTATAACCGTCCCGCACGATGAACCCGTGGCTGCGCATCTTCCTGCCCTACGCGGCGGGCTACTACCTCTCCTACCTGCTGCGGAACGCGAACGCCGTCATCGCGCCCGAGCTGGTGCGCGAGCTCTCCGTCTCCTCGGCGAGCCTGGGGCTCCTCACCTCCGCCTACCTGCTCGCCTTCGGCGCCTTCCAGCTGCCGCTCGGCATCCTGCTCGACCGGTACGGGCCCCGGCGCGTCGAGGCCGGGCTGCTCGTGGTGGCAGCCGCCGGGAGCGCCTTCTTCGCCCTCGGTGGAAACCTTCCGCAGCTGGCGCTGGCCCGCGCCGCCGTGGGGCTCGGGGTCTCGGCCTGCCTCATGGCGAGCTTCAAGGCCTTCTCGGTCTGGTTCCCCCGGGAGCGCCTGCCCTCGCTCAACGCCGCGGTGATGGTGGCCGGCAGCCTGGGCGCGCTCTCGGCGACGACGCCGCTGTCGATCGCCGTCCCTGTGCTCGGCTGGCGCGGCGTGTTCTTCGTCCTCGCCGGCCTGGCGCTCGCCGCGGCGGTGGGCATCTTCTCGACGCCGGAACGGGCGCAGGCCAGCTCCGGCGAGACCTTCGGGCAGCAGTTCGCGGCGCTCAGCGGCATCGTCCGCAGCCCGGTCTTCTGGCGCTACGCGCCGCCCACCACCTTCTTCGTCGGCGGGTTCATGGCGCTGCAGGGGCTCTGGGCGGTGCCCTGGCTCATGCACGTGGGCGGGCACTCGCGGGAGGCGGCCGCCCTGCACCTCATGGTCGCCACGGCGGGAATGATGTGCGGGTTCCTCTTCATCGCGCTCTTCATCGGGTCGCTTCAGCGGCGCGGAATCCACCCCGACCGGGTGCTCGTGGCCGGGATGGTCGCAGGTCTCCTCGCCATGCTCGGTCTCGTCCTCGGGGTCGCCGGGAGCCACCTCTTCTGGTTCGTGCTCGGGCTCGTCTTCGCGATCGGGAACACGGCCTACGCGCTCCTCTCCGCCCAGTTCCCGCCTGCGCTGGCGGGGCGAGCCAACACCGCGCTCAACCTCGGCGTCTTCGTGGGCGCCTTCGTCATCCAGTGGGGGTACGGCGCCGCGCTCGACCTGCTCGCCTCGCGGGGCTGGGCCATCGCCGACGCGCACCGTGCAGTGGCCGGGTCGCTCCTCGCGATGCAAGCGGTGAGCTTCGCGTGGTTCTTCCGGGGCCGACCCGAGAGACCCAGATGAGCGATCGCGCCGCGGCGCCGATTGGCTAGGCTTTCCGGATGCCCCGCCTGGTCGCCCTGGTCGCCGCGTTCCTGTTCCTCGGCCCCCTTGCCCTCGCCGACGATGTCGCGCACGCCCCGCCCGTCACCGGCGATTCCGCAGCCGTGCAGCAGCAGACCCTGCAGGGGCTCGCCGACGGCAACGTCCGCTTCGTGGAGGAGCGGCAGGCACCCCACGACCTGGGGGCGGCGCGGCGCCTCGAGCTCGCCAAGGGGCAGCACCCGCGGGCGGTGGTGCTCTCCTGCTCCGACTCCCGGGTGCCGCCCGAGCACGTCTTCGACCAGCAGCTCGGCGAGGTGTTCGTGGTCCGCACGGCGGGCAACGTCGCCGACGGCGTGGCGCTGGGCAGCATCGACTACGCCGTGGAGCACCTCGACATCCCGGTCATCGTCGTCCTCGGCCACCGCTCCTGCGGGGCGGTGAAGGCCGCGATCGAGGCGCGCGAGAAGCACCTCCAACCCCACGGCAACGTCAACGAGGTGCTGAAGCTCGTGATGCCGGCCGTGGACCAGGCCGCGCGGGCCAAGGCCCCCGACCTGATGAACGCCTCCATCGAGGCCAACGTGGCGCTGGAGGCGAGGCGGCTCGTGAAGCGCAGCCCGACCCTGGCCGCGCGGGTGAAGGCCGGGAAGCTCAGGATCGTCACCGCCATCTACGACCTCGAGTCGGGGAAGGTGACGTTCGGAGCGCCCGTCCAGCCATGATGCGTCCGGTCTCCGTCGCCGTCTTCGCCGCCCTGGTGCTCTGCGCCTGCTCGAGCGGCGGGGTGCCGGCGCAGGGGACCATCCAGGTGGGCGTCCGACCGCTCTACCTCGTCCGGGGAATGGACGAAGGACCGCTCAAGACACGGCTCCTCCAGTGCCAGGACGGACCGCTCCGCCGGACGGACTTCTCCCTCGGTCACCGGGGAGCGGCGCTCCAGTTTCCCGAGCACTCCGACGTCTCGTACCGCGCCGCCGCGCTCATGGGGGCCGGGGTCGTCGAGTGCGACGTGACCTTCACGAAGGACGGGGCGCTGGTCTGCCGTCACAGCGAGTGCGACCTCGACTCCACCACCGACATCGTCGCCACCCCGCTGAACCAGAGATGCACGGTGCCCTGGACGGGCCCCGTCGGACCGGACCACCCCGCCCCGCAGTGCTGCACGAGCGACCTCACCCTGGCCGAGTTCCGGACCCTCGAGGCCAAGATGGAGTCGAGCGACCCGGCCGCCACCACGCCGGAGGGCTACCTCGGCGGCACGCCCGACTGGCGCACCGACCTCTACACGGGACGCGCCCGGGTGATGACCTTCCGGGAGAGCATCGCGCTCAACCTCGAGATGGGGGTGAAGCACACCCCCGAGCTCAAGGGCGCCACGCACCCGGACCGGGTCGCCGCCATCTTCGGCGGCCAGCGGGGCTACGCCCAGGCGTTCATCGACGAGCTCGTGGCGGCCGGGGTGGATCCCGCCGACGTCCTCGTGCAGTCCTTCGACATCGAGGACATCCGCTACTGGCTCCGCAACGCCCCGCCGTTCGGGCGCCAGGCCGTCTACCTCGACTCCATCGACCCCACGGTCTCGCCCCCCGTCGAGCGGCTCGGTCCGGCGACGCTCCTCGCGCTCCGGCGCGAGGGGGTGCGCATCCTGGCGCCGCCGCTCTTCGCCCTGCTCGACGTCACCGCAGAGGGCAGGATGGTCCCGTCGGCCTACGCCCGGGACATCCGCGCGGCGGGGTTCGAGATCATCGCCTGGACCCTGGAGCGCTCCGACCTGCGCCAGGGGGCCTCGAAGGCCGGCTGGTACTACCTCTTCGACCCCGAGGGGCGCGCCGTGAAGAAGGACAGCGACGTCTACCTCGTGCTCGACGTCCTCGCGCAGGACGTGGGGATCGCCGCCATCTTCTCCGACTGGCCGGCGACGGTGACCTACTACGCGAGCTGCATGGGGCTCCGCTAGGCAGGGGTCCGGACCGGGCCGCGCGGCAGCTCCAGCCCGACCACGGCGCCACCGCCCTCCCGGTTCCGGACGTAGGCCGTCCCGCCGTGCGCCTCGGCGATCCGGCGCACCAGGGACAGCCCGAGGCCGAGCGAGCGGCCGTCGTCCCCCTCGGCAGCGCGTCGCTGGAAGGGCTCGAAGGCGCGCGGAAGCTCGGCCTCGGAGAATCCGGGGCCCGTGTCCTCGGCCTCGACGACGAGGTGGCCGGGACGGGCGCGGACCGACAGGCGCAGGAGCCCCTTTCCGTGCCGTTCCGCGTTGTCGATGAGGTTGCCGATGGCGCGGAGGAGCAGGGTCGCGTCGGCGTCGACCACGGCGTCCCCGGTGTCGACGTGCAGGCGGGCGGCGGGGAGCCCCGATCGCTCGAGGGCGGTGGCCGCGAGCGCGGCCGCGTCGAGGACGGTCGTGTTCATCGCCGAGAAGTCGAGCCGGGCGCCGGCGAGGAGCTCGCCCACGAGCCGGTCCATCTCCAGGACCTCCCGCTCCAGCTCCGCGAGGTGGACCGGATCGGCGGTCGTCGAGAGCAGGTCGCCGATCAGCCGCACGTGGCCGAGCGGCGTGCGCAGCTCGTGCGAGACCGCGGCCAGCAGCTCCCGCTGCTCGCGCATCTGCCGCTCGATCTTCCCGGCCATGTCGTTGATGGCGGTGGTGAGCGTGCCGATCTCGCCCGGCTCGCGCCAGTCGAGCCGGGCCCGGCTGGCGAGCTTTCCGTCGCCGAGGTCGCGGGCCACGCCGGCCAGGTGGACGATGGGCCGGGCGATGCGCCGGGCGATCCGTCCGCTGGCGAGCCAGAGGACGGCGACCGCCGCCAGCAGGCCCAGCGCGAGGCGCCAGGTCATCCCGGCCGGATGACGCGCGGTGCAGACCCGGAGCTCCCCGCGCCCGGGAACGGCCACCGCGAAGTCCGGCCGGACGCAGGTTCCCTCGGCCTGGAGGAGGGCGCCCCCCGTGTCCCGCAGTTCGACGTCCAGCTCCAGGTCGCGCCCGAGGGCGGCGACGAACGCCGCACGGCCGGCCGGGTCGTCCCACGTCCGGGAGAGCTCCCCGCCCACGAGCCGGAGCGCGCCGTCGCGCTGCCGGGACCAGGCGCTGCCGCCGCCGAGGAAGTGGAACACGAGGGCGACGGCGAGGCCGGTCGAGACGATCGCCGCGCCGAACCACCGGAAGATCCGCCCGTGGAGCCGCCCGCGGGCGTGGTGCCCGTGCCCGTGACGCCCCGGATGGCGCCGCCTCAAGGCTTCACCAGGAGGTAACCCACCCCGCGCACGGTCTTGATGAGCCGGGGCGACCGTGGATCGTCGCCAAGCTTCTGCCTGAGGTGGGAGACGTGGACGTCGACGGCGCGATCGCCCACCAGCGTGTCCCCGCGCCCCGCCTCCTCCATCAGCGCGGCGCGCGGCACGACGCGACCGGCCCGGCGCATGAGCGCGACGAGCAGGTCGAACTCGAGGCCGGTGAGGGGAACGGGTTCCCCCCGCCGGCGCGCGTCGTGGGCGGGCACGTCGACCGAGAGCTCGCCCACGGTGATCCGCTCGGTGGCCACCGTGGCGCCCCGCCGCAGCACGGCGCGGAGCCGGGCCAGCAGCTCCCGGGCGCTGAACGGCTTGGGGAGGTAGTCGTCGGCGCCGAGCTCGAGACCGACCACGCGGTCGGTCTCGTCGCCCCGGGCCGTGAGCATGATCACCGGGATGGTGCTCCGCTCCCGGATCCGGCGCATGACCTCGAGCCCGTCCATGCCCGGCATCATCACGTCCAGGAACACCGCATCGAAGCCGCCCCCGGCCAGCGCCGCCAGTCCGCGCGGACCGTCGGAGGCCGCCACCAGCGTCACGCCGTTCTGGCGCAGGTAGTCGGCGAGCAGGGCGTGCAACCGCTGGTCATCGTCGATGCAGAGGACGCGCAGGGCCATGGACGGACCCGGGATCATGTCACGGCGAGGCCGGCGGGGGCGAGCCCGGTGGCCGGTGGCCGTGGTCCCACCCGCAGCGGGCGTGGCCGCCGTGGCGCCATCCGTGGTGGTGCGCGATGCCCGAGGCGAAGCCGCCCAGGGTGCCGAGGGCGAGGACCACGATCAGGAAGGTTCGTCGCATGGTCGTGTCCCTCAGCAGCAGGAGGAGCGCCCGCCGCGCTCGAGCAGGTCGGCGATCTCGTTGCGCTGGCGCGCGTCGAGGGTCGAGTGGATGCGCCCCATGGCGTCGGAGAGGCGCTGGCGCAGGGCGGCGAGCAGCTCGTCCTGCTTCCGGTAGACCGACTCCAGCTTCTGCCGGTCGAGGGTCTCGTCGCGCAGGGCGACGGCCAGGTCCCGCCCCGACGCCTTCAGCTCGCCACGCAGGCCGTGCACGGCATCGCGGAGGCCGGCCGCCTCGTCGCGGAAGACCTTCTCCTGGGCAGGGGTGGCGTCGATGCGTCGCAGGAGGCGCCAGAGGAAGGCGCGCGGGGCGAAGCCGGGCCGGTACCCCCCGTGGCGGTGGTGGCCGCCGAAGCCGCGGCCGCGGCGCAGGACGCCGATGAGCAGGAAGAGACAGATGGTGCCGATGACGAATCCGAACATGTCGAGCCTCCGGTTGGACGCGCGAAAGGCGCGTCGACACCCGGGAAGCTAGGAGGGGTGCGTGAAGCCACCCCGGTGGGTATCGTCAAGAAGTGTGTAGACGGGCGTGCGCACGGGTCCATACTCGGGAGGGAAACGACCATGCGCCCTTCCGAGCTCCGCAGCCCCGCCTCAGCGACGATTCCGAGCGCCGCCCCGCGCGCGATGTCCCGGAGGGAGTTCGTCCAGGGCGCCGCGGCCGCCGCCGCCGCGCTGGCGACGCCCGTCCTCCTGCCCGGTTGCGGTTCCGCCAGCACCGCCCCCACGCTCGAGGAGAAGGTCGCGCAGATGCTCCTCGTGGGATTCCGGGGCACGGCGCTCGACGGCAGCGAGCCCATCGCCCGGGACCTGCGCGACCTGGGCATCGGCGGGGTGGTGCTCTTCGACCGGGACGTCCTCCTCAAGGCGTGGGGACGCAACGTCACCTCCCCGGCGCAGCTCACCGAGCTCACCGCGACCATCCGGCGGTTCGCACGCACGCGGCCGTTCATCTCGGTCGACCAGGAGGGGGGCAACGTCGCCCGCCTGAAGCCGAGCTGCGGCTTCCCGGCCACGGTCACCGCGAAGAGCCTCGGCGACCTGAACGACGTCGCCGTGACCCGCATGCACGCCACATCCATCGCGGCCACCCTCTACGAGAACGGCCTCGGCGTGAACTTCGCCCCGGTGGTCGACCTGAACGTGAACCCCGACAGCCCGGCCATCGGCCGCTACGGGCGGAGCTTCTCCGTCGACCCCGCGGTGGTGGTGGCGCACGCCGGCGAGTTCATCCAGGCCCACGACCGGCTCGGCCTCCTCACCGCGCTCAAGCACTTTCCCGGACACGGCAGCGCCCGGGAGGACTCCCACGACGGCTTCGTGGACGTGACGAACACCTGGTCCGACGTGGAGCTGGCGCCCTTCCAGGCCTTCATCGACTCCGGCCAGGCCCGGCTGGTCATGACCGCCCACATCTTCAACGCCCACCTCGATCCCGTCGATCCGGCGACCCTGTCGCGGTCCACCATCACGGGACTCCTGCGCGAGCAGATGGGATTCCAGGGCGTGGTGGTCTCCGACGACCTGCAGATGGGGGCCATCACCAGCCGCTACGGGGAGGCGGTGGCCGTGGCCAAGGCCATCGAGGCGGGGGTCGACGTGCTCCTCTTCGGGAACAACCTGGTCTACGACCCCGACGTGGCCCCGCGCATCATCGAGCGGGTGGCCGGGTGGGTGCGGGATGGCTCCCTCCCCGAGGCGCGGATCGACGCCTCCTGGGAGCGCATCCGGGCGGCGAAGGCGCGGGGGCAGGGCCCGGCCCCGGCCTAGCGGTCCATCCGGCACCGGACAGGCCGCCGACGTATGATGCGCGCCGGAGATCCCCATGCGAAAGCTCGTCGCCTCGTCCCTCGCCGCACTCGCCGCCACCCTGGCCCAGGCCCAGGCCCCGTCGCCGGTCCCGGTTCCTCCGACCCCGATCCCGGTGGCGCGCCCCCCTTCGCCCGCTCCCGGGACGATCGAGATGAAGCCCACCGGCACGCCCGGCCAGGCCGCCGCCTCTCGCCTCGCGATCGATTCGGTCACCATCACGGCCATCGACGTCCGCGGCCGCGTCGTCACCGTGCGGCGAAGGAACGGCGAGACCCAGACGTTCAAGGTGGGTTCCGAGGTGACCCGGCTGAAGGAGTTCGCCGTCGGCGACTCCATCAAGATCGAGTACGAGCAGGGGCTCGTCCTCGAATTCCAGCCCCCCGGTTCGGAGAACGTCCCGCTCGAGTCCGGGGTCACGGCCGGGCGCTCCGACCGGAACCAGCTTCCCGCGAGCACGGCCTCCTCGGGGGTCCAGGGCACGGTGACCATCACCGCGATCGACGCCGAGAAGCGGTTGGTCTCGTTCCAGGCCCCGGCCGGCAAGGTCTACCAGGTGAAGGCCGGCCCCATGATCCGGCTCGAGAAGCTCAAGGTGGGGGATCGACTCCTCGCCACCTACACCGAGACCGTGGCCATCCGGCTCGAGAAGGCCGGCCCCAGGGCAAAGAAGTAGCCGTGAAGACCTCGCGCGCGGCGTCGGTGGCGTGTGCACTCCTCCTCGCGGGGATCGCGGAGCCGGGCTCGGCCTACGAGCTGAACGACTCCCACGTCCACCTGACCAACTACATCCAGGAGGGGCCCACGCTCTCCCGGCTCCTCGAGTTCATGGGGGACAGGATCGGGCGCGCTGCCGTCTTCGGGATCCCGCTGCAGCAGAAGTGGGACGCCTTCGAGACCGGAGAGCGGGCCCCCGACTACTACCTGCTCAGCGACAGCGAGCTCTACTACTACTCCTTCACCGACGCGGTACTCGCGCAGCAGTTCCTGCGTCTGCCGCCCGCCAGCCGGGACCGGCTCTACCCGCTCATCAGCGGGTTCAACCCCTCCGACATGTACGCGGTGGACCACGTCCGCAGGGTGCTGCGGATGTACCCCGGGGTCTTCTGCGGCATCGGCGAGTTCTCCATCAAGAAGGAGATGGTCTCCGCGAAGGTGGCCGGCCACGCCGCCAGCCTGCGCAACCCCGCCCTGGATCGGCTCCTGTCCTTCGCCGGGGAGGTCGGACTGATCGTGCTCGTGCACACCGACATCAACGCGATCCAGCCCACCCCCGGCCGCCCCGCCCATCTGGAAGCCACCAAGGCCGTCTTCCGGGCCCACAAGGACACCACGATCATCTGGGCGCACACCGGGCTCGGCCGCTTCGTCGGGCCGACCCCGGACCACCTCGCCCTCCTCGCCGAGATCCTCGACGACCCCGCCTACGCCCACGTGAACCTCGACATCTCCTGGAACGAGGTGGCGAAGTGGGTCGTCGCCGGCGACGCCAGGCTCGATGCCTGGGCGGCCCTGATGAAGCGCCACCCGGACCGGTTCCTCTTCGGGAGCGATTCGGTCGCGCCCCGCACGCAGGCCGAGCAGCTCCGGACGTTCGTCGACTACCAGCGGCTGTGGGACCGGCTCGACGCCGTCACGGCGGCCAAGGTGAAGTCGGAGAACTTCGCGCGTCTCTTCGACGCGGCGAGGGCCCGGGTGAGGGCGTGGGAGGCCCGACAGCCGCCGGAGTAGACTGGCCGGTGGGAAGGGAAGGTGGTCCATGGATCGGCGACGCTTCCTCAAGACGCTGTCCGGTGGCACGATCGCGCTGGCCGGGGCGGTCGGCCCGGTGCGGGCGATGGCAGGCCCGAAGGAGGGTCCGATGGGCATCGTCCAGTTCGTCCAGTCCACCTCGGGGAAGTGGGACCCGAAGCTGTACGCGCAGCTGCTCGGTGCCGCCAACGCCTTCAAGGAGGGGGACGTCACCGTGGGTGTCGCGGCGGCGACGGAGCGCAAGCGCGCCCAGGCCCGGAAGCTGCTCGCGGCCACGCGCCTGGGCGAGATCGACGCCCACCCGCCGCTCGACGACGGGATGTACCGGGCGCTCCGGGCCGGACTCGACCCGCGCGCGCAGGCGTCCTGCGCCGGCTGGACGTTCGCGGAGCTGAAGCGCTTCCTGCTCAGGCGGGACGAGGCCGCGATCCAGGCCGTCATGCCCGGCCTCTCCAGCGACGTCATCGCCTGCGTGGTGAAGGGCATGACGAACGACGAGCTCACGGCGGTGTCGGCCAAGATCTTCAACCCGCTTCCGGGATCCACCCTGGGTGCACGCGACCACCTCGGCGCGCGGCTCCAGCCCAACTCCCCGACCGACGACCCGGAGGACATCCGCTGGCAGGTCTTCGACGGCTGGTCCTACGCGGTCGGCGACCTCATGCTGGGGACCAACCCGGTGAGCAGCGAGCCCGCGCAGGTCCACGCCGTGGAGCTCGCCCTGCAGGACCTGATCGTCACCTTCGGCCTCGCCGACACGCTCCCGCACTGCGTGCTGGCCCACATCGACGTCCAGGCCGAGGTGGAGCGCCGCTGGCCCGGAAGCACCGCGCTGTGGTTCCAGAGCATCGCCGGCAGCGACGCCGCCAACGCCACCTTCGACCTCTCCCTGGAACGGCTGCTCGCCCACGCCGACGCGCGCAGGGGGCGTTACGGCCTCTACATGGAGACCGGGCAGGGGGCCGACTTCACCAACGGGCACGGCCAGGGCATGGACATGGTGCTCCACGAGTCGCGCAAGTACGGGCTCGCCCGCCTGCTCGGGCAGCACGTGGCGGCGGCGCGGGGCGGTCCGCCCTGGGTGCACGTCAACGACGTGGCCGGGTTCATCGGCCCCGAGGTCTTCCGGACGCGGGACCAGCTGGTCCGCTGCTGCCTCGAGGACCTGGTGATGGGGAAGCTGCACGGGCTGTGCATCGGGCTCGACGTCTGCTCGACCCTCCACATGGACGTGTCGCTCGACGACCTGGACTTCTGCCTGGACGCCGTGGCCCCGGCGAGGCCGGCGTACCTCATCGCGCTGCCGACCAAGATCGACCCGATGCTCGGGTACCTGACCACGGGATTCCAGGACCACGTCCGGCTGCGGGAGAAGTTCGGCGTGCGGGTGGACGACCGGATGTGGGCCTTCTTCCAGAAGCTGGGCGTGGTCGACGGGCAGGGGAAGCCCACGAGCCACTTCGGCGATCCGCTCTGGGTCTACCTCCAGTACCGCCGCCGCAAGGGGGACGAGCGCCCCGAGGCCGAGGTCCGGGCCGAGGGCGCCCGGCAGATGGCGGCCGTCCGGCGGCGCGGCGTCCACCTCGCCGAGGGGCACGGCGCCACCTGGTCCGACCTCGAGCCCGGGCTGGCGAAGGAGGTCCGCCGGATCTACGACGACGGCAAGCGCGCCATCTGGGCGGAGTTCGACGCGCCGTTCCGGGCCTCCATGACGGGCGCCACCTTCCTCGCCACCCGCTCGATCGACCGGAGCGACTACATCCTCCACCCGACCACCGGCGAGGTGCTCCATGGCGCCTCCCTCGCCTCGGTGAAGGATCTCCGGGCGCGCCAGGACGGCGCGGTCGACGTCCAGATCGTCGTCTCGGACGGCCTCAACGCGCTGTCAATCAACAACCGGGCCCAGTTCCAGCCCTTCCTGCGCATGCTGCGCGAGGGGCTGACCGGGGCCGGACACCACGTCTCGCCGGCCGACATCGTGGTGACGAGCGGTCGCGTCCGGGCCGGCTACCGCATCGGCGAGGAGCTCTTCGGGGGCCTGCCCGGGCGCCGCGCGATCCTGCACGTCATCGGGGAGCGCCCCGGCACCGGGCACGACACCTTCTCCGTCTACATCACCTGCCCCGACGGCGGGAAGTGGGGCCGGACGGGCACCGTGGACCACGACATCACCCGGGTGATCGCGGGGATCGCCGACGAGGCCCTCGCCCCCCGGCTCGGCGCCGAGAGCACGATCCGGGTCCTCCGGGACATGTGGGGGAGCGGCGGGAAGCCGGCCTGAGGGCACCGATGGGGCGTGCGGCGGGTTTTCGCGCCAACTCCCCCGGACCCTGATAGGCATCTCGGCCGGGAGATCCATCCTTGCCTCGTGGTCCCAGTCCATCCGTGGCGCGTCGATGGAAGGGCGCGGCGCTCGCCATCCCGCTGGCGCTCGCCCAGGCGTGCATGGTGGGGCCGAACTACAAGACCCCGTCGGCCAAGGTCGCCGAGGGCTGGATGGCGCCGCCGGCCGCCGCGACGCCGGTGGTCTCGCAGCGCCCCCTCAACGCCATGGATGCCTACTGGTGGAAGGCGTTCCGCGATCCGGTGCTCGACGAACTCGTCGAGGCGGCGTTCCAGAACAACCTCACGCTGCAGATCGCCGGCACCCGCGTGCTCAAGGCCCGGGCCGAGCTCAACTACGCCATCGGGAACCTCTTTCCCCAGCAGCAGGGGCTGAGCGGCGGCATCGACTACGGCGGGGTGGGAAAGCCGGTCGCCACCAATGTGGCCTCGGACAACATGCTCTTCGCCGCGACCTGGGAGATCGACGTCTGGGGGAAGATCCGGCGGGGGATCGAGGCGGACGAGGCCGCCTACCTCGGCACCATGGCCTCCTACGACGATGCGCTCGTCACCACCATCGCCGACGTCGCCTCCAGCTACGTGAACCTGCGAACGGCCGAGGAGCGCATCCGGGTGGCCGCCCGGAACGTCGAGACCCAGCGGGAGAGCCTCCGCGTCGCCACCGTCCAGTACGATTACGGCGAGAAGAGCGAGCTCGACGTCCGGCAGGCCGAGGCGCTCCTCGCCCAGACCGAGGCGCAGATCCCGGTGCTCAGGAACCTTGCGCGCCAGGCGAAGAACGCGCTGGCCGTGCTGCTCGGGGAGACCCCCGACGCCGTGGAGGCGCGCCTGTCCGTCCCCGCCCCGATCCCCGTCGCGCCGGCCGAGGCGACGGTGGGGATCCCCCGGGATCTCCTGCGGCGCCGGCCGGACGTCCGGTCGGCTGGCCTGGCCGCGGCGTCGCAGTCGGCGCTCATCGGGGTGGCGGTCGCCAACATGTACCCGGCGTTCTCGCTCTCCGGATCCTTCGGCCTCTCCTCCAGCACCATGGGGCAGAGCACACTCCTCGACATGTTCACCTGGCCGGCCCGCGTGTTCCAGATCGGGGCCTCCTTCCTGTGGCCGATCTTCAACTACGGACGGCTGGTGAACCAGGTCCGGGTGCAGGACGCCACGTTCCAGGGAGCGGTGCTCAACTACCAGAACGTGGTCCTGAACGCGCAGCGCGAGGTCGAGAACGGGCTCTCCGCCTTCGCCACCTCCCGGGAGGCGATGGACCGGCTCCAGAAGGCGTCCACCTCGGCCACCCGCGCCACCTACCTCTCGCTGCTCCAGTACAAGGCCGGCGAGACGCTCTACACGACGGTCGTGACCGCGGAGCAGACGCAGCTGGCCATCCAGGACTCGCTCGCCAGCATGAAGGGCAACGTGGCCCTGGGGCTCATCGCCGTCTACCGCGCCCTGGGTGGTGGCTGGGAGCTGCGCGGGGACCGCGACGTCGTGTCCGACGCCGTGAAGGCCGAGATGGCGCGGCGCACCAGCTGGGGCGACATGCTCGAGATCCAGGAACACATCCCCGCCGTCTCGCCCGTGGAGGAGCCATGATGCAAAGGGTTGCATGGGCGACGTGCGTCGCGTTGCTGGTGGGTCTCTCCCCGGGATGCCGGGGCCGGGACGGGGGCGCGAAGACGGCGCTGCCGCCGGTGACGGTCGCCCGGCCCGCGGTGGAGCCGGTGACCGAGTACCTGGAGATGACCGGTACGGTGGCCGCTTCGCGGTCGGTGAACCTCGTGGCCCGGGTCCCGGGCTACCTCCAGGCGCTCCACTTCAAGGACGGTGAAGTGGTCACCGGGGGGCAGCTCCTCTTCACGATCGAGCAGGGCCCCTACGTCGCCCAGGTCGAGCTGGGACGGGCGGCGCTGGTGCGGGCGCAGGCGGAGCTCGAACGCCAGGAAGGGATGATGAAGGAAAACGCCACGGCGAAGACCACGCTGGAGAGCTGGGTGAGCCAGCGCGACCAGGCCAAGGCCCAGCTCGACCTCGCCCTCATCAACCTCGGCTACACCAAGGTGATGGCCCCCTTCACCGGCCGGATCGGCGCGCGACAGGTGGACCCGGGAAACCTGGTCGGCTCCGCCGGCCCCACCGTGCTCGCCACCGTCGAGCAGCTCCACCCCATCTACGTGAACTTCAACCTGAACGAGCGCGACGCGCTGCGCATGCGCGACCTCATGCGCGCCCAGAACATGCAGGTGAAGGAGAACGTCGGCAAGGCGCCGGTCGAGGTGGGGCTGCAGAGCGAGAAGGGCTACCCGCACGTCGGGATCCTCGACTTCGCCGACAACAGCCTCAGCACCTCCACCGGGACGATCGCGCTCCGCGCCCTCCTCTCCAACGACGACCGGGCGCTCTTCCCCGGGCTCTTCGCCCGGGTCCGCATCCCCCTCGGCGGTCCGGCGCCCACGCTCGTCGTCCCCGGCGCCGCCGTGGGCAGCGACCAGCAGGGGGACTACGTCCTCGTGCTGGGTGCCGACGACGTGGTGGCCCGGCGATCGGTCGTCCGCGGGCCCCCCGCCGGCGGCGGCGTCGCCATCCGGACCGGGATCGCCGCCACCGACCGGGTCATCGTGAACGGCATCCTGAATGCACGGGCGGGCGAGAAGGTCGCACCGGCCGAGAAGCAGTAGGGGGCGGGGCCCGCGCGATGCTCGCCCGGTTCTTCATCGAGCGGCCGGTCCTCGCGAACGTCATCGCGCTCGTGACCATGGTGCTCGGCGCCGTGGCGCTCGCCTTCCTGCCGGTGTCCCAGTACCCGCCCATCACCCCACCCACCGTGCAGGTGACGACGACCTACCCGGGCGCGAGCGCGCGGACGCTGGCCGAGACGGTGGCGCTGCCCATCGAGCAGCAGGTGAACGGCGTCGAGCGGATGCTCTACATGCAGTCCAACTCGACCTCCGACGGACGGTACACGCTGACCGTCACGTTCGAGGTCGGGACCGACCTCGACTTCGCCCAGGTGCTGGTCCAGAACCGCGTCTCCGCGGCCATGGCGCAGCTTCCCTCCGCCGTGCAGCAGCAGGGGGTCATCACCAAGAAGAAGGAGACGTCGCCGCTCCAGATCATCACGCTGGGTTCCACCGACGCGCAGCACGATGCCCTCTTCCTCTCCAACTTCGCCACGCTGCAGCTCCGCGACAAGCTGGCCCGGCTCCCCGGCGTGGGCGACGTGGTCGTCTTCGGCATCGGCGAGTACAGCATGCGGATCTGGCTCGACCCGGAGATCATGCGCCAGCGCTCACTCGTGCCGGGCGACGTGGTGGCTGCGCTCCAGGCCCAGAACGCCTACGTGGCGGCGGGGCAGGTGGGGATGCCGCCCACCCCCGCGGGGCAGGATTTCCAGCTCACCGCCAACGTGCCGGCCCAGATGTCGGAGGTCTCCGAGTTCGAGCAGATCGTCCTCAAGACCGAGGCGGGCGGGCAGATCACCCGGGTGCGGGACGTCGGTCGGGTGGAGCTCGGCGCGCGCAGCTACAGCCAGGTCTTCCGCATGGACGGCCGGCCGGCGGGTGGCGTCGCCATCTACCAGCTCCCCGGCGCCAACGCGCTCGACACCGCGAAGGGGGTCCGCGGGCTCCTCGCCTCGCTCGCCCCCGGCTTCCCGTCGGGGCTCGCTTACGAGGTCCCGTTCGACACCACGACCTTCGTGCGGGAGTCGATCGACGAGGTGTACCGGACGCTCTTCGAGGCCGGGCTGCTCGTGCTGGTGGTGATCGTGGTGTTCCTGCAGAGCTGGCGGGCGACGCTGGTGCCGGCCACGACGGTGCCGGTGACGATCATCGGGGCCTTCGCGGCGATGGCGATGCTGGGCTTCACGGTCAACCTACTGACGCTGTTCGCGGTGGTGCTGGCCATCGGGATCGTGGTGGACGACGCGATCGTGGTGGTGGAGGGGGTGGCGCAGCAGGTGGAGCACGGGAAGACGCCGAAGGACGGCGCGATCGCGGCGATGAAGGAGCTGCTCGGGCCGATCATCGGGATCACGCTGGTGCTGATGTCGGTGTTCCTGCCGCCGGCGTTCATGCCGGGGATCACGGGGCAGATGTACCGGCAGTTCGCGCTGGTGATCGCGGCGACGGCGCTGATCAGCGCGGTGAACGCGCTGACG
>CAIVAR010000128.1 GCA_903904005.1 uncultured Anaeromyxobacter sp.
CTGAGCGATCCCCTCATTTCGTGAGGGCAAGTTGTTGAAATCCGGGCGGGAGGGGATCACGCTGCGACCCCGTGAGAACCCAACCACTCGACCGCGACCGGATCACGAAGCTCGTCTCCACCATCTTCTCCGAGGACCTGCACGCCAAGCGAGTCGCCTCGCTGGCTGGTGCTGCGGTCGGGGTGCTGGAGGGTGCCGCCCTGGGGATTCACGCCATCGGCAACGCGCTCGCCATGGCGGAGGGGCTCAAGGGCAAGCACGCGGTCAAGCAGGTGGACCGGCTGCTCAGCAACGCCGGCATCCAAGTATGGGAGCTGTTCTCCAACTGGGTGCCGTACATCGTCGGCGACCGCTCGGAGGTGGTCACCGCGCTCGACTGGACCGACTTCGACGCCGACGACCAGTCCACCATCGCCCTGTCGATGATCACCAGCCACGGCCGGGCCACCCCGCTGCTCTGGAAGACCGTGATGAAGTCCGAGCTGAAGGGGTGGCGAAACGAGCACGAAGACGTGCTCCTCGAGCGCTTCCGCCAGGTCCTCCCCGCTGGCGTGAAGGTGACGGTGCTGGCCGACCGCGGCTTCGGCGACCAGGCCCTCTACGAACTGCTCAAGGACCAACTCGGTCTCGACTTCGTCGTGCGCTTCCGCGGCATCATCAAGGTCACCAGTGCCGAAGGCGTGACGAAGCCCGCCAAGGACTGGGTGCCAAAGAACGGCCGCCCGCTGCGCCTGCGCGGCGCCAAGGTCACCAAGGCCGGCCGCGAACTCGGCGCCGTCGTCTGCGTGAAGGCCAAGGGCATGAAAGATGCCTGGCATCTGGCCACCAGCCACGGCGACCGGCCCGGCGCCGAGATCGTGGAACTCTACGGCAAGCGCTTCACCATCGAGGAGACCTTCCGCGACCAGAAGAACCTCCGCTTCGGCATGGGGCTCTCGGACACCCGCATCGCCGACCCCGACCGCCGGGACCGCATGCTGCTCATCAGCGCCATCGCCATCTCCCTGCTCACCCTCCTCGGCGCAGCCGGCGAGGCCATCGGCCACGACAAGTGGCTCAAGGCCAACACCGTGAAGAAGCGCACCGTCTCGCTGCTGAGACAGGGTCTGATGCACTACGGCGCCCTCCCCAACATGAAGCCAGACATGATCGAGCCTCTCATGGCCAAGTTCGGAGAGATGCTCCGGGAACAACGCACATTCCGTGAAGTCTTCGGGCTCATCTGAAATGAGGGGATGGCTCAGCTTCAGGATGACTTCCTTGCACGGTGCCGTTTCGACGGTGACCGGCTTGAAGGTCTTGGTCCCGACCGTAGTGATCGTCTGCGCGAGCTCGTTCGGCCGGCAGCCGAGCGCCTGTGCGTACTGGATCCGATTGGAATAGGCATTGGCGAGAAACTGGAAGTCGCAGTCCCGCACCTTTTCCACCAGCAGCGCCTTGTCCGGATTCGCCTCCATCAGCATCGGCAATTCGTCGACGCGCTTCTCGTCGCTGATTCGAACGAGTTGACCGATCTTCTCCAGGTCCGCCACGAATGCCTGCATCGTTTGCTGGGGCATGAGGTCCTCATCAGGTCAAAAGCAGGAAGGTCCGTCTCGTTCCGCAGGCAGAGATACCACGCGACGCCGATTTGCCCGACCGGCCGATCGGGTCAGGCAATGTGGTCTTTGGTCAGGCGCCTCCCGATCCGGCCTGCGTCGACTTTCTCACGTACACGTAACCATCCATGATCAGCCGTGCCGTGCGTCCAAAGGTGGCCTTGCGCAGCACCGGTTTCCCACCTGCGAGGTCCACGGCAATGCCGACCGGAAACACGCCGACCGGATCGCCGATCCGCACGATCTCCGCTACCTGGGTCGCGGCCGGCATCAGCAGGTTGACGACGGTTCCCGGAATGCGTGCCGCCGTGCCCGCGCAGACGGCCTCCGTGCCGGCGATCGCCTTGTGAATCGTGTGCTCGAAATACTGCCGGCAGACGATGTCCATGGAGGCGGCCGGCACCGTGTTCCCCGTCGTGAAGTCGCGATAGGTCTGGGCCGGCCCCACGATGCACAGGAAGGGAATGAACGGGCTCGTGTCCTTCGCTTCCTGCCAGGTTCGCGCGAAACCGAACGGGACCGCCGCGTGCTCGCGAATCCGTTCCAGCTTGCCGAGCAGGTCCTTGTTCGAAGTGATCTGCAATGGCGTCTCCGTCCCCGTCAGTCCGAGGTCGGTGGCTGCGACGAAGGCGGTCGGATTACCCGCGTCGACCAGTGACATCGTGACGTCGCCGATGCCGTCGACGTGGATCGTGTCCTTGACGTTCCCGGTCGGGAGGAGCCGCCCGGTCTTGGCCCCCCCCGTGTCACAGAAGTCCAAGTCAATCCGGGCGCCGGTACCGGGGACCCCGGCAATCGCATAATCGCCGTCGACCTCGACTTCTCCGTTGCGGACGGGCACCTCGGCTCTCAGGATGCAGTTGAAATTGGTGAGGTGAATCCGGACCTTCGTCACCGGTTCCTGCTTGCTCACGAGACCGAGATGTATCGCGGCGGGACCCACGCCGGCCGAGATATTGCCGCAGTTGCCCTGGTAATCGACCTTCGGTTCGTCCAGCCTGACCTGCCCGAAGGTGTAGTCGACATCGGCGTCGGGCCGGGTCGGTGGCCCGAGGATCGCCAGTTTGCTTGTCAGCACGTCGGCACCGCCGAGCCCGTCGATCTGGCGGATGTCCGGGCTGCCAAAGATGGCGAGGATGATCGGATCCCGCTTCTCCGGCTCATAGGGCAGCACGTTCTTCAGGATGTAGATGCCCTTGCTCGTGCCACCCCGCACGATGGTGACACGGTACATGTCTTGCTGGTTCACGGGTCGAGGTCCTCGAGTGACGGTGGCCGACATGCGCCGCGGGTCGAACTCCATCAATCTGTGCACAGCGCCTGGCGCAAGGTCCTCGTCGAGCGTACCGATCCAGGTGGACAGCGTCAAACGCGGCACTGCCTTGCCGGGATGGGCTTTCACTCCATCACCTTGATCTTCTCCACCTGGCTCACCGCCGGCACGGGGAGATCCCTGAGTTGCATCTACATTCACTGCGCACCACGGCGCAGCATCTTCAAACCCGTCGCCTGCCACATCACCAGGCTGGCCACAGCACTCCAGGTGAATCCCCAGAGGGACATCATCGGCGCCGTGGATCTGGAGGCGTTCGTTGACGGCCTGCCCGAGCAAGACCAGACGTTGCTGGAGATGCGGATGGCGGGCGCCAAGTTGAAGGAGACGGCAGAGAAGGTCGGGCTGTCGATCAGCACGGTGTTCGCTCGCCTGAAGGCCCTGAGTGCTCCGAGCTCCGGGCAAGAAGGCCCATCGGCCGTGCAGTCACCGTCGATGGTCGGGGTCTCGGTCGTCGCCCAGCAGACGTGTTCGACCTCTACGTCGCGCCGACATGGACAGGCTGTCGTTCGGGCTGCCTGCGCCGGTGATCGTGCCGGTGGTCGAGGTCGAGGTCGTGCATGTCTCCCGGACCGAGACCGCTCCGTCTTGTGCCTATTCACTGCCTACGACGACCCAGGAAAAGAGAGAGGCCGGAACCCCTTCGGTTTCCCGAGAGATTCCGGCCTCATGTGTGGCGGGGAGTACGGGACTCGAA
>CAIVAR010000129.1 GCA_903904005.1 uncultured Anaeromyxobacter sp.
ACTTCGTCGTAGTTGCCCCAGCGGTAGTGGGTCTGCTGGGTGATGCACCCCATGGTCCCAAGGGCCATGGCTGCCACGGCAGCTGCCAGATGCGGGCGTCGGGCCATGTCAGTGCACCCGGATGGTCTTGATTTCACTCTCGACGAAGATGGTCTGGCGATAGACCACGTTCCCGGCGGGATCGCGTATCTCGACGTCGTGCGTCCCGGCCTCGAGTCGGAGAACTGTGGGCTGGCCGTTGAAGGTCGCCGCCTGCCCCACTGGTTTCCCGTCGACCACCAGGACCGCACCTGGGGCCGAGTCGAGAATCGCGATGGCCGGACGTGTATCCAAGGTACGCACGGTCGTAGACGGGGCCGAGCACGCGACCAGGGAGACAACGGCGACCATCGAGGCGAGGGTCGGGATCTTCACGGTGTGCCTCCGTTCACTGGAGCCGAAACGAACAGGTTTGCGACCCTGAAAGGATCGACGGCGCCGGACGTGACCTCACACACCGACCCCTCGTTGACCTCGGTGTCGCCAAACAGGGTGACCACCCTCAGTGTTGCTACCTTCGTGGGCGGCAAGGTGACGTCGAAGCCAGTCTGCTTGCTCTTGATGGTCTTCCCTGCCTCGTACACGACCAGGGGATCGCCCTGTCGGATTCCCTGAAGCTTGCCCCCGCCGATGAAGACCTGCGGGCCCTGGATGTCGAGGATGTAGGTCTTCCACGGACGGTCAGCGAGCTTGGAGACGAGCGCATCGATGAGATCGGAGACGGCCGCCGCAATCGCCCGGTCGTTCAGCGTCGCGTCGTATTCGGCTCTGCTTCCAAATCCAGCCACCTCGCCCGTTGCCGTGGAGGCCTCCCCCGCCCCGGTGGCAGAGAAGTAGGCAAGACTCGTGTTCACGTCGACGAGCCGAACTTCCACCTTCGCCCGGGCCAGCTGCGTCTTGGTGCTGCTCAGGAACCCCGACTGGCCGCCGACGAAGCGTCCGAATTCGGTGACCGACCCGATGATCACCGTGTCAGACCCAACGAGTGACGCTTGCCCGCTGATCTCTTGCTCCCGGCGGATCTTCGTCAGGTCGGGACGCTCGAGAACCACGAACTTCCCCGACTTGACCAGGCGCGACGCCAACATGTCGGACGCCTGCTTTCCGATCACGTCGAGGTCAGCGTCGTAGAGGAGCGAACGACCGTAGTTGGTCTCGTTCGTAAACCGCGCGATGGAGACCTTGGTCTTGTAACGCTTCTTCTCGGGAACTTGCCTGGCCTCCTGGGCGACCTGCTGCTCTGCCTTGGGGACAGGTGACTCCATCGCCTTCGGCGGTGGGGCTACGGTGACGCAACCTACCAACGTCATGGCGACTGCTAGTGCACCGGTCGTCCTTCGAGTCATGTCAGATTTCCTCAGTGGCCATGCCCATGCTGCTCGGCGGGAAGTTTTGGGACACCCTGGGTCCGGCTTCAGAAGCGAAGGTCGCATCATCTTGGGCCAAGCTTTCGTTGTCGGCTCGAGGTCTCGCCTTGCTGCATCATCCGAGACGCACGGACATGGGGGCGGGACGGAGGTCGGACGAGATATTGGGTCACGCTTTTGCTGACCGTGAACGCGCCATTGGGACACGCCCCAAGTGGGACATCGCGGCACGAAATCGCGGGTAAGGCGTCTTGTTCTGGCTGACAAGATTCCCATCCGCAGGGCAGGCAGGAACACGGCGAGCAGGGCTAGAAACCGCATCAGCGAACTTTGCGCCTACCCACGGGCACGGCTCGTGGGGAGAGCTGCCTGGCCAGGTCGGTGAACTTTCCGCCGCGCGATGCCCCCCTGCACCGAGTCGAGCGTGACCGCCAGGATGGTCGTCCGGTCCTCGTTGAAGTAGCGCGAGCCCGTTGGATCCCGGGTGCGAGCCGCGTGCGCCGTGACGCTCGCGACCACGGCCAGTACCAGGGCCGTCACCATCGGTCCAGGATACCTCATCGCCCGGCGGGTATCTCGAGGCCGCGGATCCTCATCGTGACGCGCACCCCGCCGCCCGCGGTGGTTCTCTACTTCCCGGCCGGTGTCGCGACCCCGAGCCGGGCAGCGAGCAGA
>CAIVAR010000130.1 GCA_903904005.1 uncultured Anaeromyxobacter sp.
CATGGGACCTGATCGAAGCTGCCGCGACGGAGATGAAGGACTTCATCGTCGCGACCGACGCCAAGTGCTCGGCCATGGCTGCTCGGGCCGCGAAGGAAGAGCCCAAGGCCAACATGGCCTCCGCGAGGGCGTAGCCCACCATGCCCTGGACCAAGCTCCCCGACGGCCCATACGCAGGGCGGACTCTCCCGGAAGTCATCCTGGTGGCCGAGGACCCCTCCTACGTGTACGGCGGGCTGGCGAGCGGCGTTTTCACCGGGCCCCTCCTCGTGGAGGCCCAGGCTGTCGCCGACCGTGCGTCCAGGATCCGGCTGCCGAGGGCCAAGGAAGGTGACGTGGTCTTCTACTACCGCCACGTCGGAGCCGAGAGCTTCGGGGGCATTGCGGTCGTCTCCAAGAAGAAGGCCAGCAAGTACGCCCCGTTCGCGGCGGCCCAGTCGGTCGGCCTGGACCTCTCCATGGCGGGGAGGGTGGCACCGAAGGATCCCAGGGGCGGGGCGATGGCGGTGTCGGGGCTCAAGGTGGCGGTGTGGGGCGACCCCAAGGTCGTGCTCACGGCCGACGACTGCGCGTCCTTCTTCGACGACAAGAGGAACCTCTTCTGATGGGGACAGCCGCTCTGACGGGGATCTGTGAGGACGATTGGGGCGCTGTGAGATCAGAACAGTATGGCAACGCATACGACTCCCAAGACGAATGGACACGCCCAAGAAGTCGAGGCGCTCTGGACGGTCCACGAAGCGAGCGCCTTTCTGCGGATCTCCAAGAAGACGGTCTATCGGATGGCGGAAGAAGGGACCATGCCGTCATGCAAGGTCGGGGGCTCCCGGCGCTTCATCCCCTCCCACCTCCGTGCGTGGGTCACCGATGACGCATCCGTGAAGTTGCAGGCAAGGGCATAGCCATGGCGAGCGCATTCCAGAGGAAGCGTTGGTTCCTGAAGGTCGGGAACACTTGGACTCGGGTGCGCGACGCAGCGGTGCCACAGCTTCGTGCGTCCGGCGAGGTCGTTGAGAAGCGGCCTGAGCCGATCTGGCGGGTGTCATATCTGGACGAGGCTGGAGCGATGAGGACGGTCGGCACGAAGGCTCGGACGAAGACCGAAGCGGTGCGGCTGGCGTCAGACCTGGAGCGGAGAGCCGAGCGGGTTCGGGAGGGACTGGAGGTCCCCCTGCCGAAAGATGGGGGCGGCACCCTCGCAGCCCAGCTTCGGTGGTGGCTCGATAACTACTCCTCGCCCTCGCCCTCCCATGACCGCAACGAGGCAGTGGTCCGGGCGCACCTCCTCGACTCGGATCTGGGTCGACTCCCGCTCACCCAGGTTACGGCTCCGAAGATCGAGGCGTACCTCCAGGCGAAGGGTGCCGAGGGTCTCGGTCCGCAGTCGCTGAACCACCTGCGGGGCTTCCTCTCCAGGGCGTTCAGCGCCGCCAGGAAGGTCGGGCGGTACACGGGCGAAAACCCGGTCGGTGACGTCAAGAAGCGGAGGATTCCGAAGCGGAAGCCCGACTACCTGCGGGCACATGAGGTCGCCCCGGTCATGGAGGCCCTGGACGGACGATGGAGGTCGCTCTTCGCCACGGCCATCTTCACTGGGCTGAGAAAGGGGGAACTCGGTGGGCTGCGGAAGTGCGACGTGGATCTCGAAGGCGCGCAGATGACAGTCGCCCGGTCCTGGGACAACGACACCACCAAGAGCGGCAAGTTCCGGGTTGTCCCGCTCGCCAGCGAGGTGGCCCCCTTCGTCAAGGCCGCCATCGAGGCGTCCGCGTCCAGCCTCGTCTTCCCGAAGCCGGACGGCTCCATGATGTCCGAGCAGGTGGCCCTGGAAGACGTCCTACGTCGCGCCCTGGCGCGTGCAGGCATCGTGGAGGGCTACCAGCACACCTGTCGGGCGAAGGGCTGCGAGCATGTCGAGGCCGCGCCGGACAACGCGCTCCGCCGGTGCCCAGTCCACGGTCACAAGCTCTGGCCCAAGCCGGTGGTTCGGCCCATCCGCTTCCACGACCTCCGGCACACCACGGCGAGCCTGATGATGATGGCAGGGGCGTCGCTCGCGGCCGTCGGGAAGATCCTGGGGCACTCGAACATCCGGATCACGGCCGAGGTCTACGGCCACCTCGCGCCGGACTACCTGAAGAGCGAAGTGAACAGGCTGTCGTTCGGGCTGCCTGCGCCGGTGATCGTGCCGGTGGTCGAGGTCGAGGTTGTGCATGTCTCCCGGACCGAGACCGCTCCGTCTTGTGCCTATTCACTGCCTACGACGACCCAGGAAAAGAGAGAGGCCGGAACCCCTTCGGTTTCCCGAGAGATTCCGGCCTCATGTGTGGCGGGGAGTACGGGACTCGAA
>CAIVAR010000131.1 GCA_903904005.1 uncultured Anaeromyxobacter sp.
CACCGCCGCGCCGAAGCCCACGATGGGGATGATGACGTAGAAGTAGCCGATGAGGCCGGTGGCGTAGAGCACCGACTTCCGGGCCGCCTTGGCGTCGGGCACCGTGTAGAAGCGCATGAGGATGTGGGGCAGGCCGAGGAGCCCGAACATGAGGGCGAGCCCCAGCGAGACCGCCTCGAGCGGGCTCGACACGAAGCCGCCCGGCTGCAGCGCCGCCTGGCCGTACTGGGCCGACACCGCGCTGTAGAGGTTGGAGGGGCTCCAGGCGAACTTGTTCATGACGAGGGCCGTGAGGATGGTCACGCCGATGAGGAGCAGCACCGCCTTGATGATCTGCACCCAGGTGGTCGCGAGCATGCCGCCGAAGAGCACGTAGGCGAGCATGACGCTGCCCACGATGATCTCTGCCCACTCGTAGGGGATGCCGAACATGAGGTTGATGAGCTGCCCGGAGCCGACCATCTGGGCGATGGTGTAGAAGAGCACCGTCAGGATCCCGCCCACCGCGGCGGCGATGCGCACCGGGCGCTGCTGGAGCCGGTAGGCCACCACGTCGGCGAAGGTGAACTTGCCGAGGTTTCGCAGCGGTTCGGCCACGAGGAACATGAGCGCGGGCCAGCCGACCAGCCAGCCGGTGGCGTAGATCATGCCGTCGTATCCCTGCAGGGCCACCATGCCGGAGATGCCCAGGAACGAGGCGGCCGACATGTAGTCGCCGGCCAGCGCGAAGCCGTTCTGGACCGCCGACACCGAGCGGCCGGCGGCGTAGAACTCGGAGGAGGTCTTGGTCCGGCGCGCCGCCCAGTAGGTCACGACGAGGGTGAGCGCGACGATGAGGAAGAAGAAGGCGATCGAGGAGGCTGTGGGGGAGCCGAGAGAGCTCTGCATGACGTTGATCTCCGTGCCGTCCGGGCGCGCGGCCTAGTGGCGGATCTGGTTCTTGAGCCGCTCGACCTCGGGGTCGTAGGAGCGGTTGGCCCAGGCCACGTAGATGGCGGTGAGGAGCCAGGCGAAGACGATCACCGCGACGCCCAGCGGGATGGCGAGCGTGGTCGACTCGCCGATCTTCTGCGAGACGAACTCCTTGTTGCCGGCCACCACCAGGACGAAGCCGTAGTACACGACGAAGAGGAGGACGAGCATCACCATGCTCACCCGCCAGCGCAGCTTCACGAGCGCCTTGAAGTCGGGGGAGGCGATGACTTCCGCCGCGCTCTTGCCGAGGCGATTGGACGCGGCGCGATTCACGGACTGTGATGCGGGAGCGGCGGGATTTTCCATTTGGCCTCCAGGCAGGACTGCCCCCCATACCAAGCCTGCACGGAGAGCGAAAGCGCTGGATTTGCGCTGCTGGATTGCAAAAAACTGCGCACCTGCGATGTACCCGAAAAGGGGACCGCAGCGTCGATCGGGCGCAACCCGTGCGCCGGCCTTTGCGCTGGATCACGCCCCTTCTGTGGTAGCTTGGCCGCACGTCGCCGCACGGTCCTCTCCGATGAAGATCGCCCTCCTCGCCGACATCCATTCCAACCTCGAAGCGTTGTCGGCCTGCCTCGACCACGCCCGGCGGGAGGGGGCCGAGGGGCATGCCTTCCTGGGAGACATGGTCGGGTACGGCGCCGACCCCCGCGCGGTACTCGACCTCGTGATGGAGCACGCCGCTCGTGGCGCGCTGGTGGTGCGGGGCAACCACGACGACGCAGCCCTCGAGGAGGCGGGCGACGAGGGGATGAACCTGGCGGCCAAGCGGGCCGCCGCCTGGACCCGCGAGGTGCTGCTCCCCGTCCACCGAACGTTCCTCGCCGCGCTCCCCTTCCACATCCGCCACGAGGGGCTCTACCTCGTGCACGGGAGCGCGTCCGCTCCCGAGAAGCACGTCTACGTGACCGACGCCCGGGCCGCGTCGGCCTCGCTGGCCCGCTCCGGGGGCGCGAGCTGGGTGTTCTGCGGCCACGTCCACGAGCCGGCCCTCTACTACACGGTGGGCGGGGCCCGCCCGCTCCCCTTCAAGCCAGTGCCGGGGGTGGCCATCCCGGTCCCGACCCGGCGGCAGTGGCTCGCCATCGCCGGGTCGACCGGACAGCCGCGCGATGGGAACACCGCCGCCTGTTATGCGATGCTCGATCCCGACCGGGCCGTGTTGACCTTCCACCGCGTGCCCTACGACTGGGAGACGGCGGCGCGGAAGATCCTGGCCGCCGGCCTGCCCGAGCGACTCGCGGTGAGGCTCCGGAGGGGAGAATAGCGGTGAGCAAGCTTCCCGACGTGGGCGACGAGCTCGACGGATACCGGGTCACGGGCAAGCTCCACGCCGGCGGCATGGGCGTCCTGCTCACCGTCGAGGCGCCGGTGGACCCGGGTTTCCCGCTCGTGATGAAGATCCCGCGCCTCGGCTACGGCGAGCCGGCCGAGGCGGTGGTGAGCTACGAGGTCGAGCAGAACGTCATGTCGGTGCTGCAGGGGCCGCACGTCCCCCGCTACGTGGCCGCCGGCGACCTCGCCGTCCAGCCCTACATCGTGATGGAGCTCGTCGAGGGGGAGTGCCTGAAGGATCGGGTGGACCGGATCCCCCTTCCCGTCGACGAGGTGGCCACGCTCGGCGCCGCGGTGGCCACGGCGCTCCGCTCCCTCCACCAGCAGGAGGTGGTGCATCTCGACGTGAAGCCGTCCAACGTGGTCCTGCGCCCCTCCGGGGAGGCCGTCCTCATCGACTTCGGGCTGGCCCACCACGCCCACTACCCGGACCTCCTCGCCGAGGAGAGCCGCAACCCCATGGGCTCGGCCCCCTACATCTCCCCGGAGCAGGTGCTGGGCGTCCGCAGCGATCCCCGCAGCGACCTCTTCGCGCTCGGGGCCATGCTCTACGAGTTCGCCACCGGCCGGATGCCCTTCGGTTCCCCCACCGGCCCCTCCGGGCTGCGCCGCCGCCTCCACGCCGACCCGGTTCCGCCGCGCGCCATCCGCAAGGAGATTCCGGAATGGTTGCAGGAGGTGATCCTCCACCTCCTCGAGCCGGACGCGAACCAGCGCTACGCCACCGCGGCCCAGGTGGCCTTCGACCTCGGCCATCCCGACCAGGTGGTGGTGACCGAGCGGGGCAAGCGGATGATGCGGGCCGGCCTGGGCACCCGCCTCCGACGCTGGATCAAGGCGAAGGGGATGGAGCCGGAAGCGGTCATCCGCCCCTCCGCCCAGCTCGCCAACGCGCGCATCGTGCTCGCCGCCGTGGCCACCACCCACACCAACGAGGCGCTCTTCCAGGCCCAGCGGGACGCGGTGCGGCGGCTGCTCGCCTCCGACCCGGAGAGCCGGCTCGCCTGCGTCACGGTGGTGAAGCCCTCGTCGGTGGCCGGGGTCGAGACCGAGGACGACGTCGCCACCACCCAGGCCATCAAGAACCTGGTCCACCTCCGGCACTGGGCCGAGCCACTGCAGGTCCCCGTCGCGACCATCTCCTTCCACGTGCTCGAGGGGAGCGACCCGGCGGCAACCGTGCTCGCCTACGCGCGGGCCAACGCCGTCGACCAGATCGTCATCGGGGCCCCGCCGCCCGACCTGCCGCTGCGCGCGCTCATGGGCACCTTCGCCACCAAGATCGCCGCCGAGGCCCCCTGCACGGTGACGCTGGTGCGGCCGCCCGCGCCGGGGCGCGAGTAGCCCCCTCCGTCCGCCTCCAGCCTCGCTCCCCACCCCGGAACGCAGGAAGCCGCCCGCGGGCCTGTGGCCCGGGAGCGGCTTCGCGTGCTTCGGGAGCGGTGTCCCTACTTCTTGCGGTTCATGAACTTGAGCATGAGGAAGAGCACGACGCCAAGGAGGGCGACGCCTCCGAGGAGGAGGAAGAAGGTGCCCGGGCCGGCGTTCATCTCGGTCACGCCGGTGTCAGCGGAATCGGAGGCCAGTGCGGCCGTGGCGGTCGCGAGGGAGGCGGCGGCGACCGATGCCTGCGTCAGGAGCTTCTTCATCTGGATTTTCTCCACTTGAGTGAGTGCTTCGGGAACGAAACCCCCCTCGCCTTGCGGCGAGGGGGGCGGGAACTTCCGGGTCGGACTGCCCGCTAGGCGTCGTGCGTGATCGACGCCTGAGGGTCGGTATCCTTCAGGAGGAGCGTACCGACGACCAGCGACATGACCGCGATGATGATCGGGTACCACAGGCCGGCGTAGATGTCACCGGTCGCGGTCACGATGGCGAAGGCGATCGACGGCAGGAAGCCGCCGAACCAGCCGTTGCCGATGTGGTACGGCAGCGACATCGAGGTGTAGCGGATGCGCGCCGGGAACATCTCGACCAGGTAGGCGCCGATGGGGGCGTAGACCATGGTGACGTAGATGACCAGGATCACGAGGAGGAAGATCAGCATCGGCGTGTTCACGCGCGACAGGTCGGCCTTGGCCGGGTAGGTCTTCGTCGCCGCGGACAGCTTGGCGCCGAAGGCCGCCGACTGGGCCTTGAAGTCCGCCGCCGACAGCGTCACGCCGTCGAAGGCCTCGATCTTCTCGGAGCCGACCGTGAGGTACGCGGTCTGGCCGGCCGGGAGGGCCTCGTTCGTGTACGGGATGCCCTTCTTCGACAGGAAGCTCTTGGCGACGTCACAGGACTTCCGGAACGTGGCCTTGCCGACCGGGTCGAACTGGAAGGTGCAGTTGAGCGGATCCGCGAAGACCTTGACCGGGATCTTCTCGGTGGCCTCGAGGAGGGCCGGGTTGGCCGCCTTGGTGATGCCCTTGAAGATCGGGAAGTAGGTCGCGGCGGCGAGCAGCAGGCCCGCCATGATGATCCACTTGCGGCCGATCTTGTCGGACAGGGCGCCGAACACGATGAAGAACGGCGTGCCGATGATGAGGGCCGCGGCGATCACCAGGTTTCCGAACTGGGGGTCGACCTTGAGGATGTTGATGACGAAGAAGAGCTCGTAGAACATGCCCGTGTACCAGACCACGCCCTGGCCGGCGACGGCGCCGAACAGCGCGAGGAGCACGATCTTGAGGTTGCGCCACTTGAGGAACGACTCGGTGAGCGGCGCCTTGGAGCCCTTGCCCTCTTCCTTCATGCGCTTGAAGACCGGCGACTCGGACAGCTGCAGGCGGATCCACACGGAGATGCCGAGGAGCGCGATGGAGAGGAGGAAGGGAATCCGCCAGCCCCACTCCTCGAACTTGGCCGTGCCCATGAGGATGCGGCAGCCCAGGATCACGAGCAGCGAGAGGAACAGGCCGAGGGTGGCCGTCGTCTGGATGAACGAGGTGAAGTAGCCGCGGCGACCGTTCGGGGAGTGCTCGGCCACGTAGGTGGCTGCACCGCCGTACTCGCCGCCGAGGGCGAGACCCTGGAAGAGGCGCAGGGTGATGAGGATGATCGGGGCCGCGATGCCGAGCGTCGCGTAGCCGGGGAGGACGCCGACGATGAAGGTCGCGCCGCCCATGAGCAGGATGGTGATGAGGAAGGTGTACTTGCGGCCGATCATGTCTCCGAGGCGGCCGAAGACGATCGCGCCGAACGGGCGGACGAAGAAGCCGGCGGCGAAGGCGAGGAGGGCGAAGATGAAGGAAGTCGCCTCGTTCACCGCCACGAAGAAGTGCTTGGCGATGATGGCTGCCAGCGATCCGTAGAGGTAGAAGTCGTACCACTCGAAGACCGTGCCCAGCGATGAGGCGAAGACGACCATTCTCTCTTCTTTGGTCATCCCTGCGCCTGAGCTGGGTGCGGTGGTCTGGGGGGAAACGGCCATTGTTGATCCTCCGCGGGGGGTGGGTGAAACCGTACTGGTGTTTGTGCGCGTCGTGCGGCTGTAAGCTTGGGGGCCCGGAACAAAGGGAAGCGGCAGGTTATTACAGGAGGGTGCAAATTTGAAAGGGCAGCGCACCGCTTGCGCGAAAAAGTTGCAACGCAGTGCGCAAAACTGATCCAGGTCAATGTCGACCCTCCGTCGCTCTGAGTGAAATCAAGACACCCAAGACACCTCTGGAGCGGGTGCGCCAGACCCAACCCGGCCGGTATGACTGTCGGTGAGGTAAGGGGCGCGCGGCGGAATCCCGCCGGGGGCCGGGTCGCTCCCCGGGTGCGTGCTATCGTGCCCGGCGATGGCCGCGCTCGATCCCGTCGCTTTCGTCCGCTCCACGCCCCCCTTCGACAGCCTCCCGCCGGAGCTGTTCGAGGGCGCGGCCAGGAGCCTGGAAGTCATCTACCACCCGACCGGCACGAAGCTCGTGACGGTCGGAGAGGAGCCGCTCAAGCACCTCTACGTGATCCGCAAGGGGGTGGTCCGGCTCGAGCGGGCCGGCCAGACCCTGCAGCTCCTGGAGGAGGGGGAGACCTTCGGATACACCTCCCTCATCACCGGCAAGGCCACCCTCGACGGCGTCGTCGAGGAGGACCTGCTCGCCTACCGGATCCCGGCCGAGGAGTTCCAGCGGCTGCTCTCCGACGCCCGCTTCGCCGGCCACTTCGCCGC
>CAIVAR010000132.1 GCA_903904005.1 uncultured Anaeromyxobacter sp.
CATGCCCTACTGGAGGAACTCGCCGAGGCGACCGTCGACGGCACTCGGAAGGAACGCTTCGCCGTGCTCGCCACCGTCCCCTTGCTCATCGTGGACGACCTCGGGATGCGGAAGCTCCCGGCCACCGCCGCGGAGGACCTCCTGGAGCTCATCATGCGCCGCTACGAGCGCGCATCGACGCTCCTCTCCTCGAACCGGCCCGTGGAGGACTGGGGAAAGCTTCTGGGCGACGTCGCCGCCGTGAGCGCCACCCTCGACCGCCTCCTGCACCACGCCCACGTGCTCCGGTGCGGCCCGAAGAGCTGGCGCACGCGTCACACGTTGCACCCGGAGGCGACGGCGGGATAGAAGCGAACCTGGTCTCGGGCCCTGGCCATTGGCCGGTTTTGACCCGTCCCCAGTTGGCCGGATTTGAGACGTCCCCCGAGGGCGGATGAGGTGCGAAGTCCTGGCGCGTCGGCACGGGTGCTGCTCCTCTTCCCCGCGACCAGACATCCTACGCCAGGAAAGAACCCTCAGGACGCGAGCGCTCGGTGATCGGGCGCCTTCCTCAACGGCAAGAGGCGGCTCTCGCCGCCCCTCGTCACTGCGATTCTGAACGGAGATCCTCGCGCTACGCCATGCGCTACCCGCCCATATCCTCGTGCTTCACGCCCTTCCGCAGCACCACGGCCGGGTCCTGCGTGCCATCGGCGTTCAGCTTCAGTCCAACGATCTTGGGGGAGTAGCGGCGCAACAACTTCACGGCGCGGGACACAGACTAACCCCCCGGTGACCCTGGCGCCCTTCCGCTACTGGGTCTTGATCTGCCAGAGGTACCCGGCCTTCGTCACCCAGAGGTACCCGTTCGCCGGCGTGACTGGATAGACGGAGCCATCTCCAAGGCTTGCACTGTAGTTGATGGCGCCCACGCGCTGGAGGGTCGACTCCGATCCGGCCCAGACCTCGCCGGACGCCAGGCGGACGATTCCGGTCGGCTGGGTGATGGTGCCCAGGTTCTGGAACTGGCCTGCATTGGTCATCGACGCGACGAAGCCCGAGCTCTTGCACGCCATGTAGAGAACCGAGCCGGAGGGGAAGATGGAGTAGGGCGTGGGGCACTTGAGCGCGCCAGACGACGAGATGCTGGCGCTCTTCCCTGCCGGGTCAGTGGAGATCGAGAGGGGCTGGATGACGTCCTGCGAGTACATGGGAACGTAGATGTACCCATTCGACGCGAGGGCCGCCGAGCGCGAGGTTCCGTTGATGCTGGTCACGGTACCCAGCCCCGTGCCGATCGTGTAGCTCCAGACGAAGGTGAGGGCGTCGTTGTCCGTGAAGATGATCCACGCCTTCAAGGTGGGACTCGTGGGATCGGGGATGATGGTGTGTACGAATCCAAACGACCCCAGCGTGACCCCGGGAGGCGTGACCGTCGCCGACGACGGGTTTCCGCCATCGGAATCCATCCACCCCACGACGAACGACGTCCCGCTCGCGGGTGAGCCCCACCAGATCCGGTTGGTTGCGACGGCGATCGCGCTGACCCCGGTGGTCGTGGCCACCGAGTGCAAGAACGCGCCCGTGGTCGAATCGACGAAGTCGATGCCGGTGGGGGGAGTGGCGACCACGACGGTGGTCCCGTTGTCGCCGATGACGTTCAACCTCGTTTCGCTCCATACAACGCGCCGCTGGATCCCGCCCTCGACGTTCGCCGGGTTGGCCCTGACGCCTATGATCCGGCCCGAGAAGGAGAAGTTGGTCGCGGTCGTGTACTTGAAGATCCATTTCTGCGCGGACGTAGTAGCGCCCGGCTGGATGGTCCCGTAGGACCACAGCCCGTAGGTCGTGCTGAGGCCCGTCGGCGGGCTCGTCGGGTTGCTGCAACTCTCAGTCCCTGACGCTCCGTGGAAGGTCGTGATCTCGGCGTAGACGCCGCTCAGGACCGTTCCCGTGAGGTTGTTCTTCACGGTCACGGCGGCGCCCCAGGTGGCGGGCGAACTCCCGTTCGTGCAGGCGTTCAATGGGTCGTTGCTGTCCCACCAGGAGAAACCCGAGTTCGCGACCGTGACGTCCGCGTTGAGGTTCACGAGTGCCGCCGATCCGGCGGGGGCCGCGGACGGGTTGGGCGTGGTCCGGACGACGAACGTACCGGCCGCCATGTCAACGTCCACCGTGAAGGTGGCCAGGACGACGTTGCCGCCAGGAAGGGCGGCGCTCTCGGGCGCGGGCTTCTGCGCGGAGCAGCCTGCGACGATTGCAGCAACGACGACGATCAGTTTCTTCATTTCGATTCTCCTTCGAAGTTCCCGGACGATCCTCATTGGCGCGGCGCTTACCCGGCGGGAGGACACGGCCCAATCACTCCGCCGCCGTCGGGCCCGCAACCGCTGAACAGCGTCGCCCTCGACACGGCTCGCTTCTTTGTGATGCGGGGGGGCTGGTAGTTCCGCCGCTCCGGCCGCGCAGGGGCCTTCGCCTCGACAGTTTGCTCCGTCTTCTTCATGTCTTCGTTCCTTGGGTGTGCGCGCAGTCGGGACGCGCGGTCTTCATCAGGGTGAAACCGTTCCTGCCACGTCCCGCCCCCCGCGCGTCCATATGGCGGGGTGTTTCGGCCACAGCCTTAATGACTTCCTAGTCATAGTGACGGTACATGGATTATGACAGGCGAGGCGGCACAGCGATATCAGAATCGCCCCCGCCGCCGCCTCGACGGTACGGAACCAGATCAGACGCACCCCTCCGATGACGCATCCGTCATCCCTGGAAAGCAGAAACTCCCCCGGCTAGAATCCGCCGCTAGCCCGTGACCCCACGAACCCTGCGAAAGACCTCCCCGAAGGCCCGCGCGCACGCGGACCACCGTCCTCGCGTCGCTGCCCTCCGGCGGGAGCTGATGCGCAGGCGTCTCATCGAGGGGGGGATGCTCGTGCTCGCCGAGAAGGGCATCCGCGCTTCCGTCATGGATGACGTCGCGCTGGAGGCCGGGGTCTCCCACGGCTCGGTCTTCCGTTACTTCGACTCCATCGAGGATCTGCTCTCGGCTGCGGGCAAGGCCCTGGCGAAGGAGACGATCCTCCGGTTCGAGGAGGCGGTCGCGGGGTTCGACGACCCGGCACAACGCGTCGCCGGCGGGATGACTCTCTTCCTTCGCACGGCGGAGGAATACCCATTGTTCGCTCGCTTCCGGGTCAGCGCGGGACTGCATGCCGTCGACCCGCGAGATGCGACGGGGCAGTCCCTGCCGGGGCACATCGCCGCCGGAATGAAGACCGGACGGTTCGCCTGCGCCTCCGTCGAGGCAGGGCTGGATCTCGTCCTGGGCGCCGCGCTGATGGCGCTAACGCGGATCTCCTGGGGCCCGCCCGCCCGGCTTCACCGGGAACGGGTCGTCGCGGCGACGCTCATGGGCCTGGGCCTGGACGGGGACGAGGCGCTCCGACTGGCTCGTCAGCCGTACCCGATGCCGGCCCAGGCGGCCGACTCGCTGCTCGCCGTGAGCCACGAGAGGTTCCTGGCGATGCGCAGGGGTTGATCGGTACCGCCATGAACGACGAGGTGCGGCTCTCGCCCCCTCGTCGCTGCGATTCTGAAGGGAGACCTTCGCACTACGCCTTGCGCTTCTCTTCCACTTCCTTGGCTAGCTCGGCGAGCTACGGGCCCCAACTGCCCAGTCCAACTTCGGCCGAAAGCACCTGGGGCAGCACTTGAGTCGATACGCCGTCATGGTTCCCCCTTCGTATGGCCTATTAGTGAAGATCCAGGTGCAGAGCGAAGCAGACGATCCACTGTCTCCGCGGGCCGCTCGAGCAGGTCGAGCCCGGACTCCACCCGCAAGGCCCGCACGCCGTCCGCGACTCGCCGGAGCACGTCGAGGTGCTCGGCGCCTCCGGGCAGCCCGTCCACGACGACGAACGTGCTCGACTCGATGAGCGCGCCCATGGCCTCCGCGGACGACAGGGGCTCGACGACTGTGGTCGCCTCCCCGGATACCTGCGGCAGGAGGAGCAGGGACGGCTGCGACATGGAGACGCGCTCCCGACCCGGCCACGCCAGGCGTGGATCGAGCCGCCTCTTCTCGCCGGTGGGGAGGAGATCGGAGAGGAGCGAGCCCACGCGAGGGAAGGCTTCGGCCGTGCGGGGCGCGACGTGGAAGGGACGGGGCAACGCCAGGGCGGCGACGTCCCCGCCCCGCGCCGAGAGGAACACGGCGTCGTCTCCGAGGTAGAAGCACCCGGCCTCGAGGAGCGCGAGGGTCAGCGAGCTCTTCCCTGCTCCGGCACTGCCGGCGACGAGGATGCCCCGCCCGTCGGGCGCGACGAGCGCTCCTGCATGGAGGTGAAAGAGCCCGCG
>CAIVAR010000133.1 GCA_903904005.1 uncultured Anaeromyxobacter sp.
GCTCTCCGAGGTCTACGTGGGCGGCCGCCCCGACGGCTGGAGCGACGACTTCCTGCGCCGCGCCGACCAGAACCCCAACCGGGCCGGGCTCGCGCTGGTGGCCCGCGCCTTCGGGATCACGGTGAAGCCCGTCGCCGACCTGGCCGCGGCGGTGGCCGCCGGCAAGGTGAAGGCGGTCTGGGCGGTGGGCGCGGAGCTTCCCACCCCCGAGCTGGCGGCGGCGCTCGGCCGGGCCGAGGCGCTGGTGGTCCAGGCGGTGAACGAGGGGGAGCTCGCCTCGGCGGCCACGGTGCTGCTCCCCGCCTCCCCGGTGCCCGAGTCCGACGGCACCTTCGTGAACTTCGAGGGGCGCCCGCAGCGCTTCGAGCTGGCCTACTGGCCCCGGGGCGAGTCGCTGCCCCACTGGGGGCTGGCGGGCGAGATCGGGGCGGTGCTCGGCCTCTCCTCGCGCTGGGCCAGCGCCCGTGCCGTCCACGAGGACGTGGGGCGCCGCGTGGCCGCCGACCTCCCTGGCTTCGCGTGGAACTCGCTGCCCTCGGTCGACCGCCGCAAGGGGCTCGTCCCGCTGGCCGCCGGCACGGTGGACGGGCGGCTGCCCGGTCACCGCGAGCGCATGCCCCTCGACGGGAGTGGAAACGTCGAGTGGAACCGCCTGCCGAACCCCTGAGAGGAGACCGCCGTGAAGCGTTTCGTGGGCATGTGGCTGGTCATCGGGGCGGTCCTCGTCGGACTGGTGGGGCTCTTCGCCGCCTTCTACGCGCTCGCCGCCCTGGCGGCGAAGGGCGCGGTGGCGCTGGGCTTCCCCGGCTTCTTCGGCAGTTCCATCGTGAACGCGGTCACCCTCATGGCGGTGACGCTCATGACGCTGGCCGCGCTCCTCACCGTGGCCGAGCGCAAGTGGTCGGCCGCCATGCAGGACCGGATCGGCGCGAACCGCATCCTCGTCCTCGGCAAGTTTCCGCTCGGTGGCGTGCCGTACCTGCTCGCCGACGCGCTGAAGATGCTCACCAAGGAGTCCATCTACCCGGCAGCCCGCTCCAAGTTCCTCTTCGAACTCGCCCCGGTGCTGGCCTTCTCCCCGACCTTCGCGCTCTTCGCCGTGATCCCGGTGGGTCCGGAGATCCGGGCCATGGGGCAGACGGTCGGGATGTGGGTCGCCAACCCCGACGCCGGCCTCCTCTGGATCTTCGCCCTGGCCGGCCTCTCGGTGTACGGCACCACGCTCGCCGGCTGGGCCTCCAACAGCCGGGTGGGCATGCTCGGCGCGGTACGGGCCAGCGCCCAGATGATCAGCTACGAGGTCTCGCTCGGCCTCTCGCTCGTGGGCGTGATGATCGCCTACCGGACGGTCAACCTCCAGGCGATGGCCATCGCCCAGGGGGCCGACGTCCTCGGGCCGGTGCCCGCGCTCGGGATCCTGCTCCAGCCCCTCGGCTTCCTGGTCTTCTTCACCAGCTCCTTCGCCGAGACCAAGCGCGCCCCCTTCGACCTGCCCGAGGGGGAGAGCGAGATCGTCGGCTACTTCCTCGAGTACTCGGGCATGAAGTTCGGCCTGCTCTTCCTGGCCGAGTTCGTCGAGGTGGTGATCCTGGCCGCGGTCACCGCTGCCGTGTTCCTGGGCGGGTGGCACCCGGTCTTCTTCGAGGGCTGGATGAAGGCCAACCTCGACCCGCTGCTCTTCGGGGCCATCTGCGCCGCCGCCTTCCTCGCGAAGGTCATCCTGCTCACCTGGCTCCAGCTCATCATCCGCTGGCTGCTGCCCCGCTTCCGCTACGACCAGATCCAGGGGCTCTGCTGGAAGCTGCTCCTCCCCGGCGCGCTCGTGAACGTGTTCGTGACCGGCGCCGCGGTCCTCGTCGACCCGAGCCTCCAGGTCCTCGCCTGGATCGGGGTGGCCGAGATCGTGGCCATCTTCGGGATCACCCTCGCGGTCTCGAAGCCCCAGGCCGCCCACGGCGACGCCCACGGGCACGCCGCCCACGCCGCCGGACACTGACGCCATGCCCTACCAGATCGACAACCGCCCGGCCGACACCCGCGAGAGCCTCTACTTCCCCGAGATCTTCCGGGCCATCGGGCTCGTGGTGAAGACCTTCTGGCGCAACGCCTTCTTCTCGCGCGACGGCAACACCGACATCCTCGAGCGCAACCGTGTCCGCAACCGCGTGACCACGCTGCAGTACCCGGAGGAGAAGGCCCCGTACCCGGCCGGATACCGCGGCCTGCACCGGCTCGTGCCCCGTCCCGACGGCAGCCCGCGCTGCGTGGCCTGCTACATGTGCGCCACCGCCTGTCCGGCCCAGTGCATCTACATCGAGGCCGCCGAGGTCGAGGGCGACCCCATCGAGAAGTACCCGGCGAAGTTCGTGATCGACGAGCTGCGCTGCGTGGTGTGCGGGTTCTGCGTCGAGGCCTGCCCCAAGGACGCCATCCGCATGGACACCGGCGAGCACCCGGCGCCGACCTACACGCGCGAGGGGCAGATCTACGACGAGAAGCGGCTGCTGCGCGGGCCGCCGGTCTCGTACGAGAAGGACCCCTGGCTGGTGCGGCCGTCGAAGCTCACCGACGCCGCGCAGAAGGCCAACCGGGCCGCGGCCCGCCCGTTCGGGACGCTGGGCACCGACGAGTACAGCCAGACGCCGGGGTTCTCGGTGCGGGAGCTGGCAGCCGAGGCGAAGGCGAGGGGAGAGGTCGGGAAGTAGGAACCGCGACATCCGTGTCGCAGTTCTGCCGGCAGAACCACTCCTTGGGGTGAGAGGTTCGATCGACCAGGTCGGGCGTGGGGTCTCTCCACGAACACCGCGGTGAGCCCCAGGGCGCGTGCCACGTCCCCGTCGTAGTCGGCGTAGGCCGAGACATGCCACCAGTCGGGCCCCGGACTCACGAGGAGCTTGCGCGAGACGGCGTGCCAGAACCCCTGGGCCGGCTTGTACACCTGCACCTCCTCGGCGCAGACCCAGCCAGACAACTGGAACCCAAGGCCGCCGTGATGTCCCTGTACGGGTGGAAGTGCCGCTCGCGTTCGAGTTCTGCCTGGCGGTTCACGACCCGCTCGAAGTCGGAAGCACCCATCGACCTGCCGGCGGCGTGAACGTCGTCGGTCATCCCGCGCTGCCAGTCGAGGATGGTGCCGAACACGTCGAAGGTGATCAGGCGGGGACGGGGTTGGGGTGGAAGAGGACTCATGGCCTGGACCTGTCGCGAAGCACGAGGTCTTGAACCTGGACGGTCGGCAACATAACCCAGCACTTCAGCCCTGCGGCATCTCCCCCTCGGGGAGATCCCGCTGCTGGATCGGCGCCACCCGCTGCAGGAAGATCATGCCCGGGACGGCGAGGACGGCCGCCGTGATGAAGAACCACTCGTAGCCGAGCCGCTCGGCCATCCAGCCGCTGGGGGGGCCGGAGAGGGTCCGCCCCAGGCCGAAGAGGCTGGAGAGGAGCGCGTACTGCGCCGCCGCGTAGCGCCGGTCGCAGAGCCGGGTCACGTAGGCGAGCAGCGCCGAGGTGGCCATGCCCTGGGACGCGTACTCGCCGGCGATGGCGACGTAGGTGGCCGCCCGCGTGGCCGCCGAGACCGTGGCGCCGCCGCAGAGGGCCACGTCGGTCACGCCCGGGTGGGTGGCCGCGGCGAGCGCGTAGAGGAGGTTGCCGCCGGCCTGGGCGAAGCCGAAGACCCAGAGCGCCCGCCCGATGCCGAGCTTCGTCATCAGGGCGGCGCCCGCCGCGGCGCCGCCGATGGTGGCGGCCGTCCCGATGGTCTTCACCATCAGGCCGATCTCGGCGTTCCCGAAGCAGAGGTCCTTCAGGAACGGGTTCACCATCGACCCGCCCAGGTTGTCGCCGAACTTGTAGAAGACCAGGAAGAGCGCCACCTCGGCGGCGCGGCTCCGGCCGAAGAAGTTCCGGAAGGGCTCGACCACCGCCTCCTGGAAGGTGCGCGGGGCGGCGGCGACCACCCGGGGCTCGGGCGCGGCGATGGTGAGCAGGACGAGCAGCGCGAAGACCACGCCCAGGGAGGCGAAGACCCACGGCCAGGGGACCCACTCCGAGGCGAAGATGGCGAGCGCCCCGGCCACCAGCATGCCGATGCGGTACCACATGATGCGCAGGCCGCTGGCCGGCCCGACCTCGTCCTTCTCCAGGACCTCGACGGTGTAGGCGTCGAGGGCGATGTCCTGGGTGGCCGAGAAGAAGGCGATGGCCAGCGCGATGAGCGCGATCCCGGTGGCCGCCCCGGCCACGAGCACGTCGGTGCCGGCCGGGCCGGGGACGAGGTGGCGGGAGGCGTAGGCGGCGAGCCCGCCCAGCGTCGCGGTCATCGAGAGCTGCATCGCCGCGATCCAGCCCCGCCGCCGCCCCAGCCAGGGAAGGGAGAACCGGTCGACCAGGGGTGCCCAGAGGAACTTGAAGGACCAGGGGATGGAGACCACCTGGAGGAGGCCGATGGTCTTCAGGCTCACGCCGGCGCCGCGCAGGAACACCTGGATGGTGTTCATGACGAAGCCGAGCGGCATGCCCGACGAGAGCATGAGCAGGCCGGCGAACTGGACGCGGCGGCTTCGCAGGGCGGACATCGCGGCGGACTCTACCCCGGGCGCACCCGGGCGGCGAACTCCGCGGCGGGGAGGGTGTTCAGCACCTCGCCCCGGGTCACCCA
>CAIVAR010000134.1 GCA_903904005.1 uncultured Anaeromyxobacter sp.
GATCTCCCGCTGCGCCCCCGCGGAGTGCCGCGCCGCTCGCACCCCCCGCGTCCCCGGGCCCGGCCGGTGCGGAGCCGCGCCTCACGCCGGCGGCACGCAAGCTGCTCGCCGAGAAGGGACTCGGCAAGGCCGACGTCCTGCGCCTCCTCGAGGCGGCCGCGGGCAAGGGCACGCTCGCCCCCGCCTCCTTCCCGCCCCCAGGCGACCGCGAGCGGCTCGTTCCCATGTCCCCGCTGCGGCGCACGGTGGCCCGACGGTTGCTCGAGGCCCAGGAGAGCGCGGCCATCCTGACCACCTTCAACGAGGTGGACATGTCGCGGGTGATGGAGCTCCGCGACCGGTACGGGGCCGCCTTCCAGGAGCGCCACGGCATCAAGCTCGGCTTCATGGGCTTCTTCGTGAAGGCTGCGGTCGAGGGGCTCACCACCTTCCCGTCGGTGAACGCCGAGGTGCGGGGCGACGCCGTCCTCTTCAAGGATCACTACGACGTGGGCGTGGCGGTCGGGGGAGGCAAGGGGCTCGTGGTCCCGGTCATCCGCGACGCCGACCAGCTCTCGCTGGCGCAGATCGAGCTCTCCATCGTCGAGCTGGCCAAGCGGGCGCGCGAGAACCGGATCACCATGGAGGACCTCGCCGGCGGGACCTTCACCATCTCCAACGGCGGCATCTACGGCTCGATGCTCTCCACCCCCATCCTGAACACGCCGCAGAGCGGGATCCTCGGCCTCCACAAGATCCAGAAGAAGCCGGTCGTCGGCCCGGGCGACACGGTGGTGGTGCGACCGATGATGTACCTGGCCCTCTCCTACGACCACCGCATCATCGACGGCCGGGAGGCGGTGGGCTTCCTCGTGAAGGTGAAGGAGCTCATCGAGGAGCCGAGCCGGCTCATGCTCGACGCCTGAAGGCTCCATGGACTCCGAGACCTTCCGGAAGCTGGGGCACGAGCTCGTCGACTGGGTAGCCGACTACCGCGACCGGATCGAGACGTTGCCGGTGATGAGCCGGGTCCGGCCCGGGGAGATCCGCGCCCGCTTTCCCACCGCGCCTCCCGCCGAGGGCGGGCGGCTCCGTGAGGCCATCGACGCCCTCGACGCGGTGATCCTGCCCGGGATCACCCACTGGACCCACCCGTCCTTCTTCGCCTACTTCCCGTCCAACGCCAGCCGCGCGTCGGTCCTCGCCGACCTGGTCTGCGCCGGACTGGGGGTGCAGGGGATGAGCTGGCAGACCTCCCCGGCCGCGACCGAGGTCGAGGAGGTGGTGATGGACTGGCTGCGCCAGATGGTGGGGCTGCCCGCCACCTTCACCGGCGTCATCCACGACACCGCCTCCACCTCCACGCTCACCGCGCTCCTCTGCGCCCGGGAGCGGACGAGCGGCTTCTCCCAGAACCGGGAGGGGCTGCAGGGCGGCGAGCCGGCCATGGTGGTCTACGCCTCGGACCAGGCCCACAGCTCCATCGAGAAGGGCGCGCTGCTGGCCGGGTTCGGGAAGGAGCACCTGCGGCTCGTCGCCACCGACCGGGCCCACGCCATGCGCATCGACGCGCTGGCCGAGGCCATCGAGGCCGACCGGGGCGCCGGGCTTCGCCCCTGCGCGGTGGTCGCCACCACCGGCACCACCGGCACCACGGCGCTCGACCCGGTGGCCGGCATCGCCGGCGTGGCCAGGCGGCACGGTCTCTGGCTCCACCTCGACGCGGCGCTGGCCGGTACCGCCATGGTGGAGCCGGAGTACCGCTGGATGTGGCGGGGCGTCGAGGAGGTCGACTCGCTCGTCCTGAACCCGCACAAGTGGATGGGGCCCGGCTTCGACCTCTCGGCCTACTTCGTCCGCGATCCCCAGCACCTCGTGCGCGTGATGTCGACGAACCCGAGCTACCTGCGCACCGCCCAGGACGGCGAGGTGCGAAACCTGAGGGACTGGGGCATCCCGCTGGGGCGCCGGTTCCGCGCCCTCAAGCTCTGGTTCCACCTGCTCGACGAGGGGGTCGACGCGATGCGGGCCCGCATCCGGCGCGACGTCGAGAACGCCCGCTGGCTTTCCGACCGGGTCGACGAGACCGCGGGATGGGAGCGGCTCGCGCCGGTGCCGCTCCAGACCGTCACGTTCCGTCACGTGCCCTCGGCGGCCGCCGACGAGGCGCGGCTGGCCGCCCACAACCTGGCCATCGCACGCCGGGTGAACGAGGGAGGGCGCGCCTACCTGACCCCGAGCGTGCTCAAGGGGCAGCAGACCTTGCGGGTGTCGATCGGCGCCGAGGCCACCGAGCGGCGCCACGTCGAGGCCCTCTGGCGCGAGTTGCAGGACGCGGCCCGCGCCGAGGGGGGCTAGATGTCCCTGATCGTCGTCGACGTCGAGGCGGACGGCCCCATCCCGGGCAAGTACTCCATGGTCTGCCTGGGGGCGGTGGTGGTCGAGCCCACGCTCTCGAGGACCTTCTACGGGCGGACGCGCCCCATCGCGAAGGACTGGCTCCCCGACGCGCTCGCCATCAGCGGCTTCGGCCGCCCCGAGCACGAGGCCTTCGACGATCCGCGGGAGGTGATGGCCCGCTTCGAGACCTGGGTGGTGGAGAACTCGAAGGGCAAGCCGGTCTTCGCCTCCGACAACCTGGCCTTCGACTGGCAGTACGTGAACTGGTACTTCCACACCTTCCTGGGACGGAACCCCTTCGGATGGTCGGGCCGGCGCATCGGCGATCTCTACTGCGGCATGGTGAAGGACGGCTACGCCTCCTGGAAACACCTCCGCAAGACCGTCTCGGATCATCACCCGGTCAACGACGCCAAGGCGAATGCCGAGGCGCTCCTCGCCATGATCGACATGGGGTTGAAGCTTCCCTCGAGATAGGTGGCCCGCCGTGACACGCGGGTGACGTGGGCCCGCTAGGTTCGGGCCATGCCGGACGTCGCCCCGCCACGCCAGAAGCCCCTCCTGCGCGGGGTCTCGCACCAGGTCGCCGCCGGCGTGGCGCTGGCCGGCCTCGTGGCGCTCGTGCTCCTCGCGCCCGGGCCGCGGGCCAGGGTGGGCGCGCTCGTGTACGGGTTCAGCCTGGTGGGGCTCTTCTCGGTGAGTGCCCTCTACCACCGTCCCACCTGGGGCCCCCGGGCGCGCCTCTGGATGCGGCGGCTCGACCACTCGGCGATCTTCCTGCTCATCGCCGGGACCTTCACGCCCATCTGCCTGCTCATCGGCGACGGGCGCGCGCGCACCATGCTCACGGTGGTGTGGGCCGGGGCGGGGCTCGGGATCCTCCGCGCGCTCCTCTGGCCCCGGGCGCCGCGGATGCTCGCGACTGGGCTCTACCTCCTGCTCGGCTGGGCGGCGGTTCCGCTCGTCCCCGCCATGTACCGGGCCATCGGTCCGGTCTCCCTGGCGCTCCTCGCGGGGGGCGGGCTGCTCTACAGCATCGGGGCGATCATCTACGCCACGCGCAAGCCCGACCCGTTCCCGCGGGTCTTCGGGTACCACGAGGTGTTCCACGCGCTCGTGGTCGCCGCCGCCGGGCTCCACTTCGCGGTGGCGGCGGGAGCGGTCCGGGCGCTCGCGGGATAGCGGGGGCGGGCCGCTCGCGGCCCGTGCTCACCTCCGCCCGCGCGGCTCGGGCGGGCGCGCTGTGCGGGGATCCTCCGGCCAGGCGTGGCGCGGGTAGCGCCGCATCAGTTCCCGGCGCAGCGCCGGGTAGTGGCGCTCCCAGAACCCGGCCAGGTCGGTCGTCACCTGGACGGCGCGCTGGTTCGGCGCGAGCAGGTGCAGGACGAGCGGCACCTGGCCGCCGCCGATGGCAGGACCCCGGATCGCGCCGAAGAAGTCCTGGAGCCGGCTCTCCACCCACGGGTTCTTGTCCCCAGCCTCGTAGTTCACCCGCACGCCCCGGCCACCGCCGAGCGTCACCCGCTCCGGGGCGAGCCGCTCGAGGAGTGAACGCCGGTCGGGCGGGAGCCGCCCGAGAAGCGCCTGGACGAGCCCCGCTTCCCGCAGTCCGGCGAAGCTCCGGAGCCCCGCGCAGGCCTCCCGCAGCGCCGCCGTGACGTCCTCCTCCCCGAGCGGGGTGAAGCCGCTCGCCGGGGCGGCCCGGGCGGCGAAGGCGACACGGGCGAGCAGTCGGTCGACCTCGCCCTCCTCGGCGAAGGTGCGGGCCCCGCGGGCCAGGGCCGCGTCGGCGAGCATTGCGGCCGTGCGCTCCGGATCCGGCGCGGGCTTGCGCGACTCCTCGAGGACGAGGTCGCGGTAGCGCATCCGCTCGAAGGCGTCGACCCGCTCCGCCTCGGCGTTCCAGGTGAGCTCCTCCTCCCAGCGCAGCGCGTCCGGGAAGAGCTCCAGGATCATCTCCGGGGTGACCGCCGACGCGACGCGGACGAGCACCTGGCCCCCCCGTCCGGCCGCCGGTACGGGTCCCGCCGGACGGCGGTCGCGCCGCTCGTCGGCGTCGACCGCCACGAGCAGCGGTGCCTCGCGCACGACGCTCGCTTCGTCGAGCCGTGCCGACCCCCCGCCGGAGAGGACCACGTCCGGGCTCCCGGGCGCCCGACGACGCGCCACCCGGTCCGGATAGGCCGCCAGGGTGGCGAGGAGCAGCGCCTCCTCCGAGTCCTCCGCGGAAGGGCGGCGCGACGTGCTCCGGGAGACGAGCTGGGCGATCTGCCGCCGGCTCCGCTCCACCGCCTGGACCGCGCCCGGGGAGAGTCCGAGGGCACGGACCCGATCCGGATCGAGGCGCGGGCTGGTCGCCTGCTCGACCAGGTGGGCGAGCTCCAGCAGGTCGGACGGGCCGGTGGGGGGCGTGCCGCGTCCGCGGTCCGGGGCGCGCTCCCGGACGTCCCGCTCGGCGAGGAGGGCGGCGAGCAACGCGCCGGCCTGCCCGGCGCCGCGGTCGTCGGCCTCCACCACCAGCCGGGCCAGCCGGGGATGGAGCGGGAAGCGGAGCAGCCGCCGCCCGCGCGCCGTGATGGCGCCGGCCGGGTCGAGGGCGCCCAGGTCGCGGAGCAGGTCACGCGCCGCCGCCGCTGCCGCCTCCGGCGGCGCGTCGAGCCAGCGGAGTTCGGGCCCACCCATCGAGGCCACGGCGAGCAGCGGCTCGGAGAGGTCCTCGCGCAGGATCTCCGGGACGTCGAACTCGGGGCGGGTGTCGAAGTCGTGGCGCGTGTAGAGCCGCAGGCAGCGCCCGGGAGCGGTCCGTCCGGCGCGCCCGGCCCGCTGCGTCGCCGAGGCCCGGGAGACACGGCGGACCTCCAGGCGCGGCAGCCCCGACCACGGGGAGTGGGAGGCCACGCGGGCGAGCCCCGAGTCGATCACGACGGTCACCCCGTCGATGGTGACCGAGCTCTCGGCGACGTTGGTGGAGAGGACCACCTTCCGCCGGGTTCCCGGACGGACGGCCCGGTCCTGCTCCTCCGGCGACAGATCGCCGTGGAGCGGAAGCAGGTCGAGCCCGGCCCGCCGGGCCAGCGGCGCGCAGGCCTGGGCGGCGCGGCGGATCTCGGCCATGCCCGGCAGGAAGACGAGGACGTCGCCCGACGGCGCATCCTCGACCGCCCGCCGGACGGCCTGGGCCACCCGATCCTCCAGTCGGTCGTCGCGGGCCGCATCGGCCGGCGAGAGGTGGTCGAGGGCGACCTCGAAGAGGCGCCCCTCCGAGCGGACCGACGGGGCGTCCAGGTAGCGGGCCACCGGCCCGGCGTCGAGGGTGGCCGACATCACCACCAGTGCGAGGTCGGGGCGGGTGGTCTCCTGGAGGCGGCGCAGCAGCGCGAGCGCCAGGTCGCCCTGGAGGTGCCGCTCGTGGAACTCGTCGAGCACCACCGCCCCGATGCCGGGGAGCGAGGGGCTGGCGACGAGGCGGCGGGTGAGAAGCCCCTCGGTCACGTAGCGGAGGCGCGTGCGGGGCCCGGCCACCTCCTCGAATCGGACCTGCCAGCCCACCGTCTCGCCGGGGCGCTCGCCCATCTCCTCGGCGACCCGGCGGGCCGCCATGCGCGCGGCGAGGCGTCGCGGCTCGAGGACCAACACCTCGCCGTCCCCGGCCAGCCCGGCCTCGAGCAGGGCACGGGGGATCCGGGTGGTCTTCCCGGCGCCGGGCGGGGCCTCGACCACGAGCGAGCGGCCGCGGCGCAGGGCCGCGACGACGTCGGGGAGGATGGCGTCGACCGGGAGCGGGCGCACCGACCGGTTCTACCATCGGACGGGTCGCCTTCCGCGGATCGCCTTCGGTCCAGCTGGCTGGATGCCGCCGGCGACGGGTCGCCCCTCCTCGGCGGCGCTGGTCCTCGCAGCCGACCGGATTGGTGCTGCATGGACGGTGGATTGGGCTGCTGCGGAGGCGCCGCACGGAGGGGCGCCCTCGCCGGCTGGATCTCGTCGGGAGCCGAAGGCGACGCGAACGGCGCCCTTCGTGGGAGAAGAGTTCGAGCGGTCGCCGGCACCCGATCTACCGAGGGAGGGCCTTGCCGCGGGAACGCCCTCCGAATCCAGGCGGTCCGGGTGGCCCCGGCGCGGGGCGCATCTGAGAGGGCGCCGAACCGCCTCATCCCGAGTCGCGCTGTCCGGCGGCGCCATTCAGTCGCGAACACCCACTCCTCGAAGCGGGCGCCCCCCAGCGCCGCGGGCCGCCCGGACCCGCCGGCCCCACGCCAGGCGTCCCCGCGCCGAGGCCCGGATCACGCGACCGGCTCGACCGGCACCGTCGGCTTCACCTCGAGGCGAAGCTGGTCCTCGGCGGCATCGATCGTGACGTGCCCGCCCTCCTTCAGCTCCCCGAAGAGGATCTTCTCGGCGAGAGGCTCCTTCACCTTCTTCTGGATGATGCGTCCCATGGGGCGGGCCCCCATGAGCCGGTCGAAGCCGTGCTCGGCCAGCCAGGCCCGGCCCGCCGCGGTCAGCTCGATGGTGACCTTCTTGGGCGCGAGCTGGACGGTGAGCTCGGCCACCATCTTGTCCACCACCTTGGCGATGACCTCGGGCGGCAGGGACTCGAACGAGACCCAGGCGTCGAGCCGGTTGCGGAACTCGGGGCTGAAGGTGCGCTCGATGGCGTTGCGGGCGTTGCCCTTCGACCCCTCGCCGGAGGAGAAGCCCAGCGACCGGCTGGAGAGTTCCTGGGCGCCGGCGTTGGTCGTCATGATGAGGACGATCTGCCGGAAGTCGGCCTTGCGCCCGCTGTTGTCGGTGAGCGTGGCGTGGTCCATCACCTGGAGCAGGATGTTGTAGATGTCGGGGTGGGCCTTCTCGATCTCGTCGAGGAGCAGCACCGCGTAGGGGGTGCGCCGGATGGCGTCGGTGAGCAGGCCGCCCTGGTCGAAGCCCACGTAGCCCGGGGGCGCTCCGATGAGCCGGGAGACGGTGTGCTTCTCCTGGTACTCGGTCATGTCGAAGCGCATGAACTCGACCCCCATGATGCGGGCGAGTTGCTTGGCGAGCTCCGTCTTCCCGACGCCGGTGGGGCCGGAGAAGAGGAAGGCGCCGATGGGCTTCTCGGGCGAGCCCAGGCCGGAGCGGGAAAGCTTGATGGCCGAGGCGATGGCGTCGATGGCCTTGTCCTGGCCGAAGATGACCCGCTTGAGCTCGGGCTCGAGCGCCGCCAGCGCGGCCTGGTCGTCGGCGGAAACGGTGCGCTCCGGGATCTTGGCCATCCGCGCCACCACCCGCTCCACGTCGCGGGTGAGAACGCGGTGGCGCCGCTTCTCCTCGGGACGCATGCGGTCGGCGGCCCCGGCCTCGTCGAGAACGTCGATGGCCTTGTCGGGGAGGCGCCGGTCGTTGATGTGCTTGGCGGACAGCTCGGCGGCGGCCCGGAGCGCCTTGTCGGAATAGACGACGCCGTGGTGGGTCTCGTAGGCCGGCTTCAGGCCGCGGAGGATCTTCACCGTCTCCTCGAGGGTGGGCTCGTGAACCTCGATCTTCTGGAAGCGGCGCGCCAGCGCGTGATCCTTCTCGAAGGTCTGCTTGTAGTCCTCGAAGGTGGTCGAGCCGATGCAGCGGAGATCGCCCGAGGCCAGCGCCGGCTTGAGGAGGTTGGAGGCGTCCATGGAGCTGCCGGTGGTGGCACCGGCGCCCACGATGGTGTGGATCTCGTCGATGAAGAGGATGGCGTGCGGGATCTTCTTGGCGCCGGCGATGACCCCCTTGAGCCGCTGCTCGAACTCGCCGCGGAACTTGGTGCCGGCGAGCAGCGCGCCCATGTCGAGCGACCAGATGGTGGCCTTGGCCAGGACCTCCGGGACCCGCTTCTCGTGGATGGCGAGGGCCAACCCCTCGGCGATGGCGGTCTTGCCCACGCCCGGGTCGCCCACGTAGACGGGGTTGTTCTTGCGGCGGCGGCAGAGCACCTGGACGGTGCGCTCCAGTTCCGGGCGGCGGCCGATGAGCGGGTCGATCTCGCCGCGCGCCGCCTTCTCCACGAGGTTGGTGCAGAAGGAACGGAAGGGGTCCTTCACGGCGCGGGGGGCGCCCTCCTCCTGCTGCTCGGGCTGTGCGTCCTCCTCCTCGGTTCCTTCCTTCTCCTTGTCCTTGTCCTTGGCCACCCCGTGGGAGATGTACGAGAGGATGTCGAGCCTCCGGACACCCTGCTTGTCGAGGAGGAACACGGCGTGCGAGCCGCGCTCCCGGGTGATGGCGACGAGGACGTCGCCGGCGTTGAGCTCGGAGCGTCCGGCACCCTGCACGTGCCAGGCGGCGCGCTGCAGGACCCGCTGGAACGCGGCCGTCTGCTCCGGCTCGCCGCTGCCTGTCCGGGCCTCGAGGGTGCGGTCGAGGTAGTCCTCGAGCTCCTTCTCGAGCTCGGCGATGTCGGCGCCGCACGCGGCCAGGATCTCGGAGGCGATCTTGTCGCGCGCCATCGCGTGGAGCAGGTGCTCCAGCGTGACGTACTCGTGCCGGCGCCGGCGGGCGTCCGAGACGGCGTTCTGGAGAGTGGCCTGCAGTTCCTTCGTTACCGTGACCATCGAGGCTCCTGCTACTCGGGTTCGACCGTACAGAGGAGGGGATATTCGGCCTCGCGGGCCAGATCCATGACCTTTGTCGCCTTGGTCTCTGCGATCTCGTAAGGGAAAACCCCGGCCACACCCACGCCGCGATGGTGGATGGCCAGCATGATCTTCATGGCCACCGACGTCGGGTGGCTGAATACGGTCTCGAGCACGTGCACGACGAATTCCATGGTCGTGTAGTCGTCGTTGTGCAACAGCACCTTGTAGAGGGGGGGCGGACGTGTCTTCGGTTGCGATCGGCTCCGGGTGACGGTATCTGCCTCGCCTCCCGGACGCCCCCTCTCGGACATCCGGATATCTTAACGCCCGGGGCGGACGGTGCCGTGCCCAGGAGGGCCGATGGGCAAACCGATGGACGGCCGGGTGGCGCTCGTCACCGGCGCGACGAACGGGATCGGGAGGGCGACCGCCAAGGAAATCGCCCGGATGGGGGCGCGCACGCTGATCGTGGCCCGGGATCCGGCGCGCGGCGAGGCTGCGGCCAGGGAGATCCGGGAGGCGACCGGAGGGACCGTCGAGCCCCTCGTCGCCGACCTCTCCTCCCAGGCGCAGGTCCGGGCGCTCGCCGCGGCGGTCCGCGAGCGGACCGGTCGGCTCGACCTGCTCGTCAACAACGCCGGGGCTATCTTCGCCGGGCGGGAGCTCTCCGTCGACGGCGTGGAGATGACCCTCGCGCTGAACCACCTCGCCTACTTCCTGCTGACCCGCGAGCTCCTTCCGCTCATGCAGGAGCTCCCCGATGCACGGGTCGTCAACGTCTCGTCGGTGGCCCACGAGAGCGGGGTCATCGACTTCGAGGACCTCCAGCTGGAGCGGCGGTACGGGATGTGGAGGGCCTACGCCCAGTCGAAGCTCGCCAACGTGCTCTTCACACGGGAGCTGGCCCGGCGCGTCGCGGGCAGCGGCGTCTCCGCCAACGCGCTCCACCCGGGCGCCGTGGCGAGCGGGTTCGGGCGGAACCACCCCGGCCTCTTCGGTCGGCTGGTCGCGATCGGCGCCCCGTTCCTCTCCTCGCCCGCGCGCGGGGCGAGGACCACCCTCCACGTGGCCACCGACCCCGGACTGCGCGGCGTTTCCGGACGGTACTTCTCCTCCTGCCGGGAGCGGACGCCCTCCCGCGCGGCCCGGGATGACGGCACCGCGTCCCGGCTGTGGAAGATCTCCGAAGCGATGACCCAGACCCAGACGAGGCCCGATCCGACATGAAGATCCTCTCGCTCGCTCTCGCCCTCCTCGCCGCCCAGGCGCCTGCCCCGGCGCCCACGCGGATCCCCGGCATGGCGGCCGTCGCCGGCCGGCCGAACCTCCTGCAGACCGGCGTCGGCAATGTCCCCGACGCCCTCTGGCAGCGCGCCGAGCAGCTGCTCGAGGCCCGCTCGGCCCGGCTCCTCGACGTCACGGCGGGGGGGGAGGCGGTGCTCATCACCACCCGATTCGCCCAGACGATGCAGCTCCACGTGGTCGACCGGGCCATGGGCGCGCGGACCCAGATCACCTTCGGGCGGGAGCCGGTCACCTCCGGGATCTTCCAGCCCGGCGACCCGACCATCGTCTACTTCCGCCGGGACATCGGCGGCTCGGAGAACTGGCAGATCTACCGGCTCGACCGGCGGAGCGGCCAGACGCAGCTGCTCACCGACGGAAAGAGCCGGCACGAGGCCCTGATCGTCAGCCCCGACGGCCGCCGGCTTGCCTACGACGGCACGGGTCGCAACGGGAAGGACACCGACGTCTACGTGGCCGAGGTCGCCCGTCCTGCGGAGGCCCGCCGCGTCTTCGAGGCCGAGGGGACCTGGCAGCCGGTCGACTTCTCCCGCGACGGCAGCCAGCTGCTGGTGCGGAGGTACCGGTCCATCGCCGACTCCGATCTCTTCCTCGTCGACGTGGCCACCGGAACGCGCCGCGCGCTCACTCCCTCGACGGGCAAGGGCTCGGTGGGTGCGGCCCGGTTCTCCGCCGACGGGAAGTCGGTCTACCTGGTCACCGACCGGGAAGGAGATTTCGACGAGCTCTACGTGCTCGATCTCGCGGACCCGGCCGCCACGCCGCGGTCGCTCACCCGGACGGTACGGTGGGACGTCGAGGGGCTGGCGGTGGCGCGCGACGGGTCCCGCGTTGCGCTCACGGTGAACGCCGACGGCGGCAGCCGGCTCTATTTCCTCGAGCCGAAGAGCGGGAAGCTCACCCCCGCAGAGCTCCCCCTGGGGGTCGTTTCCGGGTTGCGCTTCCCGGCGGCCAAGCCCGCCTCGATCTTCCTCGGGCTCGGGATGCCGCGGGGCCCCGGCGACGTCTGGCAGCTTTCCACGGGACGCAAGGAGCCGGTGCGCTGGACCTGGTCGGAGCTCGGGGGCATGGACCCGACCACGCTCGCCGAGCCCTCGCTGGTGCGCTTCCCGACGAAGGACGGAATGTCCATCCCGGCCTGGCTCTACCAGCCGAAGGGGCCGGGACGGCACCCGGTGGTGATCGCGTGGCACGGCGGACCCGAGGCGCAGGAGCGTCCGACCTTCCAGCCGCTCGCGCAGCTCCTCGTGCAGGGGGGGATCGCCGTGCTCATCCCCAACGTGCGCGGCTCGTCCGGTTACGGGAAGGCCTACCTGGCCATGGACGACGGGGTGAAGCGGGAGCAGGCGCTCGGGGACATCGGCGCCACCCTCGACTGGATCGCCACCCGTCCCGACCTCGACGCGACCCGCGTCGGCGTGTACGGAGGGTCGTACGGCGGGTACATGGTCCTCGCCACCGCCGCCTTCTACCCTTCGCGCATCCGGTCGGCCGTCGACGTGGTGGGTATCTCCAGCATCCCGACCTTCCTCGAGTCGACCGCCCCCTACCGTCGCGACCTGCGCCGGGCCGAGTACGGCGACGAGCGCGACCCCGCGGTCCGCGCCGTCCAGGAGCGCATCTCGCCCCTCAACAAGGTCGGGGACATCACCGCCGCGCTCTACGTCATCCAGGGCAAGAACGACCCCCGCGTTCCCCAGAGCGAGGCCGAGCAGATCGTGGCCGCTGTCCAGGCGAAGGGGAAGGAGTCCTGGTACCTGCTCGCGCTCGACGAGGGGCACGGGTTCCAGAAGAAGGAGAACCGGGACTACCTCATCGTGACGGTGGTGGCTTTCCTGGAGAGGACGCTGGCGCCGTAGCGCGCCTTCGGCGGTCGTCGGGAGTGGAGGGCGAAACTTCGAGCGGGAGCCAACTCCACCCTACCGAGACGCGGCCTCGCCGCGGCGCCGCCCTCCGAGTCCAGGCGGTCCGGGATGGCCCCGGCGCGGGGCGCATCTGCGTGGGCGCCGAACCGCCTCCATTCGAGCCGCGCTGTTCTTCGGCGCCATCCGGTCGCGAACGCCCTCGCCACGCAGCGGGCGCCCCCCAGCGCCGCGGGCCTCCCGGAACCGCCGGCACTTCACGGAGGGGCCCCCCGCGACGTAGGGCCGCCGGCCCCCGGCAGGGCTACTCGGGCACTCCCTCGCCGACCCTCCACTTGCCGCTCACCCCCGCCGTCGCCAGCGCGTTGCGGACCCTGGCCAGGAACTCCGCCCGCGGGATCTCCCGCGCCCCGAACCGCCGGAGGTGGTCGGTGTCCACCTGGCAGTCGACGAGCTCGATCCCGCGTCCGCGCATCCACCGGACCGCCGTCGCGAACGCGGCCTTCGACGCGTCGGGCCGGTCGGCGAACATCGACTCGCCGAAGAAAGCGGCGCCGAGCGACACGCCGTAGAGGCCGCCGGCGAGCCCCTCCTCGTCCCAGGCCTCGAACGAGTGCGCGTGACCGAGCGTGTGCAGCCGCTCGTAGGCCTCCACCATCTCCGCCGTGATCCAGGTGCCGTCCTGCCCCGGACGATCCGTCTCCGCGCAGCGCCGGATCACCTGCCCGAAGGCCGTGTCGGACCGGATCCGGTAGCGGCCGGAGCGCAGCGTCCGTTCCAGCGATCGGGGAACGTGCAGTTCCCCGGGGAGGAGCACCATCCTCGGCTCCGGCGACCACCAGAGGATGGGCGTCTCCTCCGAGTACCAGGGAAAGATCCCCTCCGCGTACGCGCGCAGGAGCCGTTCCGGCGAGAGGTCGCCGCCCACGGCGAGGAGCCCGTCGGGCTCGGCCAGCTCCGGATCGGGGAAGATCGGCTGGCGAGGGAGTCGGAAGACGGCCACGTTCGTGTCCCGTGCGCGCCGGCCGTGCCGGGCGCGCGCCGATCAGGTCGCCTGCTGGAGGAACTGGCGCAGGGCCCGGCGCACCTCGACCTGCACCGGCGCGGGGACCTCGGGCAGGGGGGTGCGGGCGCAGGAGGCCAGGGTCTTCTGCAGGGTCGCGCAGCGCTCGGTGCAGCGCAGGCATGTGGCCAGGTGCCGCTCCATCTGCTCGCACACCGGGGCGGAGATCTCCCCCTCGAGGTGCCGGGAGAAGAGCGAAACCACCTCGGGGCAGGCATCGGCGATCGGCGCCAGCGGTTCGGTCGAGAGGAGCGGCGCCACCTTCTCCCGCACCGCCATGCGCGCGCGGTGAAGCCGGCTCTTCACCGCCTCCACGCTCGCGCCGACGGCCTCGGCGACCTCCGCCGCCGACAGCCCCTCGACGTCGCGGAGGAGGAGCACCTCGCGGTACATGGGCTCGAGCTCGGCGATGGCCTGCTCGAGCGCCCCCTCCACCTGCTTGCCGGACAGGGCCTCGTCGGGCGCCCTTCCCGGATCGGCGATGCCGCGGACCTCCCGCCCCGTGACCTCGGCGTCGAGGGACTCCTCGCGCTCGGGCGCGAACTTCGATCGGCGCCGCTGCTTGATGCAGAAGCTCCGGGCGATGGCGTAGAGCCAGGTCGACGGGGAGGATGCTCCGCGGAAGTCCTTCACCGTTCGTGCAGCGGCGATGAGCGTCTCCTGGAGGACGTCCTTGGCCGCCTCGGGGTCCCGGCACATCTTCAGGCCGAACCGGTAGACGCGCCGCTCGTGCCGCTCGAGGAGACGCTCCAGCGCGGCCCGGTCGCCCGTCTGCGCGCCCTCGACCAGCTGCTCGTCGGTCCGTGGTTCGTTCGTGCTCATCGGTCCGAACCCATAGGGCAGGGGGATTCCGGCCACAAGCGGACACCTGGGCAACCGTTTCAGAGCGATTTCATGGGGTCTATTCCGACCCATACCCATGTGGGATGTAAGATATACCCAAAAGGGTGTTTCAAAGTGTTTTGACTCGCATCAATAGGGTGCGACAGAAGTTGACCGGTCGACTCGATGTTCACCGAACCACACCATGAAGTGACGACGAGATGAACGCTCACGACCCTGGGAGGCCCGTGCCGGAATGAGCGCGCTCTTCAAGCCTTCCGCGAATTTCTACGCCCGCTTCTCCCTCGTCCTCGTCGCTGCGGTCGCCGGCGGCGGGCTCCTCGGTCTTTGGGGCTACTGGCGCACGCCGTACGCCCAGGGGTTGCAGGAGGAGATCGTGCAGCCGGTCCTCTTCGACCACCGGCACCACGTGGTCGACGATCTGGTCGACTGCCGGTACTGCCACTTCAACGCCGAGCGCGGCGCGTCGGCCGGCATCCCGTCCACCGAGATGTGCCTGAACTGCCACTCCCAGGTCTGGAACAAGAGCCCCAAGCTCGAGCCGGTCCGGAGGAGCTACTTCACGGGCACGCCGATCGAGTGGAACCGGGTCCACCAGCTCCCCGACTTCACCTACTTCAACCACTCCATCCACCTGGGCAAGGGCATCGGCTGCGTCACCTGCCACGGGCGCGTCGACGAGATGGCCGCCGTCACCAAGGTCGCGTCGCTGCAGATGAGCTGGTGCCTGGAGTGCCACCGCAACCCGGCCCCGAACCTGCGCCCCCGCGACCAGATCACGAGCATGACCTGGCAGCCGCCCGCCGATCCCGCCGCGGCCCAGCTGCTCGCCACCGAGCTCATGAAGTCCTACGACGTCCACTCCCGCGTGAGCTGCACGACATGCCACCGATGAAATCGCTTCCGGTGATCCAGGACCACGCCGCGCCCCGTCCCCCCGGACACCGCTCGCTCTGGCAGAGCGTCGAGGAGCTCGAGGCCCGGTCCTCGGCCTCCCGGGGCGAGTTCGCCGCCGGAGCCTCCGAGGTGCCCCCGGAGATGTCGCGCCGCTCCTTCATGCAGATCCTGGGCGCCTCCGCCGCGCTGGGCGGTCTCGCCGCCTGCCAGCCGCCGCGAGAGAAGATCGTCCCGTTCGTCCACGAGCCGCCCGAGGACCGCCCCGGCAAGAGGTTCCACTACGCCACCGCGCTCGCCCTCGACGGCTACGCCACGGGCCTCCTCGTCGGAAGCGCCGACGGCCGCCCCGTGAAGGTCGAGGGCAACCCGGCGCACCCCACCAGCCAGGGCGCCTCGTCGACCTGGGACCAGGGCGCGCTGCTCGACCTCTACGACCCCGCTCGCGCCCGCGGCTACTCCCGCGCCGGCAATCCGCTCTCCTGGCGCGGCCTGCTCGCCGAGATCCAGAAGCTCGCCAGGGGGCACGAGGTCGATGGCGGCGCCCGCCTCGCCTTCCTGCTCGCCCCCGACGCCTCCCCGACCCAGGCCGGCCTCGTCCGCCAGATCCGGGCCCGCTTCCCGAAGGCGCGGGTCCACGCCTGGGCGCCGGTCACCGAGGAGAACGCGGCCGAGGGGGCCCGGATCGCCTTCGGCCGGCCGCTCGACGTCCAGCCCAGCCTGGAGCAGGCCCGCGCCATCCTCTCGCTCGACGCCGACTTCCTGTCGGGCCAGGGCGACTCGCTCCGGCTGACCCGCGAGTTCGCCCGCAGGAGGGACCCGGCTGGCGAGATGAGCCGGCTCTACGTGGCCGAGCCGGCGATGACGATCACCGGTGCGAGCGCCGACCACCGCTTCCGCATGCGGGGCTCGGAGGTGGCGGCCTTCGCGCGCGCCGTCGCCGCGCACCTCGGCGTCGTCCCGGTTGCGCCGGCCCTCTCGCCGGAGCTGTCCCGCGCCGCCAAGGCGGTGGCCGCCGACCTGGCCGCCAACCGGGGGCGCTCCATCGTCCTGGCCGGCGTCCGGCAGCCGCCCGCCGTCCACGCCCTGGCCCACGCCGTGAACGCGGCGCTCGGGAACGTCGGCGCGACCGTCCGCTACTCCCGCCCCGTCCTTTCGGACGCCCCGTCGTCGTCGGCGCTTCCCGCGCTGGCGAAGGAGATCGAGGGCGGCAAGATCGACACCCTCGTCATCACCGCCTGGAACCCCGTCCACGCCTCACCGGCGGCCATCGACCTGGGGGCGCTCCTCGCCCGGGTGCCGAACGCCCTCTACCTCTCCCTCCGCGAGGACGAGACCTCCCGCCGCTGCAGCTGGAAGGTGGCCCAGAGCCATCCCTTCGAGAGCTGGGGCGACGCCCGGTCCCGCGACGGCGTCGCCTCGCTGGTCCAGCCCCTCATCGCGCCGCTCTACGAGAGCACCACCGCACTCGACCTGCTCGCCGCCTTCGTCGACGCCGGCGATCGCGGTGCGCTTCGCCACGTGAAGGGGCACTGGGCCGCCACGAGCGGCCTCGATCCGGTCTCCTTCGAGGCCCAGTGGGAGCGCTGGCTTCGCCAGGGGATCATCCCTGGAACCGCCGAGCCCGCCGAGACCCCCGCCGTCGACGTGGCCGGGGTCGCCGCCGCGCTGGGGCGACTCCCCGGAGCGAAGGGGGAGGGGCTCGAGCTCGAGCTCGCCCCGTCGTACGGTCTCTTCGACGGCCGGTTCGCGAACAACGCCTGGCTCCAGGAGCTCCCCGATCCCATCACCAAGGTGAGCTGGGACAACGCCGCCTACGTGTCGGAGGCCACTGCCAAGGCTCTCGGCGTCGAGGGCGGGCAGGTGGTCACGCTCTCCATCGGCAAGCGGAGCGTCCAGGCGCCGGTGATGGTCATGCCGGGGCACGCCGACGACGCCGTCACCCTCGCCATCGGCTACGGCCGCACCGACGGCTCGGCGGTCTCGAAGGGCGTGGGCGTGAACGCCTACCCGCTCCGCGACGCGGGCGCCTGGTTCGCGCCGGGGCTCGCGGTGGCCGCCGGCAAGGGGCGCCACAAGTTCGCCGTGGCCCAGGGCCACTTCTCCATGGAGGGGCGCCCGCTCGCGCTCGACTTCAGCGCCAAGGAGTGGAAGCACGACCAGGGCGGCGGGGAGCTCGATCACCTCCGCGGCATGCCGGCCACGGCCCAGGTCCCGGTCGACTACTCGAAGCAGGAGTGCTCCTGGGGCATGGCGGTGGACCTGTCGAAGTGCACCGGTTGCAACGCCTGCGTCATCGCCTGCCAGGAGGAGAACAACATCGCCACCGTCGGCAAGGAGCAGGTGGCGAAGGGGCGGATCATGCACTGGATCCGGACCGATCGTTACTTCTCCGGCCCGGCCGCCAGCCCCGAGACCATCACCCAGCCGGTCATGTGCCAGCAGTGCGAGACCGCGCCCTGCGAGTACGTCTGCCCGGTCAACGCCACCGTCCACTCGGACGAGGGGCTGAACGAGATGGTCTACAACCGGTGCGTCGGGACCCGGTACTGCTCCAACAACTGCCCGTACAAGGTGCGCCGCTTCAACTTCCTCAACTGGCGCCCCGAGGTCCCCGACGTCGAGACGCTCCTCTTCAATCCGGACGTCACGGTGCGCTCCCGCGGCGTGATGGAGAAGTGCACCTACTGCGTCCAGCGCATCGAGGGGGCCCGCATCGACGCGCGCACCGGCGGCAAGAAGATCGGCTTCGTCCAGACCGCCTGCCAGCAGTCCTGCCCCGCCGAGGCCATCGTCTTCGGCAACCTGAACGACCCGAAGTCGCGGGTGAAGCAGCTCCACGAGGACGCCCGTCGCTACGACCTCCTCCACGAGCTCGGAACCCGGCCCCGCACGGCCTACCTCGTGAAGATCCGCAACCCCAACCCGGACCTGGCATGACCCCTCCAGCGCAGGCCGCAGCGGAGCGCGAAGCGCTCGCCCCGATGCCGCTCATCGCGGGCCACCCCACCGACGCCCAGCTCAACACCGAGCTGCTCGCGCCCATCTTCTCGCCCAACCAGACCTGGAAGATCCTGGTCGGCCTGGCGGCGATGGGCACCGGCATGCTCGTCATCGGGCTCACCGTCACCATCGCCCGCGGCATCGGCATGTGGGGCAACAACCAGCCGGTGGGCTGGGCCTACGACATCATCAACTTCGTCTGGTGGATCGGCATCGGCCACGCCGGCACGCTGATCTCGGCCATCCTGCTGCTCTTCCAGCAGAAGTGGCGCACCTCGATCAACCGCTTCGCCGAGGCCATGACCATCTTCGCGGTCATGCAGGCGGCCATGTTCCCGCTCGTCCACACCGGCCGCCCCTGGTTCGCCATCTACTGGCTCTTCCCGTACCCGAACACCATGGGCATCTGGCCCAACTTCAAGAGCCCGCTCATCTGGGACGTGTTCGCGGTCTCCACCTACTTCACCATCTCGCTCCTCTTCTGGTACCTGGGGCTCATCCCCGACCTGGCCACGCTGCGCGACACCGCCACCAGGAAGGCCCAGCGGATCGCCTACGGCATCTTCGCGCTGGGGTGGAAGGGCTCCTCCCGGCACTGGCAGCACTACCGGGTGGGCTACCTGATCCTGGCCGGGATCTCCACGCCGCTCGTGCTCTCGGTGCACTCCATCGTGAGCTTCGACTTCGCCGTGTCGCAGCTGCCCGGCTGGCACACCACCATCTTCCCGCCCTACTTCGTGGCCGGCGCCGTCTTCGGCGGCTTCGCCATGGTGCTCACCCTCATCTTCCCGGCCCGCGCGGTCTTCCGGTTCCAGAACGTCGTCACCGACCGGCACCTGGAGAACATGGCCAAGGTGA
>CAIVAR010000135.1 GCA_903904005.1 uncultured Anaeromyxobacter sp.
GCCGCCGGCGTTCATGCCGGGGATCACGGGGCAGATGTACCGGCAGTTCGCGCTGGTGATCGCGGCGACGGCGCTGATCAGCGCGGTGAACGCGCTGACGCTGAAGCCGACGCAGTGCGCGCTGTGGCTGAAGCCGGTGGACCCGGCGCGGAAGAAGGCGATCTTCTTCCGCTGGTTCGACGCGGGGTACGAGCCGCTGGAGCGGGCCTACGTGCGGGTGATCCGGTACATGGTGGATCGGAGCGTGGGGATGTCGGCGCTGGCGCTCCTGCTCATCGCGCTGGCTGGCTACGGGCTGACCCGCGTCCCCACCGCCTTCATCCCCACCGAGGACCAGGGCTACCTCATGGTCACGGTGCAGCTCCCCGACGCGGCCTCCCTGGAGCGGACCGAGCGCGTCCTCGACGAGATCGGGCGACAGGTCCGGCGGAACGGGGCCGTGGAGCGGACCATCTCCATCGGTGGCATCTCCCCGCTCGACAACAACGCATCCCTGGCGAACTCCGGGATCCTCTACGTGATGCTGAAGGACTGGGGCAAGCGGGGCAAGGGCGAGGACCTGCGCTCGGTGTACGCCGACCTCTCGGCGCGGATGGCCGAAATCCAGGACGCGCGGACCATGGTGCTCGTCCCGGCCCCCATCCAGGGGCTCGGCCTGGCCGGCGGCTTCCAGATGCAGGTCGAGCTCACCGACGGCAGCTACGACTTCGCTCGCCTCCAGGCGGCGGCCGACGCCGTGGTCGCCGCGGCCACCGCCGATCCCGCCATCCGCATGGCGCTCACCCCGTTGCGCGCCTCGGTTCCTCAGCTCCGGGTCGACGTCAACGAGTCCAGGGCGAGCACGCTCGGCGAGAACCTGGGCGACGTCTACGCCACGGTGCAGACCTACCTCGGGTCGAGCTTCGTGAACCTCTTCACCCGCTTCGGCCACCAGTACATGGTCTACGCGCAGGCCGACGCGCCGTTCCGCCTCGATCCCGGGAACATCGCCGGGTACCACGTGCGGGCGAGGGGTGGGCAGATGGTCCCCATCGGGACCGTGGCGCGGGTGACGCCGACGCTGGGGCCCGCCGTCATCACCCAGTACAACCTGTTCCCCACCGCCACCATCAACGGCACCGCCCGGGATGGCTTCAGCTCCGGCCAGGCGATGCGGGCCATGGAGGCCATCGCCGCCCGGGTTCTCCCCCCGGGGATGACCTACGAGTGGACCGCGATGAGCTACCAGGAGAAGCTCGCCGGAAACGTCACCTACGTGGTCTTCGCGCTGGCGATGCTCCTCGTCTTCCTGGTACTCGCCGCACAGTACGAGAGCTGGGTCACGCCCGTGGCGGTGATCCTGGGTGTCCCGCTGGCGCTCCTGGGAACGGTGGGCGCGCTGCTCGGACTCGGCGTGGCCAACAACATCTACGTCCAGATCGGACTCGTCCTCCTGATCGCCCTCTCGGCGAAGAACGCCATCCTCATCGTCGAGGTGGCGATCGAGGGCGTGGCACGGGGGCGGGCCCTGGAGGACGCGACGATCCACGCCTGCCAGCTGCGCTTCCGCCCCATCGTGATGACCTCCTTCACCTTCATCCTGGGGGTGATGCCGCTCCTCTTCGCCACCGGGGCGGGCGCGTCGGCGCGTCGCTCGCTGGGACTGGCCGTGGCGAGCGGAATGCTCGCCTCCACCTGCCTGGCCGTGCTCTTCGTTCCCGCGTTCTTCGTGGTGCTCCGGAGGGCTACCCTCCGAGGCGCCAGGACACCTTCGCCACCGAGCTGAACGATCGCGTGACCCCGCCCAGCGGGAGCACGGCGCCGATCTCGGCCACGAAGGGCCCGTCGACGAAGCGCACCGAGAGGCCGGGCGAGAGCGTGTCGTTCCCCCGGGAGAAGGGGGCGTTGCCGGAGCACTGGGCCACCAGCCGCAACCACGGGGCCGGGACGAAGGTCACGCCCAGCATCGCGCTCACGCCGGTCTGGGTGGCGCTGGCGCTGCGGACCGCGAGCGGGGTCTCGATGGAGCCCCAGCTCTGGCTCACCCGGTAGGAGAAGCCGCCGAACCAGGCCAGCCACCTGGTGGCCATCCCGCGGAAGGTGAGGCCCGGCTGGAACCCCCAGGCGTGGACGCCCGAGAGCTCGTTCGACGTGGGAAGCAGGAAGCGCAGGAAGAAGCCGCCGTCGAACCGGCCCCCGGAGAGCGAGAACGGCACCCAGGTCGCGCCGACCGTCATCGAGCCGACGCGGACTTGGTCCTGGCCCTGCCCGTTCACGATCAGCGAGCGGAAGGCCATCGCGTTCAGCGTCGTGAAGAGCTCCCACGTCCGGGCGGGAGCCCAGCTTCCCTCCAGCTCGAGTGCGCCGCGCTGCAGGCCGCCGCGGTTCGCCTGGCCGTTCACCGAGGCGCCCACGCTGAGCGCCACCTGGGAGCGCGGCTCCGAACGCCGGATCGCGACCAGCGCGTTGGAGGTGGGGGAGACGAGCGCGGAGGCGCCCGAGTCGTCGCCCCCGGAGGATGCACCGGCGTCGCTATCCGCGTCGCCGCCGTCCCCGGATCCGGCCGCCTCCTGGGCCCGCGCGGCCCCGGCGCCGAGAAGCGCGACGAGGCCGGCCAGGGCGAGGGTGCGGACCAGGGGGTTCACCTTCTTGCCTTACCGCCCGATACGACGCATGCCGTCGTCTCCTCCGGTTCATCCGTCCCGGACGTGCCCTGCCACGGTGGGACCGCGCCGCAAATCGCGCTAGCGGAATCTTGGGGTCGGGCCCATCATCCCGGTCCGCGTCCTGCCCGGAGGGGCTCATGCCATTCGTGGTCATCGCAACCTGGAAGGCCATGGCCGGTGAGGAAGCGCGCATCCGCGGCGTCATCGCGACCATGACGCCCCTCTCCAGGCGAGAAGCGGGCAACCTCTTCTACCAGGCACAGGTTTCTCCGAAGGACCCGCTCACCTTCGTCCTCTACGAGCAGTACGTGGACGAGGCCGCCTACGAGACGCACAAGGCGACGCCCCATTTCCGGGAGCACGTCGTGGCCGGCGCCCTGCCGTGGCTCGAGTCGCGGAACGTCGTCACCCTCGAGACCATCGGCGACTGACGGGCAGCGGCCGGCGCGTCACTCACCATGAGTGACTATTATCGACGCGCTGGCTCCACCAGGACGGCCCATCTTTCCCGATCTCCATCGCCCGTCGTGCCTCCGGGAGTCCTAGTCTTCGTCCATGAAGCGTGCCGGGGGGTGCGCACTGCCCTGAGGTCCCCATGAAATCCCGGTTCGCCCTCGTCGCGCTCGTTTCCTCCCTCGCACTGGCACTCGGCTGCGGAGGCAGCAGCGGAGGCGACGTCAACCCGACCGCCGCCACACCGTCCTTCAGTCCCATCGCGGGGACGTACGCGACGGCGCAGTCGGTGACCATCGCCTCGGCCACGGCCGGAGCGACCATCCGCTACACCACGGACGGCTCGACGCCGACCGTCTCCTCCGCCGCCTACGCGAGCCCCGTCAGCGTGGGCTCCTCGATGACCTTGAAGGCCATCGCCACGGCGTCCGGGTACACGAACAGCGCGGTCGGCACCTCGGCCTACGTCATCGGCGTGACGCCGACGACCGCCTGCCCGACATTGAAGTCGTCGCGCTTCCCGAGTTGCCTCGCGCTCGCCTCGCCGACCTCCCTGGTCGCGAAGCCGAGCGGGGCGCCTCCCGCGGCCGGGCGGGCCAGCCAGGCGGCCGTGGTGCCAGCAGGATTCCAGACCGCGTTCGCCAAGGACGCGCAGCAGATCGCCGATCTGCTCTCCGGTGTCGTCACCAATCCAGGGGCCGTCCTCGTGGAACTCGGCACCAGGGCCCTCACGAACCCGATCGAGACCTCCGGACCTGGCGTCACCACCGTCGCCTGCTTCGGGCCCCGCCTCTACTACGCGAACCACCCGGACGCCGTAGGGTCTCCTACGTTCCGGGCGACGGGCCAGTTGCCTCCCGGGGATCTTGGCATCTGGAAGGCGACGGAGAGCAGCGGGGAGTCGTGCTCGGCCGCGGTGCTGAACGCCCTCCTCGGAGCGGCGGGGGACCAGACCCAGTTCGCCCTCGCCGTGGCGGCCGTCGAGTTCCAGCTGGCCGGGTCCCATTTCCCGGTGGCGAGCGGCGAGACCTACGACGTGGCGGCGGCGCTCCAGGCGCTCATCCAGGGCGCGAGCGCTCAGGTGACCGTGAGCGCAGCGACCATCGCCTTCATCGCACCCGCCTACGTCTACACGACCCGGCTTGCCGTGGCGGTGACGGGCGGCAGCATCTCCGTCGGACTCAAGCTGACGCAGGTGCCCGGCTCGACTCCCGAGGTCTACACGGGGACCGTGGCCTACACGTTCGACGACGGGACGGCAGTCACGGGCGGAACGGTCCGTTTCGAGCGGACGAGCGCCACGGTGCTCGACATCAGCGCGCGCCGGGCCGGGTATCCCACTGGCTACACGCCGACGCTCGACGCCAGCGGCGAGCTGAATCCCGGGGACCCGAAGTGGATCTACTCGTTCTCCCGGTTCGGCGCGACCTTCGACCCGTCCTCGACCGGCCTGGCCGGGAACTACGTCTTCTCGTCCGACATCCAGACGCCCGGCTCGCAGGGTCCCGCGTCCGTGGGACCGTCGAACGTCTTCCAGGTCACCCTTCCTGGAAACGGCAGCGGCGCGGCCTTCTACGGCTACGGGAGCGTCATCGACCAGAACGACTCCTGGGCCATCTCCTTCATGCAGTGCCTGCGGGCGAGCGGCGTCCGGCACCTGAAGGCGCAGTACCAGCCCATCGAGATCGATGCCGCCACCGGGCGCTACCTGCCGAGCGCCTCCATCCTGCCGCAGATCCGTTTCGCCCCCGTCTCCACGTGCAACTACGCTTCGTCCGCCTGGAACAACGGCGCGGCGGGAGGTTTCTGGTACGACCGGCCTCTCCAGTACGTCAACAGCCCCACGCCCCCGACGCCACCGAGCCCGATCCCCGAGGACGTCGTCGCCGACCCCGTCAGTGCGACCTATCCGCAGAACCTGTTCGGCGACGGGACGACCGCGGTCCAGACCCTGATCGGCACGAAGGGCTTCGTCCGGCCCAGGCTGTTCTGAGGGGGAGGGGGTTCCGGACCCCGGGGCTGCCGAACACGTCGCCAGACCCGGCCCGGGCCATCCCAGGGGGGCTCGGGACCCAGATGGGCGCTCGCCCGTGTTGCCCCCGCGTCCATAGTCGATGGAGGTGGGTGGGGAGGGGCGCCACGACGACGCCCGTACGCGACAGCAAGCCCGGACGCTGAACGCGAGCACCTTCTCGAAGATCGCCCGGACGACGGGTCCCATCGACCTCGTCGCGGGAGGCGCGATGTGGATCACCATCAACTGCAACGACGAGGCGATGACGATGTCCCTCGCCTCCTGGGTGGAGGCGAATGATCGTGACGCCGCGACCTACCCGTTCGTGGGAGGAAAGTTCACGCTGCTCGTGGGGGCGATGGCCGCCTTCGACGCCATGCCGAACGCCAGCCTCATCCGGGTGAACGGGGAGGACTACAACCACGGAATCACCGTTCCCTACGGGAGCGCCTGCGTCGACGCGCCGGTCGCCGATCTTCAGCGATCCGATCGCTGCGAGCCAGCTCGTGAGGCAACTCGAGGAGATCGTCGCCGGGCAGGAGCGGGCAGCGAGGTAGCTCGACTCAGCGGTACCGCTCCAGCGCGCGCCGGACGTCGGCCGCGTGGTCGCCCCAGTCGTAGACGACCACCGTGCCGGCCCCGATGTCGTGGAGGGCCCGGCGGCGTGTCGTCAACGGGATGAGGACCGAGCCGAACCCGAGCGTCACGTAGAAGATGGCCATGCGCTTGAGGACCTGGCGCAGCCCGACCGCCCTGCCGTCCGCCCGCAGGAGACGGAGCCCCATCACCGCCATGCCCGGCGTTCGCCCCGCCGTGGTGAGGAACAGGATGCGGTAGATCGGAGGGATGAGCACCCCCTCCAGGATGATCGCGTAGGGCATGAAGCCGCACAGCCGGGCCCGCACGTTCCACCACTCCCGCACCGGGCCGCAGCGGCCGGGGTCGATGCCCAGGATCTGCTGGACCATCCAGCTCGTGCCCGCCACGAGGAGCGCGAGGAGCGCCACGTCGAGGATGCGCGCCGCACCCCGGGTCACCAGGCCGGCGTAGCGGAGCGTCATGCGCGCCCCAGCACGCGGCGGACCCACGCGTCGACGGCGTCATCGGCGACGTACGCCCGCGCGCGAACGTCTGCCTGGATCTCCCGCACCAGGCCGCGGCTCTGATCCTGGATGAGCTGGCGGACGGGTTCCGGATTCTCGGTGAGGTGCTTCAGGTAGAGGTCGACCTGCTCGCGGACCAGCTCACGGAGCTCGGCGCTCCCCCGCAGGGTCGCGAGCACCCGCTCGAGCTGCCGGTCGACGAGATCGTCGACGACGCCGTTCACGTCCGGTTGACGGAGCAGGTGGATGACGAGCTGCTCGACGTCCTTGCTCTCGGAGAGGGCGCGGACGATCTGCTCCATCAGCGCCTCGGACAGCCGCGACTCCACGAGCCGTGTCACGAGCGCGTCGGCGATCCGTGCCTCGAGACCCGCCGGCCGTTCCCGGCGGCGGCCATGGTCGTTTCGGTCGTCCATTCCCATCCCCCCAGGGGGAGCGACCCAAGCGGGACACGCACCCTCCGGCTACGCTCCCCCCATTCCGTCCGGGTGCGTCAAGACTACCTCAGGGCGAAACGAACCCGGGACGAGTCGCAGACAATCTACAAGAAAAGCTCAACCCGTGATCGGCACGGAACGTGCTCCCTCGAGACGTGCCCGCCGTGCTCCATCGCTTCGAACCGCCCCACGAGGTACCCATGACAAGGCTCTTCCGGTACTGCGCCGCACTCCTCCTCCTCGGTGCGCTATCGGCCTGCGGAAGTTCCAGCTCCAGCACTCCGGCCGATCGGGCCGTGACCCTCTCCTGGAGCCAGAACCGGGAGAGCGGCGTGAACTCCGCCGGGGGCGGATACCGGATCGACATCGCCGGGCGCGACCCGGTCGACGTCCCGTGGGTCCCCGGAGTGGGCACGCCGACGTCGACGACCATCCGCCTCCCGTCCGGCAGGTACACGGTCGTGGTGTTCGCGTACGCGGCGCTCGACGCCCAGGGTGGCCGCACGGGCAACGAGAGCGCGCCGTCGCAGTCCATCCAGGTCACGGTGCCCTGATGCATCCGGGAGGAACCATGAAGCCCTTCTCCGCCGCCCTCGCCGCGCTCCTCCTCTCCATGGTGCTCCCGTCCGGTCCGGCGAACGCCGCCGGGAACGGACCGCTCCCCTTCGACGATCCTCCCGGGACCTACGTGCCCGGGGAGGTGATCGTGAAGTTCAAGGCGAGCGCCACGCCCCAGGTCCGGCGTGCAGCCTTCGCGCGCCAGGGGCACGCGATACTCGCCGAGCTCCGCGTGCCCGGCATGGCCCGCGTGAGGGTGGACGGCGGCCAGACCGTGGAGCAGGCGATCGCCGCCTACCAGAGCGATCCCGACGTCGCCTACGCGCAGCCGAACTACATCTACCAGGGCGCCCGGGCTCCCCTCGACCCGCTCTTCGGGCAGGTCTGGGGGCTCAAGAACACGGGGCAGACCATCACCAGCCAGCCCCCTGGGTCGCCCCTCCGCTACGACGTCAATTACGCGGGCTCGAATCCCGGCACGCCGGGCATGGACATCGACGTCGAGGCGGCCTGGAACACCATCACCGACTGCAGCAAGGTCGTGGTCGCGGTGATCGACTCCGGCATCAACTACACCCACGAGGACCTGGCCGCGAACATGTGGGATGGGCGCGAATGGGGTCTTCCCCACCACGGATGGGACTTCGTCGACGCCAACGACAACCCCATGGACCAGCACGGCCACGGCACCCACGTCGCCGGGACCATCGGTGCGGTGGGCGACAACGGGAAGGGCGTCGCGGGCGTCTGCTGGAAGGCGTCCCTGATGGCCGTGCGTGTCCTGGACAAGTACAACTATGGAAAAACCTCCAACTTCGTCGACGGCATCGGGTTCGCGATCGACCACGACGCCAGCGTCATCAACATGAGCATCCAGGGCTACAACCGGCGCGATCAGGCCTATGCCGATGTCATCGAGGAGGCCAGGCAGAACGACATCGTCGTGGTCGTCTGCTCCGGGAACTTCGCGCTGGATGCGGACCAGCAAAACGTCTGGCCGTGCAACTTCAGCCTCGACCACGGAAACGTCGTCTGCGTCGCCGCGATCGACCAGAAGGACCGGTTCGCATACTTCTCGAACTACGGCGCCCGTACGGTCACCATCGGCGCGCCCGGCACCAACATCCTGAGTGCCGGGATCGGAGGCGACGACGTGTACTACGTGAACAACGGGACCTCCATGGCCACCCCCGCCGTCGCCGGGGTGGCGGCGCTGCTGCGCGCCCACAACCCGTTGTTCGGCTACCCGGACGTGGTGAATGCGATCACGGAGTCGGGCCGCTGGATCCCCACCCTCGCCGGCATCACCCGGACCGGCAAGGTGGTCGACGCCGCACGGGCGCTCGCGTTCATCGAGGCCCCCACCGGCCTCACGGCCAGGGTCGAGTAGGCCAGCTTTGCGCGCCCTCCCTCACCTGCTGGCCGTCGCGGTCCTCGTGCTGGGCGGCGCGACCGCCTCCACCGCCCAGGCCTCGACCCGGAAGTCGTTCAACTACGCCGTCCTCGTCGGCAAGCAGACGGCCAGCGACCCGCGCTGGGGCGAGGTCGTCCGCGTGCTCGAGAAGAAGTACGCCGGGGCGAAGGTCTTCACCTACGTCGACCTGGACGACGTCGTCGAGCCGGTGAAGGCCTTCTCCCCCGACTACATCGCCTTCGTCTGCAGGCCGGAGGAGGCCTCTCCCGCCTTCGTCCGGCAGGCGGGGGCCTTCAACCGGAAGCTCGAGAACCGCCCCTACGGCACGGCCGTCTGGGGCATCGTGACCGGGTACGGTCCGGAGGACGCCCTGCGGATCGCCCGGAACGGATCCCCCCCGACCATCGACTTCGGCCTGGGCGGCATGCTCGGCTTCCTCGACGCGCTTCCCGAGGGGGTGGCCTGGTCCGAGTTCATGGACAGGAAGAGCGACTGGCAGGAGAAGAAGAAGGGGCTCCCGGTGAAGGACCGGCACGATGCCCCCGCCGACCACCTGCTCCCGATGATCCAGCTCGTGAACGGCAACCGGGTGGACGGGGTCTGGACCAGTGGCCATGCCGACAGGGACATGTGGTCGGTCTACTACCCGGAGAGCCCGTCGTTCATCGTCGCCAGGAAGGGCGGCCTCACCGGGGAGATCGACGGCGAGCCCCGGGGCGCGATCCGGTCCACGAACCCCAAGATCTACCTCGCCATCGGCAACTGCCTGACCGCCCGCATCGACGACCCGGACGCGTCCTACGCGCTCTCCTGGATCCACTCGGGGGGCGTTCACCAGTACTTCGGCTTCATCGAGGAGACCTACTACGGCCTCATGGGCTGGGGCATGGCCGACAACTTCTTCCACCGCGGGGCGCGGTTCAACGTCGCCGAGAGCGCCTTCGTCGCCAACCAGTCGCTGCTTCTCGCCATCGAGAAGCGGCTCGTGCCCGGCGAGGTCGAGGACATGGCGTACGACCGGGACGCCACCGTCGTCTACGGGGACCCGGCCTGGATGGCGACGGTTCCCGAGGCCACGGCCAGGGGCGCCGAGCACTGGAGCACGAGGCTCGATCGCACCGTGGCGGGCGGCAGGATCCGGTGGGAACTGACCGTCACGTTCAAGAAGGACGTCGACTTCGCGCCGGAGAGCGGCAAGGACCTGAGACCGGTCTTCGCCTTCCTGCCCGAGCGGGTCAGGCGGCCGAAGCCGTCCGGGAAGCCGTCCGGCGTGAAGGCCTTCCACGTCGCGAGCAACTTCGTCATCGTCCAGTTCGAGGGCGAGGTCGCCGCCGGCGAGACGAGGAAGTTCGCCTTCGAGACGGAGCCGTGACCGGCGTCTACTCCCGCCCGAACCACTTCTCGCGAAGCCGCTCGTAGGTGCCGTCGTCGTAGACCTCGACCAGCGCCGTGTCGATCCTCCGGTGCAGCGGGCTGTCGACGCGCACCATGAAGCCGAGGTCCCTCTTGCTGAACTGGGGGCCGACGACCTTCACCTTCCCCGCGCCCCCGTGTGACTCGTAGTACTGGAGGGCCGGGGCGGCCAGCACCACCGCATCGACCTTCCCGGCGAGCAAGGCCGCGAGGGCCTCGTCGGGCCCCGGGAAGGTCTCGATCCGCGCTCCGATCCGCCGGAGGTGGTCGACCGAGGTCGAGCCGGCCTGGGTCGCCACGGTCTTCCCGGCCAGGTCGTCGGGGCCGTTGACGAGGCCGCGGAACCGCTCGACGGTGATCGAGGCGGTGAGCTGTGCGACGAGGAGCGACACGAACACCAGCCCGGCGAAGAGCCACAGGATGGTGAACAGGCGGGCGAACCGCTGCCGCGGCATCGGGGGAGACTGGTTCAGCAACCCCTGGGCCGCCCACGTCAGGGCATGGAAGATGCCCGGAAAGTAGCGTGCATCTCCTCCCGCCACCTCGCCGCTTCGACGGTCCAGGAACCAGACGACGTGGGCCGGGACCACGAGGAGCAGGAGGGCGGTGGCGAGCCAGAGGAGCATGGTCCGGGAGAAGAGGAGGGCCGTGTAGGTCCGCAGCGGCGTGTCCATGCCGGTCCCGCCCCCGCTGCGCACCATCACCTGCTGGCCCGCGTTCAGGATCGAGTAGGAGAAGTCGAACTCGCGGTTTCGCTCCGGCGTGTAGAAGTGGCCCGTGATGACGACGTCGGCCTTCCCGTCCCGGAGGGCCGCGAACGCCGAGGTCGTGTCGGGCGCGACCTGGATGCTCGTCCGCACGTCCATCCGCGCGGCGACGGCGTGCCAGAGTTCGACGCTGAAGCCCGTCAACCGTCCCCGCTCGAGCATCACGAACGGGGGAAAGACGCCGGCGACGGCACGGACCTCGGGCCCCGGATCCTGGGGCGCGGCGGGCGAGGCGGGCACCAGGAGCACCAGGACCAGGAGTGAAACGCGAAGACCGGTCGAATGGAATCGTGCCATCGTGCCTAGAAACGGTAACCGCCGGACACGGTGAATGTCGAGGCGACCGAGCGCACCTGCACGCCGAGCACCGGCCCGAGCATCGTGGGAAGATCGACCCTGCGGTAGAAGACGAGGAGGTACTCGAACTCGAGGAACCAGTTCTCCGAGATGGACGGCTGGACACCCAGCCCCACGGCCCCTCCGTCCTGGTGGACCGTGTCCGAGAAGGTCCCGAGGTCGTGGACCGCGACCGAGGTGCTGGCCCAGGACCAGACCCAGCCGCCGGTGAGGTAGATGGGCAGGCCCGACAGGCACCAGCCGAGGCGGGCGAGGGCGAGGATGCCCTGGTCGAGCGAGCCCGAGGCCCGCAGGCTCTCCCCGGTGGAGAGCGAAGCGTCCAGGCTCTGCCGGAGCCAGGAACGCTGGTAGCCGATCCTGGCCCCTGCGAGGAGGTCACCGTACCGGAGGTCGAGGCCCACGTTCACGCCGACGACCGGGCCCATGGCCCCCACGCCGCTCAGGCTCGCGGTCGCGACGGACGCAGCCGTCACGGTGCCGTTGTCCTGCGCGAACCCCATCCCGGCGGAGACGGAACCGAAGGGGTGGAGGACGAGAGAATCCTCGGCGTGGACGGAGGCAGGTGCGAGGAGAAGGGCCGCCAGCAATGCGAGGGGGCGCACGATCGATCACCGCCAGTTCAGGGCTCCCTGCAGTCGCGGTTCCTCCCCGCTCATTTCTCCCCGAGGGAGTCGTTGGCGGTTTCCAGCAACCGGTTCGCCTTGCCGCTGTCGACGTCCGTCTTGAGCGCCCGGGCGAAGCCTTCCTTCAGCGCGCCGAGGCACTTCGACTTCTTCGAGAAGGCCACGAACATGTCGGCGTTGACGATCATCTTCGGCAGGAACGCCACCTTTCCGAAGAGCCCCTGCTTCCGTGCGGCATCGCGCCCCGGGTAGAAGGCGATGATCGCGTAGTCGGCCGAGCCGTCGAGCACCGCCGCGAAGGCCTTGTCGATCCCGGGCACACGCGCGACGGAGAGCTCACGCCCCATGTAGCCATCGAACTGGTTGCCGTAGCTCTCCCCGGCGCTGGTGACGCCCCTCTTCCCCTTCAGGTCGCTCCACTGCGCGTACGGAAAGGCAGCGCCGGCGCGGACGACGACCGACACGGGATCGATCATGAACGGCGGTTCGGCGTAGTCCAGGTACTCCAGCCGTTCCGTGTTCCGGTAGATGCCGACGATGATGTCGGCCTCACCGCTGCGGGCGGCGGCCTGCGCCTTCTCCCAGGTGCCGAAGTCCTTGGTGGTGACCTTGGTGAATCCCAGCCCCTTCGCGATCCCGGTCACCAGCTCCGGCGCCGCCCCGACGAGCTTCCCGTCGGAACCCCAGGCGACGGGCGGGTAGTAGGGATGACCCGTGACCACCAGTTCCTGGCAATCGGGGGCGGCCAGCGCCGCCAGGGGGACCGCGAGGGAGAGGACGGCAAGAAGGGGAATTTTCATGGGTGGCTCCGCTGGGAGAGGTTGCGCGTCGACCCTCCCACCCCTCCGCGTCGGGTCCGCGGCCCTGTTGGGTATTGCCCCAAATGCTCCCGCTGGCGCGTTGGATGCATCGAGGGCCTTCCAGGGTAGACGAGGCCGGCGGCCCGCCACCGGCCGACCCGTTTACCGGCGTTTCCCCGGCCCGATCGCCTCCTCCAGCCTCGTCCGGATCGCCTCCGCCCGCGCGGCGTCCACGAAGAGCCCCCGCGACGTGACCGATGCCGAGCGCGGGCAGTGGGTGTCCCGCAGCGGGGGGGCCGTTCCGTCGAGGAGGTAGCGCCCCACCGGAACGTCCACGCACGGGTTGCCCGACGGGACCATCACGCCGTGGTTCCACCCGCCGTCCACCTGGACCATGCTCGCGGTGGGCATCGCGGCGAGGCTCGCCCGCGCTCCCTCGATGGGCGTCTGGGGATCGAGCTCGGTCTGGGTGAAGAGGATCGGGCCCGCCTGGCTCGCCGCGGAGAGCGGCGGTCGCGTCACGGTGGGCGGTCCCCAGTACAGGCACGGACTGCCCGTGACGAGACCGCCCTGGAGCGGGTAGAGCGCTGCGAGTCGGTCCTGCAGGCGCACCCACTCGGTCACGTCGTAGCCGAACGGGACGTCGTTGCAGATGACGGCCCACTGGGTCGCCGCCGATCCGGAGAGCGTGGCCAGGCCCGAGACCTCGCCCACGATCTCGAAGAAGGAGGGGATCAGTTGCTGAACGAGTCCGCGGACCTCGGCGCGACGTCCGTCGTCGGGCACGAAGGCGATGGCCGCCTCCACCCGTCCGTAGGCGTCGAACTCGTCCGGGGGCGGAGGCGACTGGTCGAGGATCCCGTCGAGGATCCTCGCCGCGAGCAGCGCGTGCAGCAGGCGGTCCCGCGAGCGCTCGCTTCCCATGCCGCCCGTGAGGATCACGTTGACCGCCTGCCGGATCTCCTGCCGGAGCGCCGGGTAGACGCCGGCGACCGCGGAGACCGTGCTCCCGAGAAGGTAGGCGTCCGGGTGGAGGGCGGCCCACGGCACCATCACCTCATCCCAGACCCGCTGCTGTCCCATGGCCTGGAGGGGAAAGATGTTGGAGAGGCCCGTGGTGAGGTCGACGACGCCCGAGAGGAGCACCCGGTCCGCGCGGTCGGGGAAGAGGCTCGCCCACCAGGCGCCGAGCCAGGTCCCGTAGGAGGCCCCGAGGTAGCTGATCTTCGGGTCCCGCAGCGCCGCACGGATGAGGTCCATGTCGCGCGCCGTCGCGTCGGTGTTCACGAAGGGTGTGAGCGGGCTCTTGCGGCATCCGGCAGCCTGGATGCGGCCGTTCCGGAGCATCGCGGCGATGTTCGCGGGGCTGCGGTCCGCGGCCGGGTTCGCCACGAACGACAGCTGCTCCGGGGAGGTGCAGTCGAGCTGCGTGCTCGCCCCTGTGCCACGCGGGGAGAATCCGATGAGGTCGTAGCGCCGGGAGAGCTCGCTGTAGATCGCGCCCACGGGATCGGCGGGGTTCGCAGCCCCCCAGAGCGCGCCGAACGCCGGGGCCATGAAGAGGCCATCGTCACCGGGTCCGCCGGGGTTGAGCAGGATGGCCCCACGCCGGGCCGAGGCGTCCGTGGCCGCCACGCGCAGGAGCGCGACGAGGATCTCGCCCGAACCCGGGTTCGCGTAGTCCACCGGGACCCGGATGAATGCGCAGGTGGCGCGGGCCGAGACCGACGCGAGGTCCGCGCGGAAGCTCTCGGGGACGATGGTGGGGTCGCAGGTCGTCCAGGTGAGGGCCTGATCCCGGAACGGGGTGAGGGGATCGAGAGTCGACGCGGCACCACTGCACGAGGAGAGGAGCGACAGCCCCGTTGCCAGGACGAGAAGCCTCGAGAGGGGCGGAGAGCGCATGGCCATGGTGTCAGTATCGGCCGCGCGCGATTCCGCGCCAGAGCCTCGCCGGGTCGGCCGCTGAGGATGGCACAGGGTGGCAGCGCCCCTGCGACGCGACGTCTCGTCGTGGTGAGACACTGCAACGTTCTGATGCGCTGCGACCGAGACGTCCCAGCCAACCGGGCATCGTTCCAGGACCATCCGCGTGTCTCGCGCTGGCACGTCCCACGCACCACGGAGCACGTCACCGGAAAATCCTCTCGCCCGCGCCAAGGAGCCGACCGTGTCGCCATCCAATCTGAAATGGGGAGTGCTCTCCCTCCTTCTCGTCGCGGGAACGGCCCTGGGGGAAGAGGAGCGACTCAAGCCGTTCGTCCTCGCCTCGACGTCGAAGGGAGAGATCCAGGCGGTCGCCGAGGCGCTGAAGCCCAGGCTCACGGCGGCGGGGTTCGAGATCGTGGGCGACTACACGCCCTACGCCACCGCACGGATCCTGGTGGTGACGAGTCCCGAGCTCAAGGCGGCCGCGGCCAGAAGCAAGTTCGGGGCGTACGGGGCCATCCAGCGCGTCACCGTGACCCGGGTCGGCGACGACGTCCAGGTGGCGTTCACCAACCCCGTCTACATGCAGCACGCCTACCGGATGCAGGGAGATCTCGCCCCGGTTCGCGCCAGGCTCGTGGCCGCGCTGGGACGGGTCGAGGACTACGGGGCCGCAGGCCTCACCGCAAAGGAGCTCGTCGGCTACCACTACATGTTCGGCATGGAGTACTTCGACGAACCGAACCTCCTCGGCCGCTTCGGAAGCCAAGGGGGCGCCGTGAGGGCCACCGAGCAAGGGCTCGCAAAGGGGCGGGGTGGCGCGAAGCTGGTCTACAAGGTGGCCATTCCCGAGACCAGCGAGACGGTCATCGGTGTGGCCCTCTCGAAGGACTGCAGCGCCGATTCGTTCATCATGTCGGAGATCGACGCCGGGCCGGTTCGGTCGACCGGGCACCTTCCCTACGAGATCGTCGTCTCCGGCATGAACGCCTACGCCCTGTATGGCCGCTTCCGCATCGCGATCAACTTCCCGGATCTCAAGATGATGGGCGCCAACAGCTTCATGAACATCAAGTGCGCCCCCGACGAGATCGAGGCGGTCCTCCGGGACGTGGTGTGGGGGGACGTCTCACGGCAGTAGGGAGCCGGTCAGCCGCGGGTCCAGTTGAGCTTCTTGGACATGAATCCCTTGCCCGCCGTCAGGACGAAGCCGTCGCCAGCGAGCCGGATCACCGCCGGCACGAACTCCCCCTTCTTCACGGCGTAGACCTCGCCGGTCCACTGGGCCGCCTTTGGGTCGTAGACGAGGCCGCGGAACATCGGCTTGCCGGTCAGCGCAGGGTTCTTGGGGCTCTCGACGACGCTGCCGCCGAAGCTGCCGTCGACCTTTGCGATCGAGACGACGACCTCTCCTTCGGGCGCCTTCCACCGTCCGAGGATCGCGTCGGCCGGAGCCGTGGCGGCGGTCGCGGCGGGGGGCGGAGCGGAGGTGTCGGCGGGGCTGGCGCCCACCGGAAGGAGGGAGAGGGAGACGGCGAGGAGCAGGGAGCGGCGCATGGGTGTACCTCCTGGGTTGAGAGAGCTTCGTGTCATCATCGGCGGCCGCCGCCGGACCTGCTGCCACCGGAGGAGCGGGCTCCGGAACCGGACGAGCCGGAGGACGACGACTGGCTGGCCCTCTGGCTCTGCTGGCTCCCCCACTGCCGCGACTGGGCCTGGGAGTCCATCCCCTGCGCCGAATGGGCGGCACCCGGCGTCGAGGTGGGCGCCGCGGAGGCGCTCTGCCATCCGCTGCCCGAGTTCGAGGACCAGCCGTTCGCGTCCTTCTTGTAGACGGTGTCGCCGTTGGTCGCATAGACGTCGCCCGACCCGGTCTTCGCCACCGCGCCCTGGCCGCTCGTCGTGTTCCAGGCAGCGGCGCTGCCGCCCTGGCTCGTGGTCACGCCTGCCGCGCTGCCGGAGGCATTGCTCCGGTATCCCGCCGCCGCGGCATTCCCCGTGTAGGGGTTGTAGGCCGCCGCCCGGGTGGCGCTCCCGTACGGTCCGTAGGCGGTGGCGGCGCGACCGTAGGTTCCGGTGGCAGGGTTGTAGGCGGACGCATACCCGACGCCGCCGTAAGGGCCGTACGCCGCGTATCCGGCGCTGTAGTAGCCCCCATACCCATAGTGATAGGTGGCCCCGTACCCGTAGCTGTAGTAGGGCGGGGGCGGGTAGTAGCGGTACGGGTAAGGGTAGGGGTAGGGCGTCGCCATCGCCGCGCCCATGGCCATCCCGGCCCCGAACATCACCACGCCGGTCATGGCGACGTAGGAACCGCTGTACCCTGACGTCTGGGCGTAGACCACCGTCGTCGGCGTCGAGCTCTGCACCACCACGTAGGTGACGTTGTGGTACGGGCTCGAGGGCGGGATGGAGTAGATGGCCAGCGGAACCGACCTGCAGAAGGTCCAGGGTCCGTTCGGGCTCGCGCCGCAGAACCAGACTCCCTGGTCGCACGCGTAGAACGCGCCGCCGGTCTTGAACACGGTGGGGCTCGAGTTCCAGGCGACCTGCACGGCCGTCCCCTCGATGGGGACGAAGCCGGGCTCTCCACCGTAGGTCACGTGCACGGGCTTCGCCGACAGGTCGACCGTGGTGGTCGTGGGGATCGAGGCGAGGAGGAGCGCGTCCTTCGCCTCCCGGGTGCCCGGGACGGACACCTTCACGACGGAGGCCGGGTCCTCGTACGGGATGCGCGCGAAGTCGGCGGGCAGGTCCCTGCTCGCCGCGGTCCATGGCCCCTGGAGCCCTCCGGCCCGGAACCACCTGCCGGCGACGAGGAAGTAGAACTTCCCGTCCGTCGTGTCCCGGAGGAGCGCGCTCTTCGTGTTGGTCACCTGCTGGAGACGGGTACCCGGGACAGGGCGGAACGCGGGCGGGCCGTTCGTGAGGATGAGCTCGGCAGGCCCGTTGCTCACGAAGACCGTGGGCGCCGACCTCGCCGGCTTGCCGGGGAGGCGCTTGCGGGCCTCGGTCCAGTTCGGGTCCGCGGGCAGCGAATAGAGCGATGGAGGGAGCTTCGTCGCGGGGGCCCAGGGGCCCGCTCCCAGGTCGGTCGTGGTGAGCCAGCCCTCACCGTTCAGCAGGTAGTACCGCTTGCTCGCCGTGTCGACGAGGAGGTCCCAGTTGGTGTTGAGCGCGAACTCGAGGTCCTTCCGGTCCTTCGCCACCGGGCTGTACTGGGGCTCTCCCATGAAGACCACGAGGATGGCGGGGCTCGCGCTGTGGAAGATGCGCGGCGGGTCGAGGCTCACCTCCACGGCCCTCTGGGTGACGTGGGTCGTCTCGTCCAGGTAGGCGATGACCCGGTCGAGGGAGAGCGTGGTCGGCTTTCCGGGAGGGGCGAGCCGCTGGACCGCCTGGAGCAGGCGCACGCGTTCCTCGGGCGACACGCCGGCGAACCGCACCTCCCGCTCGACCGGTGTCATGACGACCATCCTGCGGGCCTGGTCGGTGACCGTCGTGGCGACGATCTCCGCCACGCCGTAGCGAACGTCCGGCAGCACGCCCTCCACCGCGATGGCGCACCGGAAGTGAAGGCGCTGCCAGTCCTTCCACCCGTCGATCTGCGGCTGGTAGACGGTCAACTTGACGCCCCCGTTCCGGAAGACGCGCGGCCACCCCGGGTCGGCGGGGGGCGGAGTCGCGCCGAGGGAGGGGCCCGGGATGGCGACGAGGAGGACGAGCGCGGCGACCCAGGACAGGCGCAGGGTGGACGAATGGATTGTGAACTTCTTCATGTGGCCCTCGTCGACGGGGGACGGCGAAATCGGCGGGGACAACATAAGGAGATCGTTCGAGCACCGCCGTCGCCTGCTTCAAGGCCCCGGGCGCCTCTTCCCCGCGTCGACCGCCTTCAACCACGCGACGAGCCCCGTGAAGTAGGGCCCCTGATCGTCCCACATCGCCATGTGGCTGCCATCGGGGCAGTGGAGGTAGCTGCCGTTCCTCACCTGGCCGGCCACCCACCTCATGTGAGCAGGGTCCATCGTGTCGTGCGTGGCGCCGATGACGAGCGTGGGGATCTCCAGCCGCGGGAGGTCCTTCTTCCGGTCCCACCTCTCGAGCCGCCCGGACGACCGGAACTCGCTCGGCCCCTGCATGAGTCCGTAGACGTCCGGGTTCAAGTTCTTGAAGGAGCGTTTCACCGGGTCGGGCCACTCGGTCAGGCGGCAGAGGTGCGTGGCGTAGAAGTTCGGGAGGAGAAGCTCCATGTAGCGCGGGTTCTCGAACTGCCCCTTCGCCTCGATCTCGTCGATCTCCTTCAGGACGCCGGGCGGCATCTGCTTCGCGAGCTCGTCGTTCGCGTACCGGACGTAGTCGGGGATGCTCATCATCATGTTCGAGATGACGAGCCCTTCCAGGTGCTGTCCGTACTTGAGCGCGTACTCCACGGCGAGGATCCCGCCCCACGAGTGGCCGAGCAGGAAGAAGTTCGTCCGGTCGAGCCCCAGCGCCAGGCGCACCTGCTCCACCTCCTCGACGAAACGCTCCACCGTCCAGAGGTCCTTGTCCTTCGGCTGGTCGGAGTACGCCGAGCCGAGCTGGTCGTAGTAGATGAACTCGATCCCCTCGCGGGGGAGGAAGCCCTCGAACGACTCGAAGTACTCGTGGGTGGCGCCGGGTCCGCCGTGGAGGAGCAGAACCTTGATGCGGGGGTTCGTGCCGAATCGCTTCGTCCAGACCTTGAAGTCCCCCTTCGGCGTGTGGATCGGGACCAGCTGCACGCCCCCGGTCTGGATCCCGGCCGGGGGAGGGAAGTAACTCTGGAGCGTCGGCATGAACACCTCCGGGGAGAGCATAGCTCCCGGCCCCGACCCGATGTAGCCTCCGGGATCACACAAGGCGACACCGGGGGGGGCAGACCATGAGCGGCATCGGGAAGTTCGGCGAGGACGTCGAGGGCTACCGGATCCCCGTGCTGAACGAGCGGGAGATCCGGGCGGCAGCAGGGATCCTCTTCGCCCTCATGTTCGCGGCCATCGCGGCGGCCGTCCTCCGGGGAAGCTTCGTCCTCCTCAAGTACGCCATCGCCGTCTTCCTGCCCGACATGCTCATCCGGGTCTTCGTGGGCCCGCGCTACGCGCCCACGCTGATCCTGGGTCGGCTCATCGTCCGCAACCAGGTGCCCGAGTACGTCGGGGCCCGCCAGAAGAAGTTCGCCTGGATCATCGGCGTGGCGCTGGCGTCCGTGATGTTCGTCCTGGTGAACGTGCTCAACACCTACAGCCCGATCTCCGGGATCATCTGCCTGGTCTGCCTGGTGTTCCTCTTCTGCGAGACGGCCTTCGGCATCTGCATCGGCTGCAAGCTCTACCCGCTCGTCGCCCGCGAGAAGCCCGAGTACTGCCCGGGAGAGGTCTGCGAGGTGAAGGACCGGCAGGAGATCCAGCGGACGTCACCGGCGCAGCTCGTGATCCTCCTCGGGCTCGTGGCCTACGTGGTGCTCGTGGCGGTGCTCTTCCAGGCCAGCTTCGCCGTGAAGGCGCACCCGCTCTTCGGGGGGTGAAATGGTGGCGAAGACCGCCCAGCTCCTGGACATCGGGGGCCTGCGTCAATCCGTGACGTTGCGTCACTCCACCGGGAAGTCGAAGATCCTCTCCCGGTGGGGCTCGTCGCGCAAGGTGAAGTGCCACCACTCCTCGGCGTAGGGCGCGAATCCGGCGTCCATCATGAGCGTGCGGAGCAGCAGCCGGTTGGCGCGCTGCTGCACGGTGATCCCCGGAAAGTCCGGGGCCGACCTCGGCGAGAAGAGGTCGAAGGAACCGCCCATGTCGAGTTCCGCCCCGGGGCCGTCGAGCGCCACGATGGTGAGGTCGACCGTGCTGCCCCGGGAGTGGCTCGATCGCGAGGCCACGTACCCGAGCGGGAGGATCTGCTCCTTGGGGACGTCCGGGTAGTACTCGGCCCGCGCCTTCGGGTCGTCGGGCTCCTTTGACCAGCGGACGAAGTCGTCGACGGCGCGCTGCGGGCGGTAGCCGTCGAACACCTTCAGGCCCAGGCCGAACGGACGAAGGCGCTCCTGGACCCGGGCGAGCGCCCGTGCCGCCTCCTTCGTGAGGATGACCTTCGGGGCCAGGTACCCGGCGACCGGCCGGCCGAGGAAATTCTGGCTCGTCGCGTAGCGGACCTCCGTCCGCAGCGCCGGCACGACCTCTTCGGCCTGGACGAAGCCAGGTGGGAGCGGGGCGGCCGCCGCCGGCCCGAAGGACGCGAGGTGCGCGAACAGGACGACGAGTCCGATCGCGAGGCGGTGGCGGCGTTGCACGAAGACCTCCTGATCACCAGCGGTGTGACCATCACTCCACATCCGCCTGCGACCTTGCGGCGGACTCATTTGGGGCGAGCAATCCTGGGCGTCACGGGAGGGACGCCTCCGCAAGTCTCGCGCCCCCCCCTTGTTGGGTCGCAGAGTGCCGGCGCCATTCCCGTCCACCCCTGTCCGGGCAATCATCGCCCAGAAAACGGGAATCAGATCGCGGGACAAGCCAGGCAAGGAGGTTGCGACGATGACGATGCGTACGGTGGTGCGGGCCGTGTTGCTGGGCGCTCTCGTGGCGGCGACCGGGTGCGCCACCCACTACCGGGTGACCGACCCGGGATCGGGGAAGGCGTACTACACCGACGACATCAGCAACCTGAAGGGCGGCGGGGTCCGGTTCCAGGACGCCGCCACCGGTGCCAACGTCGTCCTGCAATCCTCCGTGGTCCGGGAGATCGACTCGGCGGAGTACGACAAGGGCGTGGCGGCGAAGGGAGGCAGATGACCATGAGGACGGGAATGCGGGCCTGCGTTCTCGGCATGCTCCTCGTGCTCTCGGGCTGCGCGAGCTACTACCGGGTGGTCGTGCCCTCGACGGACAAGGTCTACTACACGCAGGAGGTCTCGCGGCAGCGCAGCGGCGCCGTCAGCTTCGAGGATGCGCTGACCGGCGACACGGTCGTCCTGCAGGCGTCCGAGGTCCAGGAGATCGGGGCCGACCGGTTCCGCGCGGAGACGACCCCCCAGACCTTCCGGGCCGCGCCGGTGGCGACCTCCACGCTCCAGGTCGTCGCATTCCACGTCTCGGCCGCGATCAACCAGGTTTCACCGCATCAGCACGGAGACGATGCGATCTACCTGCTTCGGATCCGGGGCTCCAGCCTGGACCGAAAGCGGATGTTCGAGAACGGGATCAACGGGTTCCGGTACGAGATCGACCTGGAGGCGGCCCCTGGAAAATACAAGGTCAGCGCCTACCCGGTCACGGGGGTGAGATACACGGACGACGGCCTGGAGACGGCATCCCTGATCCCGTCGGAGATCGCCTTCTACTGGCTCGGGCCCAAGGCCATCTCCCCCGGGCAGGCCGTGAAGGTGACCCAGTTCGCCCGCGACTTCGAGAAGAACCTCGACGTTCCCGTCGGCGATCCGGTGGTGACGCCGCTGCCGACCGGGAGCCGTGCGCCGGCGGGCCTGGACGCCTGGACCATCCGGTTCGAGGAGAGCAAGGCTGCCTCCTACTTCAACGGGGTGTGCACCTTCCCGATCCGGGTACTCCTCACCGACTTCGAGGGCCGCGACGCCCCGAAGGAGATCTACGACCGGCTCGTCTTCTATCCCAAGGACAGCGGGGGCAATCGGATGGAGGACCGGGTCGTCGGGGCAGATCCCTCCGACGTCCGGGCGAACCTGCTCTTCGTCGTCCCGGCGGCCTGGGGAAGCGACGTGCGGACTCCGTCGCCGAAGTACGGCGACCTCGACCGGTCCGCGAGCGCAGCACCAGGCCGGGGACGGCTTTTCTACGTGGGAGCGTCCGCCGCTCCCGGAACCAATCCGCTGCGCAAGCTCGAGGTCAGCCTCGTGGAGGACTCGGGAGAGCCGGCCCGGATGAACGACTTCCAGCTGGAGGAGAAGAAGGAGAAGGTGGCGTACCGGAGCGTCCCGTCCGCCGAGACGGGACCGAACACCGACGCGAAGAGGACGTTGAGCCTCGAGGCGGTCGGAGCGGAAGGGCCTCCCTATCTCTCCGATCCGACGGGGGGTGCCTTCGACTTCGTCTTCGCCAAGGTGTCGGGCGAAGGCCACTTCGTCGTCCCGGTGCTGCCGGAGGGCCTGAACCAGAGGGAGATCCGGGGACGCTTCAACTTCAAGAACTTCAAGCAGGGGTTCCACCTCAAGCCGGACGTCACCGGAGGGCACGTGACGGGGTTCCTGGTCTACGACCAGACGTCGTCGCTGGCGAGCACGAGCGACCAGGCCATCTACGCCTACATCTTCGACGTCTTCGGCCGGTACCCGGCCCAGCCGCTCCTCCGGGACGACAAGAAGAAGATCGTGAAGATGAACAGGGAGGGTGCGCCGGAGGCGCCGCTCATCCTGAACTGGAGCGAGGACGGCAGGTCCGCGACCACCCCGGACGACGGCGACGAACGGTTCATGATCTGCATGGACAACAAGTCGCTCCTGCCGGTCCTGTTTCAGGTCCGCGGGGAGGTCAGGGACGTGAACGAGAAGTACAAGCAGAAGGTCCACGCCCGCACCTCGATCCTGGCGGGCCCGTCGACCGAGACCTGCTACGCGACCGCCGACGACCAGGCCTTCTGGAAGCACACCAAGGCCGACTGGTTCATGGACGGACAGTCGTGGCTCAAACCCGGCGCCGCGCTCTTCCAGGACGAGCTGCGCCTCTACCGGACCACCAAGAACGGCTTCATCTGCATGATCAGCTTCGCGAAACTGGACGCGGGCTCCAAGGAGAAGCCGCCGTTCGGCACCGAGATGGAGGTCCGTCCCAGCTATCCGGCGGGGAAGGAGGCGCTCGTCACCCGCTGGGTGGTCCGGTACCGGAAGTGGGCGGGCCTGACGGACCACGGCGAGCTGAAGGGCAACAAGAATTGGCAGTACTGGGTCGAGGGACGAAAGTTCAACGGGACCCTGCACAAGGACTGGTTCAACCAGGGAACCTGGGACGACGCCTGGTGGAAGCAGTGACCGGAGGTCACGACCCATGTTCCCATCGATCCGCGCCTGCGCACGCATCCTGACTCCCGTCCTGCTCGCTGCCCTCCCTCTCGGAGAAGTGCACCCCCAGTCCGCTCCGGTGAAGCCGTCGGACGCCTTCGCGGCCAACGCGGTGCGCGGTGTCGGGGCCGAGGTGAACCCGCAGACCGGGCAGCTCGGGCTGTCCCTGCCGGTCGTCGACCTTCCGGGGATCGCCGACGAGATGGACCTCGACCTCTCCCTGAGCCGGTACGACGTCGCGCCTGGTGAATCGACGAGCCTCTCGGGCCTCCCCGTGGGATGGAAGTGGGACCTCGACCGGATCCAGGGCGACACCCTCGAGCTGAGCGGAAGTGCCAGCTTGAAGCTCGATCCGACCTACCCGAGCGGCCTCCGGTTCGTCCGGAGCAAGCAGCTCCGGCTCTGGCCCCAGGCCGGGGAGATGGACCTCGTCTACGACGGCCGGAAGTACCTGTACCGCCTCGAGACGCTAGACGGCGGAAGCCGCTACTTCGACCGGTACGGCAAGCTCCTCGCCGTGGACGATCGCTTCGGCAACTACGTCCTCTACCAGTACGAGGGGACGGGCGACCTGACGAGATCGCGACTGACGGCCATGGTCGACCGCCACGGGCGGAAGGTCGTCATCACCTACCGGGAAGGGGCTCCTGCGAAGGAGGTCGTCGTCACCCTGCCGGACGGCAGGACCGCCCGGTGCCGCTTCGACGTCCGGCCGGCCTACGGCAGCAACATCACCCTGGAGAGCCCCGAGGAGAGAGTCACCCGGATCCTGCTCGACCCAGGCGGCGCGGTGATCGGGATCGTCTGGCCGTGGGGCGGGAAGACGGCCTACGCTTACCTGGACAACGCCATCAACTACCGGACGGAGAACGGGCGGACCGGCTCCTTCGCGGCCGTCCAGTCGGTCGTCGAGGACCCCGTGTCCCCCGGCTCCGCCCCGACGACGACGCGGTACGCCTACGTGGGCGGCAAGTACTACACCGGCTATCCCGCCTACACGTTCGGCGACGACTCCCTCATGTCGCACTCGGGCAGCGGCGCCGCGTTCGAGTACACCACCGTCGCGACCACCGTGCGCACGGACGGGAACGGCCCTCCCGTCCGGGTGAGGAGCACGTACAACCACCTCAACATCCCGGTGAAGACCGAGGTGGAGCAGGGGGGCAGCGTCAAGGAGGTCACCACCCCGGTCTACGTGGGGCAGGACGCGATGGGGCGGTTCCCTCCCGTCGGCCAGCTCGACCAGAACTACGGACGGGTGAAGGAGACCCGGGTCCAGGTGGCGGGCCGGAAGATCAACGCCGAGACCGCCTCCTACGACGCCGACGGGCTCGTCGCGAAGCTGAGCCAGCGCACCGGGAGCGTGGTCGCCGACACCTGGGTGGACTACTTCGACCGGTTCGGCCTCGAGAAGAGGAGGGAGACCCGCGACAGCGGCGACAAGGCGGGCGCGATCGTGTCGACGAGCGAGCGTGACCCGGACGGGCTCTACGTGAAGGAGACCACGACGGCGCGCGACGCCGACAAGGTCAAGGTGGTCGCCGAGCGCGACGACCACGGCCGTATGACCCGGACGATCCGCGAGAAGTCCACGGGATCCCGGACCTCGTCGACCTCCGAGGGGCGCGTCTACAAGGAGGATGTGAAGGGCAACAGGCTCACCACGGTGACCCGGGACGCGCTCGCGAACGAGAGCGCCGTCACCGTGGACATCCGCAACGGGTTCGTCCTCTCGGAGACGGACGCCGCCGGCGCGACCACCACCTACGACTACCTCGTGGAGCGGAAGGGGCTGACCGAACCTCGCGGGCTCCTGGTGAAGAAGACGCATCCCGACGGGAGCACGGAACTGGAGGACCGGAGGGATCCCCGGAAGACGGTCCTCACCTCCTCCTCCGGGCGGGTCGTGACCGACCACCTCGACGGCTTCGGCCGGATCGTCCGCAGGACCGACAACGGCGGAGCGCAGAGAGCGGAGCGGACGCTCCTCCGGAGGACCTACGACGAGCTCGGGCAGGTCGCGTCCGAGACCGACCGGTTCGGCCGGGAGACGCACCACTTCCACGCGGACTGGCAGGGCCGGCGGACGAGCAGCGTCGACTCGCTCGAGAACGTCTCCGACATCGCGTACGACGACGCGGAGCTCACGGAGACGACCTCCGTGAACGGCGTGCGCGTCGCGAAGACACAGTTCGACGACGACGGCGAGCCGATCCGGAGCATCGACTTCCTCCAGGGCAAGCCGGGGTCGCCGCTGCGGACCGTCCGCGAGATCGCCCGCAACGGGAAGGGGCAGGTGACCCTGGAGCGGACGCTGCTCGCGCCGGACCTGGGCGTGCCGGCGTCTCCGCTCGTCTCGCGGACCCTCGCGTACGACGTGGACGGCAACGAGACCTCCACGGGCGTGAAGACCCTCGACGGCGGCACGCGGTCGATCGAGCGGACGTTCGACGTCCTCGACGAGCCCCTCGGGGCGAAGGTCGAATACGCGTCGGTGCCACCGGGAGTGGACGGCGCCCTCCGGACCTTCCGGAGCGAGGTCCGGGAGTTCGACGCGGCCGGAAATCTTGTGAAGCTGACCGATCCCCTCGGGCGGGCGATGTCGTTCACCTACGACAAGAACGGACGCCTCGCCTCCCGGACCGACGTGGCGGGGCGGAAGGTCGCCTACGAGCGCGACGTCATGGGACGGGTGATGTCGGCGAAGTTCGAGGGCGGGACGACGATCGCCAGCCAGTACCATCCCCCCGGCTCTCCGGGTGAGGGGCGCCTCCGATCGCGGGAGGTCCTCACCCAGGGAAAGCTCGTCGACCGGCTCGAGATCGAATACGACGACGAGGCGCGCGGGCTGCCGGTACGGGTGAAGCACCAGGACGGTAAGACCATCCGGGCGGAGTACGACGCCTTCGACCGGCTCACCGCGCTGATCGACGGGAACGGGAACCGGAGCACCGTCGCCTACGACCCGGAGGTCCCGGAGAACGTGGTCGAGCGGAAGAGCCCGTACGGCAGCGTCCGCTACGCCTACCATTCCGACCGCGACGGGCCACTCTTCGGCAGCCGGGCCATCCCGAAGGAGGTCTCCTACTTCGATGCCGATGGCCGCGTCCGGGTGAAGATCGCGTACGACTACCACGCGAACGCCGCCGGCGCGCCGCCCTCCCTCCTGCTCGAGCGAATCACGGCCACCGGGGCGTCGGGCGCGCTGCTCGTGGCCCTGGAGTACGGATACGACGAGAAGGGACGGGTCGCGAGGATCGCCCGCCGGTCGGGGAGCGGATCCGATCGCAAGGCCAGCTTCGTCCAGTCGTTCACGTACAACGACGACGACCAGTTGATCCGGGAGGAGACCCGCGACGCCGGGGGCGACCTCCTCGAGACGCTCGCGTACACCTACGACATCCGGGGCAACATCCTGTCGAGGACGTCGGCCGGAGCTCGTGGCACGGAGACCACGTCCTACACGTTCGACGACGACAACAAGCTCACGGCGTCCCAGGGCCCGGACGGCAGCCGGATGACCTACGAATACGATCCGGTGGGCGCGCTCCGGTCGGTCTCGGTGGACGGCGCGAAGGTGAAGGAGTTCCAGTACGACGAGCTCGGGCAGCTCATCGGGTACAAGGACCGTTCCGGCGCCGACGTGAGCTATGCATACGACGCCGTCGGCCTGAGGAGATCGAAGACGGACAACCGCACCGGGTACTCCATCTCGTACCAGCGGGACGTGCGCGGGGAGGTGCTCTCCGAGGAGGACTCCCGCGGCGTCCGGGCCACGCGCCTCTCCGGCCTCCTCCGGACGGTGGACGGGAAGAGCCAGTGGATCCTCCAGGACATGAAGGACGTCGTGGGATTCACCGACGACAAGGCGACGAGCCCCGTCGAGCTGTATCGCTACGACGCCTTCGGCGGTGAGCAGGAGCCCGACGCCCGGCCGGGCGGGGGAAGCTGGACGCTCGGATTCCTCAAGCGGCTCGTCAAGGTCGGTGCGGCGACGGGCGTCATCCCGGCCCCGGTGGGCGCGGTCGCCGGCCGCGTCCTCGACGGCGGCAAGGAGCAGGCCGCGCCCTCCTTCTCGATCCTCGGCAACCCGTCCCGTTACGCGGGCTACGCCTACGACGAGGAATCGGGGATGTACAACCTGAAGTCCCGGCTGTACGCCCCCGAGATGATGCGCTTCCTCTCGCGGGACCTCTACCCGTCCGGAAACCGCTATGCCTACGCGGACGGCGATCCGGTCGGGAGGATCGACCCGGGGGGTACCGTCGCGACCGCGACCGTGCTCGGCGTGGTGGCGCTCGTGTCGGGCCTGACCTCGGGGAGCGTGGGCTACGCGGCAAAGAAGTTCACGGAGAACCATCCCTCGAACGAGACCGTCCAGCACCGTCTCCGGGTCGTTGCGGCGTCCTTCGGAGGGGTGGCGACGGTGGCCGGAGTCGGGTGGGGCGCCCTCAAGATCAAGGACTGGTGGGTGGCGCGCAGGTCCGCCGCTGCCGCCATGCTGCACGAGCCCGCGGGCAGCCTGCTCACCGAAGGCAGCGTGGTCAGGGCCCCATCGCGCCGTTCGTCGATCCAGTTGCAAGGGAGTGAATCGAGACGGAACGGACCCGGGATGAACGTGGAGCGGCAGCAGTCCCAGGTGCTGCAACGCCAGCAGTCCCAGGAGTTGCAGCGCCGGAACGGCCCGGGCGTCCAGGAGGACCTGCGCCTGAGCAACGCCAGCGCGAACAGTTCCCGCACGCAGATGGAGTTCAACCAGGGGCGGATCTACGGCGATCGCAGTTCCTTCGACACCGCCGGAAACGACAGCATCTTCAACCAGGGGCAGATCGATGCCATGGGGGAGACCCACTGGAAGGGCTCCCAGGACACGGCCATCGGACGCAGGGCGGTCGGTGGTGGCAACCCCGTCCAGGTGAGATCACGGGCCAACGAGCTCGAGGCGGTGCTCGGCCAGGAACAGGTCCATCACGTGGACGGCGTTCCGATGAACCTGGGGGCCCGGCTGCGCTGAGCGACCGGGTATCGTCGACTACACGCCGCCGCCGGCGGGGACGACACCACCCTGAATGGGGCCTTGCCCCTCCGGATGGCGGGGTCTCTGATCGGTCCTTCCCTCAGCAAGGAGATCCCCCGTGCCCAATCCGACCCGCCTCGCGCTGCTGCTCGCCGCCTCGTTCCTGTTCGGCAACGTCGCCCTCGCCGCCGATCCCGTCTTCCCGGACCTGGTCGGGACCTGGAGCGTGAAGGCGGAAGGCGCGGTCATGGTCCAGGGGAAGGACCCTGGCGAGAAGACGCACTGGAAGAGTGGCCAGACCACGATGGCCTCCGAGATGCAGATCACCGAGCAGCAGGGGCGCATCGTCAAGGGAACCTTCCGGTCCCCGAAGACGAGCGAGCCGTTCGTGGGCGCCATCGGGCACGACGGGAAGACGGTCTACTTCGTGGACACGGACGGCTACCTCGACGCGCGCATCGTGGACGCCAACACCATCGAGAGCGTCTACCGGCACTCCACGCCGAAGAGCTCGGTGGTCTCCGTGGCTGTCTGGACCAGGAAGAAGTAGGAGCTCATCGTCGGGGCCACCCGTCCGTACCACTCCAGTTCCCTGTCGCCGTTGCCATCGGTAGCGCGGGTGTCCGGTGGAGGAAAGGTTCCATGAAGACCCTCGCTCGCGCGGTCGCCCTTTCGCTCGTCGTCCTCCTGGCCTCGTGCGGCAGCGGGAACAAGGGCGGAGGGCCGGTCGAGCCCACCGACACGGTGGTCCTCGTCTACATGATCGGCAGCACCCTCGAGAGCAGCGAGGAGGCTTTCGCCTCGGTGAACCTGAAGGAGATGATGGCGGCTGGCCAGCTGGACCACACCCGCGTGGTCGTCCAGACGGGCGGCGCGAAGAAGAGCGGCACGCCGCCCACCGACCCCAGGGCCATGCAGCCGGAGAACGTCGACTGGAAGCGCCTGCAGCGGTACGTGGTGCACCCGAAGTCCCTCGAGCAAGTCGAGGACCTCGGGGAGGAAAGCTGGATCGACCCGTCCCTCAACATGGCCAGCTCCGTGGCGTTCCTGGACTTCATGGACTGGGCCGTGGGGACCTATCCGGCTCGCAGGTACCTGGTCGTCCTGTGGGACCACGGCGGTGGCATCAACCTCGGCATCGGCCGCGACGAGAACACGAAATGGGCCCTGTCGATGGCCGACATCGGGATGGTCCTCCAGACGGCGGTCGCCGGACGGAAGGCGAGCATCGAGCTCGTCGGCTTCGACGCCTGCCTCATGGCGACGGCCGAGGTCGCGGCCGCCCTGGTCCGGGGGTCGAAGTACATGGTCGCGTCACAGGACCTTGAGCCCGGGTCGGGCTGGGACTACACGTCGTTTCTCCGCTACGTGGACGGCAACCCCACCTCCACCGGGGCCGAGATCGGCGCCGAGATCGTCCGGGGGTACGTGACGAAGCAGGTCGCCGAGGGGAACGAGGACCTGACGATGTCGGTCGTCGACCTGCTCTCGGCCGCCAGCATCGTCAGCGCGCTGGACGGGTTCGCCAGGATCCTCACCCCCTACGCCGAGTTTCAGGCCGGCTGGAACCAGATCGCGAAGGGGCGGGTGCGAACCCTCGACTGGAGCACGACGCCGCTCATGAACAGCAGCCTCGATCTCGCGGACCTGAAGGGGCTCGCCACGAACGTGGTCGCGGAGATCGTCGCCAACCTGGGGCCGGACAGGCTGCTCGAGGGGCAGAGGGACGCCCTGCTCGACGCCATCGCGGCCAGCGTGACCACGAACGCCGCACATGGAACCGACGCGAAGGCCACGGGCCTCTCCATCTACTTCCCGTCGGTCCTCTCCGCCTACGCGACCAAGGGTTACGCCGTCAACACCGCGATGGGCCGGGATCCCTTCTTCGCCATCCTGTACACGAACGTCCAGGAGGGGCTGCTCCAGACTTTCTACGACTTCTATCTCTACAACCAGGCCGCGTTGAAGGCGACCATCTCCATGACCCGTGACCCGTCGGCGCCCCTCTCGGCCATCGTGCAGAACGACTTCGACTACGCGCTGGCGGCCCACCGGGTGCCCGCGTGCACGGTTCGCGTGAGCAACCGGTTCGTGCAGGCACCTTGCTACGACTCGTTCCGCATCCCGGACGAGGTGACGAGGATTCCGGGCGGAAGCACCTGGTTGCTGAACGTGTCGCCGGCCTCGAGCTGGCCGGCGCTCACCAGCGGCTCGGGCATCGCCCAACCGGTCACCCTGTTCCCCGACACCTACGGCGGGAAGGTCCGGGGCACCGTCAACGACTACGTGGTGCCGGTCTACTACCAGCGGGTGGTGGAAGGGGTCCGGGAGCAGATGCCGGGCGAGCTCGCGGTGCGGGAGGTGATCCCGGCGAACGGGGACGCCAGCAGCTTCGAGGTCACCGGATTCCGGGAGGACGGGAGCGCACCGGGGAAGGAATTCCCCATCGCCGACGGGCAGACCTACGTCATCCGGGTCTACGCAACGGTCGCGGACGTGACGGGATGGTTCCCCACGGATCGCGAGGTGACGGTGTCGGGCGGGAAACTCAGCCTGGACTTCATCGCGCTGGGCGCCGGGCAGCTCGGCTACTTCGTCATCGACTTGACGGGGCAGGTGCAGGAATCGGAGCTCGTCGACTACACGCCGGCGCGGTGAGGGGGGCGACCGCCGTCCGGACCGAGGCGGCACCGCCGACGTGTCCGCCAGGGTATCGTAGCCCGCAGGGAGGAACGTTCTTGGACCACGTGAATCTCGGCAGGACCGGGCTCAAGGTCTCGCGCATCTGCCTCGGCTGCATGAGCTACGGCGCCGCGATCACGGGCGGCGCGTTGCCGGGGCGCCACCCGTGGGCGCTCGACGAGGCGGCCACCCAGCCGTTCCTCCGGCAGGCGCTCGACCTGGGCATCAACTTCTTCGACACCGCCAACGTCTACTCGAGCGGCGCGAGCGAGGAGGTGCTCGGGCGCTTCATCGCGGGCGCGGTCCGCCGCGAGTCGGTGGTCATCGCCACCAAGGCCTGGGGGGTCATGCGCGCGGAGCCGAACGGGCAGGGGCTCTCCCGCAAGGCGATCCTCTTCGAGGTCGAGGAGAGCCTGCGCCGGCTGCGGACCGACTTCATCGACCTCTACCAGATCCACCGGTGGGACCCGGAGACGCCCATCGACGAGACGCTGGAGGCGCTGCACGACCTCGTGAAGTCCGGCAAGGTCCGCTACCTGGGCGCCTCCTCCATGCACGCCTGGCAGTTCGCCAAGGCGCTCCACCTCTCAGATCGCCGGGGCTGGGCCCGCTTCGTCTCGATGCAGCCCCACTACAACCTCATCTACCGGGAGGAGGAGCGGGAGATGATCCCGCTCTGCCTCGACGAGGGGGTCGGGGTGATCCCGTGGAGCCCGCTGGCTCGCGGCAGGCTGGCGCGTCCGTGGCAGGCGCCGCCCACCCGGCGCACCGAGACCGACGCGTTCGGGAAGACGCTCTACGTTCGAACCGAGGCCGCAGACGGCGAGGTCGCGGCGCGACTGGCTCGCGTGGCCGAGGCACGCGGCGTGCCCCGCGCCCAGGTGGCGCTGGCCTGGCTACTCGGCAAGCCGGGGGTCACCGCCCCGATCGTCGGGGCCACCAGCCCGCACCACCTGCAGGACGCGGCCGCTGCGCTCTCGATCCGGCTCTCGCCGGAGGAGGTCGCCCTCCTGGAGGAGGCCTACGTGCCACACCCCGTCGCCGGATTTGGCTAGGTCGACCGACCCGCACAGCGACCCGTCCTCCACGGGACCGGCTTCCACTACAAGCGGCTCACGAAGCAGCCGGTCCGGTCGCCCCGCGATGTGCCGGAGGAGTTCAGCGGATCCATCCAAGGAGGATCGCACCGAGTGTCGCCGCCGCTCCCACCACGCTCGAGGTGTCGTGGATGGCGAGGGCAGCCCAGAGTCCGAAGGCGTGCTCGGACAGCCCCAGCCGGTGGCCGATCGGGGGGAACAGGAGCAGCGCCGCAGCGTTCAGCAGGAAGACGATGCCCAGCGCCGCGCTGGTCTCGTCGAGTCCCCCGCGACACTTCGCCGCACCCTCTGGAGCGGCAGGCCGTCACGGTTCACTTGATGTGAACCATCCGGTACGGACGCCTGTACCGGACGGTACGTTGCCTGCCCCGGCAGGAAGGCCAAGTGCCCGAACTTTGACGATCCGGACGCTGGCACCGGAGTTGCTCTCTCGTTGGGTCACGGGAGGAACGAACCTCCCCCCAACCCGGAGAACGACCATGTTCCTGAAGACCTCCCTCGCCGTCGCTGCACTCCTCCTCGCCACCCCGACGCTCGCCGAAGACCAGGCCCGGAAGCAGACCAAGGACCCGGCCACCCACGTCGACGGCGCCACCCCGACCCAGCAGCGCGACCGCATCAACGACGCCACGAAGGACGCCACCAAGGACGCCGCCCGTGAGGGCAGCCGCTCCATGAACGGTGGCGGCGCAGGCAAGGCCGCGGGCGCGGGCGCCGGCGGTGGCGCGGGCGCCGGAGGGAGCGGGTCCAGCGGTTACCGCGGCGGCAAGTAGCCTGGCATCCCGGTGCCGAAATGTTAGCCCTCTGCCTCGCGCTGGCGCTTCTCGCAACCGATGGCGACGGACTCCGCTTCGAGGGATCCGTCGCCGCCGGTGGCGGTTACGACGCGAATCTCCTCATCGCGCCAGGGAGCGATGCTGCGGGCTCTGCCGTCGCCTCGGTCTCGGCGTCGGGCGGTGCGACCATCGGCCTCTCCGATTCTGCTTTCCTGTACGTGGGCGCTGCCCTCGACGGATCGAAGTTTCCCACCCTTCCGGAACTCGACCGGACGTCCGCGGGGGCTTCCGCGAGCCTGCTCGTGGAACTCGTCGGCCCCCTGGCGCTCGTCCTCGGGACGTCCGGCGGCTTCGGGTGGTACGCCGATCCGGCGCGCAGCGGCGCGTCCTTCACGGCGCGCGCCACCCTCCGTTACCGGCCCATGAGCTGGTTCACGACCCGGCTCGGCTACGCCCACACCCTGCGAACCGCATCCGATCCGGTCTACGGGTCGAACGTCGACCGCATCTTCGCCGAGGTGGAGTTTCGCGCGGCCCGCTCGACGTGGTTCTCGATCGTGGCCTTCGGTGAGCGGGGCGACCAGACGTTCTACCAGGCGATCCTTCCAGCCTCGGAGTTGGGCACGACCGCCGCAACCGTAACGATCTTCGAGCCGTACCGGGCGACGGCCACGACCCTGGGTGTGGGGGTGGGATTCGAGCAGGGGCTCGGAGGCGGCTTCTCCGTCGACCTGGGTGCAACCTGGCGGCGGACGGATACGCCCGACGGCGCGTACTCCGGACCTTCCGCCTCTGCGACCGTCGTCTGGCGATGGGACTGACGATGAGGCCGCGTCGCCGTCACCGTGGAGGGAGCGTGGCGCGCGGCAGGGGAAATGTCTTCTCCGAGGCGTGCCCCCAGACGTCGCGCACGATGACCTCGATGAGGAGGTCGCCCGTGGCGGGCTGCATCCGCAACCGGGGCATGGAGGCGGCCACGAGCGCGATCGCCTTGCCCGGTTTCACCGCGCGGCCGTCCACCGACTGGAGGATGGGGACGAGCGACCAGTCGTCCTCGAAGAGTTCCGGGTCCCAGACGCCGTAGCGCCCGTTGGCGTCGACGAGGAGGCTCTGGAGGCGTCCCGACGAATCGAAGTATGCGCGGATCTCCTGCGGCTCCTCCTCGGCGTTCGTGAGGTACTTCCCCTTCCGGTCCTTGAGGTACGCAGGCAGCCCCTGCAGCGGAGGGTCCTGCCCCGGAACGAGGAAGAGTGGCTCGGCGCTCACGGAGACGCCCTTGCCGTCCTTGCCGACGAGGACCGGGACCTTGCCGTCCCACGCGTAGCTGGAGGTCTTTCCGGCAGCGACCTGCTCGTTCCAGATGCCGCCCAGGCGGTAGGCGTTTCCGTCCGGGTCGCGACGGGCCACGAAGGCGATCACGTCCACGACCCCGTCCGAGGTCGGCGTCACCTCGATGCGCGCGGTACCAGGCTTCGAGGACGAGACCTTCGCCTGGAACTCGGGCGGGTTGTCCTCGCTCGCGGCATCGAGGGCGGAGAGGACCCGCCCCCATCCCACGTCCCGGTCCCAGGAGAGCTGGGAGTATCGCGACTGCGTCGCCCGGTCCCACGACTCCCCCCGGTTCCCGGCGATCTGGAGCCCCGACTGGCCGGCCGCCGCACGCAGCGTCCCGAGCGACGTCCGGATGGTCGCGTCCCGGAGCGATTGCCTGGCCTTCGTGGCGGCCGCCGCGACGTCCGGATCGCTGCGGATCGTCCCGAGGAGCCCGAGGAACTGGCCGGCGTCGAGGTAGTTGGAGGCGAACTCGAGCGAGAACGCTCCGTAGGGCGGAAGCGTGAGCGCATTGGCTCGCGCGACCTCGGTCCAGCTCAGGGTGTGGCTGCGCAACATGAGGTCGGCGAGCGTCTTCATGTCGGCGGCGTAGCGGCCGAACCGCTCCATGTCGAAGGCCGCCCGGGCGCGCAGGAGCCGCTCGGCCGCGCGATCCACGTCCGCGTGGGTGGCCTCCCAGGACTGGAGGTCCATCACGGCATGGTGGGAGGTGGAGACGTCCGGGCTCGCCGACAGGAGGGTGAGGATCCCGGCGCGGCCGAGCTCGCTTGCGTCGCTCTCGGCGTCGGCGATGATGATCCGGGCGAGGTCGTGGAACTGCCAGAGCACCTCGCTCCCCGCCATGAGACAGGCGTCGAAGACGAGAAGGTCGAGCCGGGAGCCCTCCGGAAGCCCAGCGTCGCGCATGCCCGCACGGATCGCGTGATCGATCTCGTCGATCTCGAGCCCGCGGGTATCATCGAGCGTCCCGTCCTGGCGGTCCCCGCCGAATCCCCCCCACGATCCTCCGTGGCCGTTCATGAAGACCGCGTGGCGGCGTGCCGGGTAGTCGCGGAAGGTCCGCGCCACCCAGGCCCGGAGCACCTCCGGCTCGTCGAGGTTCTGCTCCGGGACCTCGGCGACGAGGAGCGGCTTCTTCCCGTCGCCCTGGATGCGCATGTACTGGGTCCCCGTCGTGATGGGCTTTCCGTGGACGGGATCGAGCACCTTGTCGTCGGGGTCGCGGCAGACGTTCCCGGCGCAGTAATCGGCCGCGACGAGGACGTTCACGTTCGTGCCGAGGCTGGCCTCGCCCATCTCCTCGATCGCGCCGATGAGCTGCGCCGAGAGGTTGTTGTCGCCGTGGCCGTACACGAAGATGGTCCACTCGGCGATGGCGGGCGGAGCGTTCTTCGCGCTCCCGGGAGCGGCGCGCGCCACACCGACGAGTCCGGCGACGAGAAGTGCCGCGGCAGCGATCCCTGCGCCGACGCCGCGCGTGTTCCGGCGATTCGAGGTTCCTGGATCGTTCATGCGGTGCACGCCGAAGCGTCACACGGTGGGATCGGCAGCGGCAAGGAGCAGGCGGGCCAGCACCCGCCAGGGTCGTCACCCCTCGGGGCCCTCTAGGCCGCCTCCGTCCTCCGGGAGGTGAGCTAGGCTGGTCGGGATGACGCCCATCCGCTCCGCTCTTCTCCTTCTCGCCGGTCCTCTCCTCGGAGCCTGCGCGCAGGAGGCCGCTCCGGCTGCAGCGGTCCAGTACGCCACCTGGCTCTACCCGAAGGCGCCCCACGACCCCGACGCCCAGGGAACGGCTTCCCTCTTCACGTGGACCCCGGAGGGCGATCCCACCGTGGCGGCCTATGCCGGCGTCCAGAGGGAGATCGCCGCACGGGTCGCCCGCACCGACGTCTTCGACTCCCCGTTCAGCGGGGTGATGGGGATCCTGAACTACGACTACAACCAGCCCCGGGGCGACCACCCGGGCGCGACGGCCGTCCAGATCCTCGGCCAGGTGCCGGTGTACGACCGCAGCCTCTTCGAGGGCTGGAACGAGGTCGACGTCTACGTCTCGTTCGGCGGCTACGTCCGGGAAGGGGAGATCACCGTTCCCTCGCCGCAGGAGATCACCGTGGGCCACCGGAACGGCGTCCCGGTGCTGGGTTCGCTCGTGTTCAAGGGCGAGCCTTCCAACGCCGGGCTGGACGCGAAGGACCTCGTGACCCGGGACGGGAGCGGCCGGCTCTGGGCGGTGGGCCAGCTCCAGCTCCTCGCGCGCACGTTCGGCTTCGACGGGTACTTCTTCAATCTCGAGGAGGGGGTCACGCTCTCGAACGATGGGCCCGATCCCGAGATGGGGCGCTACCTGGAACTCCTCACGACACTTCGGGACGGAGGGCTCAACGTCGCCTCGTACGACAGCCTCAAGGACAACGGGTCGATGTGGTACCGGGAGGCTCTGGACGCGGGCAGCGCGAAGATCTTCGCTGCGAGTTGCAGCTTCTTCGTCGACTACCGGTGGACGAAGACGGACATCGCGATCTCCGCCTCCACGGCGGGTTCGAGGGCGTCCGACGTCTACATGGGCGTGAACTGGTGGGAGGACCCGAATCGGTTCGTGCGGATCCGCGAGCTCGTGGCCAATCGGCCGCCCGCGCCGGCCCGACTCTCCCTCGGCCTCTGGGCGATCGAGTACCCGATTGCCGGTGGGCCGCGCTACGACCCGATCGCTCCCTCCTTCGACCTCGATCCCCGCGGCGGACTGCTCCGGACCGCGGCGGGCAACCACGCCGATTTCGTGGAACTCTGGACCCGCCGGACGGCGAACCCGGATCGGGCCACGAGCTCGGTCCTCGGCGACTACCTCACGCCGCGAACGGCCATCACGCGCCTGCCGTTCGTCACCCGCTTCAACCTCGGAAAGGGGGACCGGCGCTTCGGCTCCGGCGCGGTCTCGTCCGGTGCCTCCTGGGGGAACCTGGTCGAGCAGGACCTTCTCCCGCACTACCTCATCCGGGAGGAGAAGGTGGCGATCGACTACGACTTCGAGACGGCCTGGGAGGGGGGAAGCTCGCTGAAGGTGGTCTCCGCCCTCGGTGCTGCCGAGGTGAAGCCCATCTACCTCACCTCCATCGCGGCCCCCCGGGGCGTCACGGTCCGGGCGGTCTTCCAGAACCCGGGTCCGGACGCCGCGCGCCTGGTCCTCCTGCGCGCCGATGGCACGACCACGGACCTGACCCTGCCCGGAAAGGCGCTGGACTGGAGTGCGGTCGAGGTCACCGATTCGACGCCGGGCACCATCGTGGAGATCCAGATCGGGCTTCCGAAGTCGGCTGGTTCCGTGATCCGCCTGGGGGAGATCGCACTCCGTTGATGAACTTGGTGATGTCGCCGCAGAGGACGCGCTCCTGGCGCGCCCTGGAGGACTCGAAATGGTGCCCCACGATCCCTGCCCGTCGCGCGCTGCCCCCCGGTCCACCGGAGTCGGACGCCGTGAGTTCCTGCTCGCCTCGGCCGGCGTCATCGCGGCGCCCCTCGTCCGGCAGCCGGATCGTGCGCAGGTCGTCGTCGTGGGGGCCGGCATTTCCGGCCTGACCGCCGCGCTCGAGCTCTCCCGGAAGGGCGTGGACGTCCAGGTCCTGGAGGCCACCACGCGCCCGGGCGGTCGTTTCGAATCGGTCTTCTTCGATGGAATCGCCGCAAACGTCGGCGTGCAGTGGGTGAACGCCGGGGTCTCTCCCCTCGTCGACTCGTTCCTGGAGCGCATCCCGCGCCAGCCGCTCGGGAGCGGGGGTGGCGGCTGGGCGCTCGGATGGGACGGAAAGCTCATCGAGCTCGGTGGCGCGGAGAGCTTCGCCGACTCCCTTCCGTTCCCCGAGAAGGCGAAAAAGGACCTCGCCGCCTCGATCGCAAAGATGAGGCGGGATGCGCAGGCGCTCTACCCCGGGGTCGACCTGGGCAACGAGCGGAGCTGGCGCCACGTCTTCGAGCTGCCCACCGGCTCCGCCCTCTGGAGGCGACTCGAATCCACGCCCATCTCCGCCTACCTCGCCGAGTTCGACCCGGTCGTGACGACCATCTGGGGAACCCGGGTGAGCGCCGGCTTCGGCGGGACCGCGGACACGATCTCCGCGCTCTTCCTCGTCGGCTGGTACCGGGGCAACCCGTTCTTCCCCGTGACCATCCTGAAGGGAGGAAACCAGCGTCTCACCGACGACATGGCCGCGGCCGTCGAGACCGCCGGGCGGCCGATCGTCTACGGCGCGGAGGTCGCCTCCATCACCCAGGACGACCGGGGGGTTGCGGTCGCCTGCTCCGGAGGAAGGACGTACGCGGCGAACCGCTGCATCGTCACGACGCCGATCGGCGTGACCCGGCGGATCGTGAAGGGGCTCCCCCCGGCGAAGGAGGAGGCGTTCGCCGCGGTTCGCTACGTGCCGCTCACCTCGATCGCGCTCCATGTGCGCAACTTCCCCGACGCCGCGCGGCTCTCAGGCGTACTCTTCGTGAACGGCAACACGGCGGCGATCGTGAACCAGACCGGCCCGGTGGCCGGGAAACCCAAGGAGGGAACGGTCCTGGTCGTCGTCGTCACCGATCCCCGGAGGACCGGACTCCCCGACGACGAGCTCGTCGCCCTCGCCGTTGGCGACCTCCAGGTCGTGAACCCGTCCTTCGTGAGAGCCCGCGACATCCTGGGAAGCGCGGTCCGGAAGTACGCCGTGGGCGAGATCCACGTGACCCCGGACTTCGTCTCGCGCCACCTCGAGACCCTCCGGAAGCCCGTCGGGCGCATCCACTTCGGCGGGGAGTTCGTGAGCAACTTCCCGACCTGGGGTGGAGCGGTCTGGGGTGGCGAGCAGGCGGCGGCAGAGGCGTTGAAGGGGCTCCGGGCGGTCTAGCGAACCGCTCGAGGAGGCACCATGAATGCCCGCTCGGTCATCCGCCCGTCCCGACCTACTCCGCGGCCATCCAGGAGGGCCAGACCGCGGCGCAGGAGGTCCTCCGCCAGGGGAGCACGACCTCCCTCGCCATCGCGCTCGTCACCGCGGACCGGGTCGTGTGGGCCCAGAGCTTCGGGCTCGCCGACGTCGAGGCACGCAGGGCGCCCAGCCAGACCACGATGTTCGGCATCGGTTCGGTGTCGAAGATGTTCGCGACCGTCGCAATCATGCAACTCGTGGAGAGGGGGCTCGTGGACATCGACGCGCCGCTCGTGCGCTACCTGCCGTCGTTCCGCATGGCCGACCCGCGCTTCGCCGACATCACGGTGCGCATGCTGCTCGACCACTCCTCCGGGCTGCCGGGGGCGACCTACCGCAACGTCCAGGCGACCTCGCCCGTCCCGGACTAGGCGGACCAGGTTCTCACCGCCCTGGCCGAGGAGCGGCTCAAGGCGCCACCCGGCTACATGAGCGTCTACTGCAACGACGGCTTCACCCTTGTCGAGCCCCTCGTGCGCGCCGTCACGGGCAGGAGCTACGCGAAGTTCCACGTCGCCGGGGTCGCCCAGCCGCAGGCATTCATGGGCGCGCAGGCGTCGGGCGGGGCCTTCACGACGCCGACCGACATGGGCACGTTCCTGCGCGTCTTCCTGAACGGCGGGACGGTGGGAGGGGTGCGGACTCTCCGCCCATCGTCCGTCGCCGCGATGGGCGTCGACCAGACGGTCGGAACCTTCGATCCCGCACCGGCGGGGGCCATGGCCTACGGGCTCGGATGGGACACCGTCGCGGAGCCGGGACTCGGCGCTGTGGGGATCACGGCCTGGGCGAAGAGCGGGATCGTCCCACAGTACCGGGCGCAGGTCGTCGTCGCCCCCGAGGCGGGGCTCGGCGTCGTCGTGATGGGGACGACGGGAGCAGGCTTCGATCCGCTCGCCATCGCGCAGCGGGTCCTTCTCCGGGCGCTCGCGGAGACCGGTCGCATCCCGTCGTTCCCGGAACCGCTCCCGCCCGTTGCCGCGCACGTGGCCCCGGTTCCCGATGGGCTCCTCGGCTCGATCTCCGGCGAGTACGCGAGCTACAAGGGCATCCTGCGCGTCCGCCCCGAGGAGAACGGGTCGCTGACGCTGCTCACCTTCGACGGGAGGGACTTCAAGCCGACGACGACGGGGCTCCTCTACCGGAGCGACGGATGGTTCACGTCCGACGCGTTGCCGCTCGCTTCCTTCCGGCTCGTGGAGGGCGATGGCGCCCCGTACCTCGCCCAGCGCTCGCCGTTCGGGAGCAAGCACTACCTCGATCAGTGGGCCGCCGTGCAGCGGGTCCGGGGTGCGAGGCCGGAGCTCTCGCCGGCGTGGAGCGCCCGGACTCGCTCATGCTCCTGGAGGGCGCGGACCCCCGGCTCGCGCTCACCGCATCGCCGGAGCTTCCGGGGCTCGTCGTCGCCCTGCCGCCGGACGGCTATCGCTATGCGCTCGAACCTTCCGGGAGCGACGTCAAGGCGGGGATGATGCTCGTCATCCCGGGCATGAACGGCCGGGATCTGAACGACCTCGACGTCGTCGTGAAGGCTGGCGAGGAGTGGGTGCGCTGGGGCGACGCGACGTACCGGCCCCTGGCGACGGTGCCGACCCTATCGCCCGGTTCGACGACCTCGGTCTCCATCGGTCCGGAAGGATACGCCGAGTGGCGCGACGTCGAGGCAGGACCCGTTCCGAGGACGATCCAGGTCACCGCCGCGACCGCATGGAAGCTGTACGACCCGGACTTCCTGCTGGCCGGGAGCGGAGGCGCGGGGGGCCGGGCGACCGTGCCGGCAGGCGCCGGGGGCTGGTACCTCACCCTCTTCGGGGCTGCGGGGTACCAGGTCGGGGTCAGCGTGGAGTGATCCGGCGCCGATGAATCTGTCGCGTTCTGCAGCCCAGAAGGAAACGAGTCGGACCCGTGCTATTCCTTGAACCTCGACGCGGCCGGTTGAAGCGGGGAGCTGGCCGGAGGGAGACGAACCACATGCCGACCTGGGAGAAGGAAGCCGACGCCCTCCACGCATCCGGCGCACGGCACGCGCTCATCCTGTCGGGGGCGAGCGACGCCCGCGGGCAGATCGCCGAGGGCATCGCGCGCGCGCTCGCGCCACGCCAGATCCGCGTCTCCTCCGCCGGCGTGGCCCGCGGTGCCGTCGACCCGCTCGCCGTGCGCGTGCTCGCCGAGCTCTCGGTGATCGGTTCGGACCTGCGGGCCCGGACGCTCGACGAGGTCGACGTGACCGGGGTGGGGGCGATCTTGGTCCTCTCCGAGGAGGATCCGACGCCTCCCACGCTGCGCGGGGTCCTCCGCGTGCACTGGCCGCTCGTCGACCCGGCCCAGGGGGGCGGTTCGGAGGAGGAGCGGATCGAACGCTACCGCGCCGTTCGCAACGAACTGCGGCGCAGGCTCATCCGCGTATTCGCCCGGGACGCGGTCCCGTCCGATGGGACCGAGGGCCTGACCACGTCCGTGGGACCGGCGTCGGGCGGCGACATCGACGCCATCCGAAGGCTTCTCGTGGCGGCGCTGCTGCCGTCGGGCAACGTGGACGGCCCGAACCAGCGCTTCATCGTGGCCCGGCAGAACGGGAGGGTCGTGGGGTGCGCCGGTCTCGAGACGTTCGGCGAGGACGGCCAGCTCCGCTCGATGGCCGTCCACTGGACGAGCCGCAACTCCGGGCTGGGCACGCGCCTGCACGGGCGGCTCCTCTTCGAGGCCCTGCAGGCCGGGGTCCGGAACCTGTACGTAGTCACCACGACCGCCGCCGACTTCTTCGCTCGCCAAGGCTACCGCAAGATCCAGCCGGCCGACGTGCCACCCGGGGTGGTGGAGTCCGAGGAGTACGCCACGTTCGTGCCCGGGGGTGGCGTGGTCATGGCGAGGCCGGTGACGCTGTAGCGCAGGCCGGGCGGATCACGCAGCCGCGTCGGATTCGGAGCCAGGCGCCACGCGCCGCAGGCCGCGGAACGCTCGCTCCGCCGTGAGCACGCCCCGGATCACGGCATCCACCTGCTCGGCGATCGGCATCTCGAGCGCCCGCTGGCTGGCCAGCTCCATCACCACGGAACTGGTCTTGATGCCCTCGGCCACCATGTTCATCGACGCCACGATCTCGGCGGTGGACTGCCCCTTGGCCAGCCGCTCGCCCACCTGCCGGTTGCGCGACAGCGGGCTCATGCACGTGGCCATGAGATCGCCGAGCCCGGTCAGCCCGGCGAAGGTCTCCGGCCGGCCACCGAAGGCCACGCCAAAGCGGGTCAACTCGGCCAGGCCACGGGTGATGACCGTCGCGCGGGTATTCACTCCCACGCCGAACCCCTCGGCCATGCCCGCGGCGATGGCGATCACGTTCTTCAGCGGTCCACCGAGCTCGCAGCCGGCGACGTCGTCGTTCCGGTACACGCGGAACCAGCGCGAGCTGAAGAGCGGTTGCAGCGAGCACGCCACGTGGGGGTCGGGCATCGCGATCACGGCCGCAGCGGCCATGCCCTGGAGGATCTCCCGAGCGATGTTTGGCCCGGCCAGCAGCCCCGCCGGGTGCCCGGGAAGCTCCTCCGCGAAGACCTGGGTCATGCGCAGGTGCGTCTTCTGCTCCAGGCCCTTGACGAGGCTGACCACCGGTACCCAGGGCCGGATGTGGCGCGAAGCGGCCTGGACCGTGGCGCGCACCCCGTGCGAGGGGACGCCGATGACCAGGACGTCGCAGGTCGACACCGCCTCCTCGAGCGAGGCCGTGGCCCGGAGCGCGGGATGGAGCGGCAGGTCGCCCAGGTATTGGCCGTTGCGGTGCTCGCGGTTGATCTCGTCCGCCGTGTCCGCCCGGCGCGCCCAGATCAAGGTCGAGGTGTTCGCGGACGCGAGCGACGCGACCGTCGTACCCCATGAACCAGCGCCCAGAACCGCGACTTGAATGGGTCGGGACATTCTCGACTCCTGTCTTTCAGCAGACTAGCAGTTCGTGGTGCACCGCTCGAGCAGCCAGGGATTCATCTCACGCCACCTCGTACCAGGCGCCCCGTCCGGCCCCTCGCAGTCGAAGGCGGCCGGCCTCGGTCAACTTCATGGCCGAGGCGACGGTCAGCCGGCCGTGCTCCTTCGCGAGAGAGAGCAGCGCCTCGTCGAGCGCAGGGAGGCCAGCCATGAGCTGTTCCCTCTCCACCTTGCGCTCGAGCACCTCGACCTGCTCGCCAAGGCCTTCGCCGCTCTCGCTCCCGACGCTCGTATCCCGATACGAGGAGTCGACGCCCCAGTTCATCGGCCACCCGGCGAATCTCAAACTGAGCTTCCTCGCGCTGGTGGCCAGGCTGTTCGGCGAGGAGGAGGCGAAGAGGGTGGACCGGGAGATACGCTGAGGGTGAGGTCAGAGGGAAGATGGCTGCATCCGAAGTGAGCTAGTTTCCAGGGGGCAGGTCATGGCCCCAAGCGCCGTCCCGAGCGGTAGCCACGTGACTGCCGGCTCGGTCGCTCCCGACGAACCGGAAACCAAGGCGCATCAAGGTCCAGTTTCTTCCCACGGCTCAAACTTGACGATGCGCGCGATCAGCGCCACCAGAGTCAACGCCAGCAGCAGGTAGCTGGCAAGAGGCGCGACACGAGCCAGCAATACCGCCAGCAAGTAACCGGAGTTGACCATCACGATCAGATGAACCGGAAACTGGCGCCGCAGGCTGTCCCGCCCATGCCCGTGCGCCATCAGGTGCGGACGACGCAGCAAATAGGCCATCATGCCCAAGCCCACGGCGTTGCAGGCGATGAGCGTCAGGCCGTAAATGACGATGGGCAGCGCCTCGTTGGGATAGCGGCCGAGCAGCGCGGTGGGGAAGGGAATGAAGCTCACCAGGAGCAGCAGCAGCAGGTTGAGCCACAATATGGCGCCGTCCACCTTGGCGATCATCTCGAACGAGCGGTGGTGGCTGATCCAGTACAGGCCGATGATGGCGAAGCTCATGACGTAGGCGGCGATGCGCGGCAGAGACTCCAGCAATGCATGCGACAGCCCTGCGGAGTTGCCCTCGGGCAGCTTGATGTCCAGCACCAGCAGGGTGATGACGATGGCGAAAACGCCGTCGCTGCAGGCCTCAAGGCGGTTCTTGGTCATGCATCACGCATTTTCGCTCATATAATTCGTCCAGCGTTCTCGGCCAGGATTTCTTCAGCAGCGGCAACAGCGCGCGATCGGCCGTTCCACTGGTCTGGAAGTGGGCGCAATCGTTGGTCTCGCTGACTATGCAAAAGGACCGCTGAAACTGGGCCAGGATCGCGATCCAGACCAGGGAGGGCAGGTCCATGAGTGGACATAGAGTGGATGATGCACGGCCCGGGCCGTCTCGAACACCTGATTGCGGCGCGCCGGCGCGCTATTCCGCCTCTGGCGATGGATTGCTGTCCTATCTTTTAACGGGGACTTTCGAAGGAAATTCAATGCGGACAAATTTTGTCAAATGCAGCATCGGATTTCTGGTTGCAGCCTTGAGCGTATTGCTGGCCACCGGCCCGGCATCGGCGACCGAAGCTGGCTGGCGCCCATTCGACGTCCCCGCTCAGAACAGCAGCAAAGTACCAATCCATGTCGTTCTATTCTATCCAACACAGGACAGCGCCAGGTCGATCCCGATGGGGCCTTTCACGCCGACAGTCGCCATCAACGGCAAGCCGGATGCAACAGTCAAAGGCTTGATAGTGCTGAGTCATGGCACCGGCGGTGCCGAGCTAAACCACACCGGTCTTGCCGAGGCGTTAGCAAAGAATGGCTATCTGGTAGCTGCTATCAAGCACCCGGGTGATAACTGGCAAGACCAGTCGCTGTTCAGCGGGCCGGGAGGCTATTACTTCAGCGAGCGTCCCCGGCAGGCGTCACAGGTGATCGATGCGATCTTGAGCGACCCTGAATGGAAGCCGCGCATTTCCGTCGATGCTCGTGGCCCGCGCGTCGGCGCGGTGGGTCACTCAGCCGGTGGCTACACCGTGCTGGCGCTAGCCGGCGGCGTCCCTGACCCCATGCGCATCGTCCGTCATTGCAAGACGGACAGCGATGACCCCGTCTTCTGTTCGATGGGGCGGCGGGTGACAAATAGCGGTGCCGAGAAGGTATCGTTCGAAGGAATGCGGGATTCGCGCGTGCGCGCCGTGGCGGCACTGGCGCCAATGGGTGTGGTGTTCACTTCACAGTCGCTTGCGACAATTGGCATCCCCACCACCATCTATGCCGGCGACAAAGACACCTTTCTCGTGCCTCGTTACCACGCAGAGTGGGTGCGGCAGAATGTCGTCAAGGCGGACTACCACGCGATTCAAAACGCCGGCCATTACGCTTTTACGGACACTCCAAGCATGCCCATTCCATCACCGGATGGTGATCTTCGTGCCAACCCGGAGGGCTTTGACCGGGCCGCATTTCTGAAGCAGCTAGCGACCGCGCTGAATCAGTTTTTTGACCGCGCTCTCCAGTAGCGGCCTGCAATCCCTCGGAATAGGCCCAAACGTCGACCAAGAACTGAGCGTCCGCTTTGCGGTGGCGGCTGAGTGCAAAGGGTCGGGAGTGACGATGGGCATTCTTGAAAGGCGGCCGCTGGCCGGTCCCACAGTCATGGCGGGCGCGGTAGCCAAACTGCCTGCGAGATCGGATCAAGCACATTCGCCACCGCGTGGCAGGTGAAGCGGGACTGGTCCACCTGGGCGGGCAGGACCGGCAGGTGAGCGGCTTGCCCGGCTTGCAGCGGGCGAATCAAAGAATCCAGGCTGTGGGTGGCGGCATCGGTCGACCGTCCGGTTAGGGAAGCGGAAGGAGGCTTCCCGAATGCCGACCGACCCCGCCGTCCGCCGTGCCGCCTTCCGCCGCCTCCACGAGGGCGGCTGCTTCGTGATGCCAAACCCCTGGGATGTGGGCTCGGCGCGCGCCCTGCAGCACCTGGGGTTCCCGGCGCTTGCCACCACGAGCGCGGGGATGGCGTTCTCCCAGGGGTTGCCTGACGGCGGCGTGCCCAGGTCCGGCGTGCTCGAGCACGTCCGGGCCATCGCCGGGGCAGTCGAGGTCCCGGTGAGTGCGGACTTCGAGTCGGGATTCGCGGTCGATGCCGCCGGTGTGGCCGAGAGCGTCCGGCTCTGCGTCGCCGCCGGCGTTGCCGGCCTCTCCATCGAGGACTCCACCGGAGACAGGACGGCGCCACTCTTCGAGCTCGATGTGGCGGTGGAGCGCCTCCGGGCCGCCCGGGAGGTCATCGACGCGTCCGGCACCGGCGTGGTGCTCACCGCGCGGGCCGAGTGCCACCTGGTCGGCCACCCTGACCCGCTGCGCGAGTCGATCCGACGTCTCGAGGCCTACGCCGCCGCCGGGGCCGATTGCCTCTACGCCCCCGGCCTTCGGACACCGCAGGAGGTCGCCGCGGTGGTGAAGGCGGTGGCGCCCAGGCCGGTGAACGTGCTGGCGGGAGCGCCCGGGTTCTCGGTGGCGCAGCTTCGCGATCAGGGTGTGCGCCGCATCAGCGTGGGGGCAGCCCTGGCGCGCGCCGCCTGGGGTGCATTCCTGCGCGCCGCCGAGGAGATTGCCGGGCCTGGGACATTCCAGGCCCTGGCGGAGGCGGCGCCCTTCCCTCGGCTGAACGCCTTCTTCACCGAGGACGTCAGACGGCGGGAGAAGTGACCGAAGTGCGGTGCGTCAAGTGCCTGCTCGGGAACCTGGTCGGCGATGTGGTTGAGAGCGAATGCCGACATCGCTCAGGCAGCGGCAAACTTCACGTGGGACAGAGACGCGGGTCGGTCCCGGTTCGAGCGGGCACTGGCCGGCTGGGGTTAAACGTTTCGGGACTATCCCCAAAAAAGACCGCAGATACAGGTGCTTCTAAGGTTTACCTGCGATGGTGATTACGTTGATGTCCAGCGCAGGTAATGCTATTCCTGCGCTGGGGATTCCATGCTCCATGACCGCAGGAAAGCCGGACGCCCGTCCCTCTCGGAACTCCTGGGAGTCCTGGACGAGCACGTTCGCCTTCTCCACGAGACCCTCGGCGGTCTCCCCCGCGCAGTCGAGGCCGATCAGATCCTGAGACAGATCTGGATCGACGACGTCCACAACTCGACGGCCATCGAAGGCAACACGATGACCAGGGCGCAGGTCGAGAACCTGGTCGAACGGCGAAGGGCGTCGGGAAGCCTGGCCGAGAGCCTTGACGTCGAAGGGTACGCGCGGGCGGCCGACTGGGTCTACCAGCACGCACGGGACTTCGAGGGGGTCCCGGTCAGCGTCCTGAGCGAGATCCACAAGAACGCGGTGGGGCTCGCTTGGGAAATCGAGCCCCCGGCTACCAGGGATCGGCCGGGAGCATGGCGAACCAGCGGCGTTCGCGTTCGAGCGGTCCACGTGGCGCTACCTGCGCGCATCCCGTCGGAACTGTCTGACTGGAGCGCCTCGACGCAAGTTTTGGGTGACAAGCACGCGATCGTGCATGCGGCCCACCACCACGCCTGGCTCGAGCGGATACACCCATTCGTGGACGGGAACGGGCGCGCGGGCCGACTCGTCCTGAACTTCATGCTGCTTCAGCACGGGTACCCACCAGCCGTGATCCAGGCGTCCCAGCGTCCACGATACCTGGCGGCACTCAAGCTCGCCGACGACGGGAACGCCAATGCGCTTTCCGAGGTCATCACGCGAGCCGTTCACGACACCCTCAATCGATTCCTCATCCCCAACCTGGCCGGCGACGCGAAGCTCGTCCCGCTCGCGGCGCTCGCCCAGGGGGGCCGCTACTCGCCAACGTATTTGCGGAATCTCGTTCTGGATGGACGCCTCCACGCCATCCGCGATGGCCGCCTCTGGTTGAGCTCCCGAGCGTGGCTGGCGGCGTACGTGGCGTCGCGCGACCGCAGAGGACGGCGCCGCGATCCCGGCAAGTGACGGAGGCCGAGCGCCGCGACCTACAAGACCATCGTCATCAACGAGCGCCACCTGCGGCAGCTGATCACGTCGTTCGTTTCGCGCGCTCGAAGTCACGAGGGGAGGGCAGTTTCGCACGCCAGGCAACCTCCCTCGCGGAGCTCCGCACGTCATCACACTCACGGATCGTGAAATGTCGAGCCACAGCCCGTCCGCGCGCCTGACGCCGGGAGGAAAGTCCCAGATGGGGCGCACCCGACCCTCCGGGACGCTTCTCCGGTACCGGAACCATGGTTATGGTCGAGGAGGCGACCCATGCGCGAACCCTTCCGTCGCACCCTGGCCCTTGTGGCGATCGCCCTGCTGGGCGCCTGCTCGTCGACCCAGGAGGCGACGACCACCGTCTCGAGCCTCACGGTGCTCGTGTACGGGTTCAACGACGAGATCCGGGGCGGTACCGTCTCCCTCCAGGATCTGGCGGGCGGCGAGATCGCGAAGGCGAGCGGCACCCTCGGCGAGGGGGGCGCGTTCCTCGTCGACGAGCCCCTGACGCTGCCGAGGCGTCTCCAGGTGATCGCCTCCGCCATCCGCACCAGCCCGGCACCGTCGTCGGGGGAAACCGGCGACACCTCGGAGCCCTTGCCGGAGCAGATCCGGGCGCTCGTCGAGGCGCAGGGAGGCGACCTCCTCATCCGGGTCACGCCACTCTCCGCGCTGGTGGCCCGCTACGCCGGCCGCACCGGCACGACCATCGCCGACGCCAAGCCCGCCATCCGCGCCTACCTCAAGCTCCACCCCGACATCGACCCCTGCGTCCTCATCCCCGCCGGCGTGGAGGGGGACGAGGACAGCTCCCCGTTCCAGTTCCTCGCCTTCCGCGACGCGTGGCTCGAGTCGGGGCTCGGCTTCGTCGAGTTCCTCGACCTGCACGTCGACGCGGCGCGCGCCGGTGGGACCACCGACGCCTTCGTCGGCAGCAGCGGTGCGGCCTTCGGGAAGTGGGTCGCGAAGCAGGTCTCCAAGGGGATCGGCAGCGCGGCGGCCGGCCAGGGGATCGGCTGGCTCGTGCGCCTCGTCACGGGCGCTCCGTCCATGAAGGAGATCGCGAGCCAGCTCTCGTCCATGGAGAGGAAGCTCGACCAGCTCGCCGCCGATCTCGACGCGGTCCGCACCGACATGCAGGCCGTGATCGCGAAGATGAGGGCCGAGTCGAGATTCGACTTCATGACCCGGCACGTCTCGACGATCGACACCCGGTACGAGCGGCTCCAGCGCCTCTCCAAGACCACGGACCTCGGCGCCGCCAAGCGGGAGGCCGCGTCCATCGAGGACGACTGGGACGACGTGAACCAGGCCGCCGACGTGATCGCGAAGCTCCTCGACCCCGCCGTCGGGGATTCGTTCTACAAGCTCCACGCCGACTACCTCTCGACGCAGGTGAGCGGCGGCCAGATGACCCTCGCGCAGGCCGTCGCCGAGCAGCTGCGCGTCTACCAGTATCTGGTCGGCGTTCAGGCCAAGGCGCTCGACCTCCTCGTCGAGCACTGTCACGCCCTGTACTCCAACCCGGTCGCCCTGGAGAGGGAGGTGCGGTACCAGCTCGACCGGTACGTCGGCCGCATCACGCTCCAGTCGCAGGGATTCCTCGACGCCGTCGAGAGGCTCGCCGTCCTCCACGCGAACGGCGACGCCACGCTCGACTACCGGCCCGGTGGCATCTTCCCGGCAACCGGCGACTCCAAGGTGTACGCCGCGGTCGATCCGGCCGTGGGTGACGCGGTGGCGGCCGAATCCCTCCTCGTCTCCCGCCTCCTCTGGGACTCGACCGCACCCCTCTACTACCCGGGCTCCGATCCGGTGCCCAAGGACTACTCCGGCTACTTCCAGTTCCTCGCCCCGCGCATGGCGTTGCTGGAGGCCGCGGACGGCAGCAGGAAGGGGACCACCCTTCCCGTCCACCTGTTCTCGGCGGACGGCGGTCTCCCGGTGAAGGCGGTCGACGAGCGGGGAACCGTGAACGTCGTCACCTACCCGGCCAAGGACTCGGCGGGCACCGCCCACACCGCGCGCGTCGTCCTCCTCCGGCACGTCTTCCGGGACTTCCCGGTGAGCGCCACCGGCATCCGCTACGAGGTCGTTCCCGCCGCACCGGACGCGGCGCGCCTCGACGTGAACCCCGCCGAGGTCCCGGTCCAGGGAACGGTCGGGCCGCGCGCCTACGGACCCCCGCCCATCGACGGCAAGTCCGTCGAGATCGCCGTGCTCGCCCGGACCGACGCGCCCTACCTCACCGTGCCCACCTACGCCTGGGCACCTCCCTACCTGCTCTCCCGGACCGATCGCGCCAGCGACGCCGGGCGATTCCTGCGCGTGACGCTCCGGCGCGGAGGATCCGGGAGCATGTATGCCGTCCGGGCGGGCGGGGCGACGTACGGATTCCTCGCGACGGGGACGACGGGATACGTGGCGTCCTGCGACCTCCCGGGCCAGAAGGTCGCGCACGATCTGTCCGTCTGGCCCGCCTCCACGGGAGAGGGAAAGGCCCTCTCGTACGGCGAGAGGTTCTACCTCCTGGGCCAGGACCATCGCTTCCTGACGTTCGGTGGGGGGCGTGGCGCGTACGACTATCTCGATACGAGTTACGGCCGTCGAACCACGACGAGCTATTTCATCCTTCACCCGGTGCCGGACCTGGTGCGCCGATTCGTGAGCCTGGAGCGGGTGAAGCGTGAGGTGGCCCCGCAACTCGACGTCCCCGTGTTCGTGGAGGACGCCTACCGGACGGGAAAGCTCATGCGCGAATACGACTACTGCGGCGCGCTCGCGGTCGACGGCACCGAGCGGGACATGCCCCAGCGCTGGACCTTCCAGAGGGTGCAGCCGTGAAGAGGTCCTGGACGCTGCTCGCGGCGTGCATCGCCCTCTCGGCCTGCGCGTCGAAGGACGAGTCCACCACGACCGTCTCGAGCCTCACGGTGCTCGTGTACGGATTCGACGACGAGATCCGGGGCGGTACCGTCTCCCTGCAGGACCTGGCGGGCGTCGAGATCGCGAAGGCGAGCGGCTCCCTCGGCGAGGGGGGCGCGTTCCTCGTCGACGAGCCCCTGACGCTGCCGAGGCGTCTCCAGGTGATCGCCTCCGCCATCCGGACCGATCCCGCGCCGTTGCCTGGTGCGGTCTCGGAGCCCTTGCCGGAGCAGATCCGGGCGCTCGTCGAGGCGCAGGGAGGCGACCTCCTCATCCGGGTGACGCCACTCTCCGCGCTGGTGGCCCGCTACGCCATCCGCGCCGGCACGACCATCGCCGAGGCCAGGCTCGCCATCCGCAGCTACCTGAAGCTCCACCCCGACATCGACCCCTGCCTGCTCATCCCGGCCGGCGTGGAGGGGGACGAGGAGAGCTCCCCGTTCATGTTCCGCGCCTTCCGCGACGCGTGGCTCGAGTCGGGGCTCGGCTTCGTCGCGTTCCTTGACCTGCACGTCGATGCAGCGCGCGCCGGTGGGGCCACCGACGCCTTCGTCGGCGGCGGGGCAACCCGGGTCGGGGGCTGGGTCCTGAAGCAGGTTGCGATCGGAGCCGCAGGAAAGGTCGCGGGCGATGGGATCGGCTGGCTCGTCTCCCTCGTGAGCGGCGCCCCCTCCATGAAGGACATCGCGAACCAGCTGTCGTCCATGGAGGGCAAGCTCGATCAGCTCGCCGCCGACCTCGACGCGGTCCGCACCGACCTGCAGGCCATCATCGCGAAGATGCGGGCCGAGTCGAGATTCAACTTCATGGTGAGCTCCATCTCCACGATCGACACCCGGTACGAGCGGCTCCAGCGCCTCTCCAAGACGGATGACCTCGACGCCGCCAGGAAGGAGGCGGCGTCCATCGAGAAGCGCTGGGACCAGGTGAACCAGGCCGCCGACACGATCGCGAAATACCTCGACCCCGTCCTGGGGGATTCCTTCCACAAGCTCTACGCCGACTACCTCTCGACGCAGGTGAGCGGCGGCCAGATGACCCGCGCGCAGGCCGCCGCCGAGCAGCTCCGCGTCTACCAGTACCTGGTCGGCGTCCAGCTGAAGGCCCTCGACCTCCTCGTCGAGCACGCCCATGCCAGCTTCACGAAGCCGGAGGACGTGGAGCGGGAGGTCCAGTACCAGCTCGATCGGTACGTCGGCCGCATCACGCTCCAGTCGCAGGGGTTCCTCGACGCCGTCGAGATGCTCGCGGTCCTCCACGCGAACGGCGACGCCACCCTCGACTACCGGCCCGGCGGGATCTTCCCGTCGAACGGCGATGCCCGGTATTACCCGCCGGCCGACACGGCGGCAGGAGACGCCGTGGGCGCGGAGTCCTTCCTCGTCTCGCGCCTCCTCTGGGACTCGACCGCACCCCTCTACTACCCGGGCTCCGATCCGGTGCCCAGTGACTACCCCGGCTACTTCCAGTTCCTCGCCCCGCGCATGGCATTGCTCGAGGCCGCGGACGGCAGCAGGAAGGGGACCACCCTGCCCGTCCACCTGTTCTCGGCGGACGGCGGTCTCCCGGTGAAGGCGGTCGACGAGCGGGGAACC
>CAIVAR010000136.1 GCA_903904005.1 uncultured Anaeromyxobacter sp.
GCGATCCTTGCGGGGGAGCTCGATGGGCAGCTCGGCGACCAGGCAGAAGTAGACCAGCTCCTGGGGGGAGAAGCGCCTCGTCCCCGCGGCAGTCCTGGCGGCCCGGACGACCTGGGAAGCGAGTTCGTGCCGGATCACCTTCTCCGTCACTCCCGACAGCACGGCCGCTTCCTTCAGGCTCAGGCCGCTGGACGATTCGCGAACGGGGATCGTATTCATGACCAGACCTCGGTCATGTTTATACTGGGTGGGCGGTCACCGCGCAAAGTCGAGGCGGACCCGCTGAACCCTGACCCCAACCCTGTTGACGACCCCTGCCTTCGAGGGTGCCTTGCCAGGAGGGCAGGATTCGGGGCACCCCCGGTGGCAGGCTTGGGGGCAGGGATACGCTCGCAACCTCGCGGAATTCGCGCTCCGGCCCCGCCTCCCGCCAGGCGCCGTGCACCCCGAGATCGGGGGCGCCATCCGCCCGACCCCTCCCCCCCAACCACTATGTGGGGGAGGGGTCGGGCGGCTGTCACCCAGGGGGATTTCATGGGGGCGGATGGCGGGGCCAGAGCAGGGTCACGGGAGGCGGATGGGTCTGTGTTGCAAAGCACAAGATGTGTCTATACACTAGGATAGTCATAAGAAATACTCTCGAACGAAAAAGAAGGCGAGGGGGAAGAGATGGCTTCGAGGAAGGCGCGGGAAAAGTCGGAGGCGTTCGAGACGACGGAGAAGGTGATGCAGACGTTCCGGATTCCTAGGGAGCTCGTGGGGAGGCTTCGGGCAGAGGCGGACCGGAGGGGGCTCGATCTCACCGCCTACGTCATCCGGGTCATGGGAGGCGTCATAGGGGATTTCGGGCTGCCGGAGGTGGCGAGGGCCATCCTGGACGACGACCGCTCGGCGCTCGGCATGGACCGGGAGGCCTACATCCTGCACCTGCTCTTCCAGCGGAGCCTCGCCGTCCGCGACCAGGGGCCCGGGTTCGACGGCCCGAGGTCCCGGAAGAAGGGGCGATGAAGCTGGGCGAGATCACCGAGTCGCGCCGGTTCGGCATGATCACGATGTGGGTCTCGGCGACCGACGTCCGCCGGGCCCTGGGCTGCTCACGAGCGCTCGCCTACGAGCATCTTCGCCGGGCGTCGCGGCGGCCACCGGGGGAGCGGGGCCTGCTCCGGGTCCCCCTCGACGTCTGGGAGCGTTACGCCAGGGAGGTGCTGTCGTGCAGCGGATCTTCAAGCGAGGCCGGGTCTGGTACGGGTGGTTCTACGAGGACGGCCGGCGGGTGGTCCGGACCACCCGTTGCCGGGATCGCGCGGCGGCCGATCGGGTCGCCCGCCAGTGGGAGCTCGACGCCGCCGATCCGGATCACGCGGCCGCGCGAACCGCGACGCTGACCGACGCGCTCCTGCTCCTGCTCGCCCGGGACGAGGAGGAGGTCCAGGCCGGCCGTCGCAGCCCCGACACGGTCGCCTTCCATCGCTCCAAGGCGGGCCACCTGGTCCGCCTGTTCGAGACCGCCGACGGCGGCGGCCACGTCCCCTACCCGCTCGTGCGGCTCCGCGCCGCGAACGTGGACGGCTACGTCTCCCGGCGGCGCGCCGAGAAGGTGACCGACGCCACCATCGCGAAGGAGCTCGTCGTCCTCCGAAAGTCGCTCCGCCTGGCCATACGCGCCGGCCTGTGGAAGGGACGGGTCGAGGAGGTCATCCCGGTGGCCTTCTCGGCCGGCTACGAGCCCCGGACCCGCGCGCTCACGGCCGGCGAGGTGGGGAAGCTCCTCCACGAGCTCCTCCCGGACCGCGCCGCGCGGGTGGCCTTCATCGTCGCGACCTCGGCCTGCTGGCGGGAGTCGGAGCTGGCCCGGCGCGAGGACGTCGGCGAAGGGCTCGCGACCGTGCTCCTCCGCGGCACGAAGCGGAAGACGCGCTTCCGGACGGTCCCCATCGTCAGCCCGGGCCAGCGCTCGCTCCTCGAGTACGCGGTCGAACATGCGCAGGGAACCGGCGGCCCGCTCTTCCGCGTCTGGCGCAACGCGCGGCGCGACCTCCTGGAGGCCTGTGAGCGGGCTGGGATCGAGCGCTGCAGCCCGAACGACCTGCGGCGAACCTTCGCGAGCTGGCAGGTGGAGGCGGGCGTGCCGCTCTACCCCATCGCGCAGGCCATGGGGCACAAGGACACGCGGATGCTGGAACGGGTCTACGGGCGGCAGACCCCGGAGCAACTCGCGGCCGCCATGGCGCGGGCGATGGGTTTGACGCAGCGCGTCTGTAGCACATTTGTATCAGCGCCCACGGAAACGGCGGATCCGGTAGACGAAGTGGACGACGACGGCTCGAACGCGGCTTCGTCGCCGGCGCCCGAAAAGCAGATAGCCCCCCAGGACTTGCGTCCTGGAGGGCCGATGTCGGCGCGAGTTGTAGAAGTGCCTGGACCCGGAATCGAACCAGGGACACGGGGATTTTCAGTCCCCTGCTCTACCAGCTGAGCTATCCAGGCGTGCAGCACGGTCGCCCTTGCGGGCTGCCGAGGGGGGCTGTTTTACGATCGCTCCCCCCCGGGACGCAAGCCCGGATCGGACCTACATCCCCTTGCAGCGTCCCCGGGGAAACATGGGGCGATCCCGGGCGTTGCGACAGGGATCCCCTTAGGAGGTGGGGCCCCCATGCGTATCCGCTCGCTCATCTTGCTCTCATCGCTCGCCCTCGCCGCCTGCGGCCGATCCGCGCCGGCCGCCCCGCCGGCCGAGGTCGCCCGCCTTCGCGCCCTCGGCAAGGTCATCGCCGAGGCAAGCGACGCCTACCGTGCGCGCTCGGAGGCGATGCCCGGCGCGGTCGCCTGCCGGGCCGCCCGCAGCGACTACGAGGAACGGGTCCGGCCGGCCATCGAGGGCATCCTCGCGCTGGGGCCGAAGCTCGACCCGTGGCTGCGGACGCGCGGGCCGGAGGAGCGCGCCGACGTCGGGTGCATGGCCGGCGCCATGCTCTCCGAGTTCGAGCGCCACACCGACATCGCCTGCACCTCCCTCGACCTCGCCACCAACCGCGCCGAGACGGCACAGCACGCCGTGACGATGGACCGGTGGGCGGACCTCGCCGTGGCCCGCTCCGACGAGAGCGGCACGGCCTCCGAGGGAGCCGGCCCGCGCTGCGTCCGCTTCACCGACGGCGAGCGGGTGTACCTGCCCTGAGGCGAACGCCGGTCAGGTCTTCGGCACGGCGGTGAGCACCGCGCGGCCGTCCCGGATGGCCACCTTGAACTCGACCCGCTTCGCCTTGAACTTCGCGGCGATCTCGGGAGCCTGCTTGTTCACGGTGCGCGTGAGGGACTCGAGGGACACCTTCGACACGTCCTCGTTGCAGCTGCGCTTGGCCGCCACGAACGACTCGTAGAGCGTGCGGATCTCGGCGTCGGTCATGACCGGGGCCGGGGCCGGCCGCGGCGCGGGAGGTGCGGCCGCGGGAGGTGGCGCGGCTGCCACCGCGGCAACGACGGTCTCCGCCCTCGGTGCGCCCTTCTTCCCGGCCTCCTCGGCCGACTTCCGCCGCGCCTTCAGCACGTCGCGCCGGTAGGTGCCCGCCTCCTTCTCCCGCGCCGACCGGAGCCAGAGCCGCTCGTAGGAGAGGTACCGGGCGTGAAGGGTCTGGACGCGGAAGCGGATCCCGGCGTTCCGGGTGAAGGCCCCCTTCAGGCGCGCGATGTCGCGCTTCAGGTCGTCGCGACGCCGGGACGGCTCCATGCGCTCGGCGCCGATGAAGTACATCTCGTACTTCACCTTGATCTCCTCGAGCTCCTCCTCGAGGGCGTCGAGCACGTCGGCGAGCTGCTCGTTGGCGAGCTTCTCCTTGCCCGTCTCCCACTCGGAGGGGACCGTCGTCCCCGGCAGCCCGCCGATGCGGGGGGCTCCGGGCTTCTTGGGGGGCAGCGCCACGCCGGGAGTCTAGTCCCTACGCCGGCAGGGCCGCCACGGCCTTCCGGGCGCCCCGGCTGCCGACCACCCAGATGGCGACCCCGGTCGCGAAGATGACGATCGAGGTCCACTGCCCGGCGCCGAGCCCCTGGTACATCCCGCGCTCCACGTCGCCGCGGAACGTCTCGGTGACGGCGCGCAGCACGGCGTAGAGCATGAGCCAGGCCGCCATCACCTGGCCGTGGAAGGCCTTGCGGGGGCGCAGCACGATGGCCAGGAAGGCGAAGAGCAGGAGCTCGCCCAGCGACTCGTAGAGCTGGACGGGGTGGATGGGCAGCGTGTGCAGGTGGTTGGCCTCGAGGAAGCGGCCCGGGTTCAGCCGGGCGGCCATCGACTGGAAGGCGAGCGACTCGGGCGGGAAGTGGGCCGCCCAGGGGAGCGCCGGGTCGCAGCTGCGCCCCCAGCAGCAGCCGGCGCCGAAGCAGCCGATGCGCCCCATGAACTGGCCGAAGGCCACCGAGGGGATGAGCGTGTCGGCCCAGGGGAGGAAGGGCATCTTCTTCACGCGCAGGTACAGGGCCGCGGACAGCGCCGCCGCGATGAACCCGCCGTAGAAGACCATCCCGCCCTCCCACAGCGCGAAGAAGCGCGGGATGCGGCCGAAGCGGGTGACGGCGAAGGCGTTGGCCCCGAAGTAGTCGGCCCAGTTCACCAGGATGAAGTAGACGCGCGCGCCCACCAGCGAGGAGACCAGGATCCAGAAGGCCAGATCGCCCACCAGCTGCGGGTCCTGCCCCTGCCGCTCGGCCTCCTTCTGGGCGAGCCAGATGGAGGCCACGAAGGCCAGCGCCAGCATGACGCCGTAGGTGTGGAGCGGGAGCCGGATGGTCTCGTCGAGGACCCCGGACCGCCAGGTCGCCAGGAAGGCCACGAGGAGCGCCCCCAGGACGGCCTTGTCGGCCCAGAGCGCCTCGCCCCACGACGGCCGCTTGCCGTCCTTCGTCCCCTGCTTCCGCCAGGAGAAGGCCCGCCCGATCACCACCGCGAGCGCGATGCCCACCGCGATGGCCCAGGTCCAGCCGGGCGGGACGACGAAGTGGTAGAGGACGGGCAGCATCTAGGCGCGCTCCTGCTTCTCGTTGGGGTGGAGCAGGATCATGGCCACGCCCACCACGATGAGCGAGTCGGCCACGTTGAAGATGGGCCAGTAGATGTCGGGGCGCCGCCACCAGTGCCACTGCACGAAGTCGATCACGTACCCGCGCGCCAGCCGGTCGATCAGGTTCCCGACCGCCCCGGAGAAGACGAAGGCGAGCGCCACCTGCATCCAGCGCTGGTCCTGCCGGAGCTTGCGGAAGTACCAGAGGATGAAGGAGAGGGCGCCCAGGGTCATGACCACGAAGAAGCCGTGGCGGAAGCCGGCCGGCAGGTCGCGGAGCATGCCCCAGGCCGCGCCCGGGTTCTCGGCGTAGGCCATGCGCCACATCGGGTCCCAGACCACGTGCGGCGGGCGCGCCAGCGGCTCGAGGTGCTTCACCCCGTAGAAGGCCTTCATCTTGGCGGAGGCGTCGACCGCCCCCACGCGCGAGAAGGCCCAGGTGAGCCGGTCCACGGCCAGGAACTTGGACCACTGGTCGGCGACCACCATCACCGCGAAGATCGCGGCGAAGAGGGCCCATTTCGAGGTTCCGCCCTTCATGCCAGCGCCGCCGCGCACTTCCCGCAGAGGGTGGGATGGGACGGGACCCGGCCGCGGTCCTCGGCGAAGACCCAGCAGCGTTCGCACTTCTCGCCGGGGGCCCGCTCGACCTTCACGCCCGACGGCCCGGCCACGACGATCACCTTCGAGACGATGAGCAGCGTGGGAAGCTCGGCGGCCGCGTCGCGCAGCAGCGCGAGCGTGTCTCCCTCGGCCGAGAGCGTCACCTGGGCCTCGAGACCGGACCCGATGAGCTTGTCCTTGCGGGCCAGTTCGAGCGCCTTCATCGCCTCGGCCCGGACGGCGAGCAGCTTCCCGTAACGGTCGGTGAGGGCAGCCGCGTCGGCGGGCGCCTCGCGCCGGGGGAGCCCTGCCTCGAAGACCGACTCGGTCGGCTTGCCCGGCAGGTACTTCCAGGCCTCGTGGGCGGTGAACGAGAGGACCGGCGCCAGCATGCGGAGCAGGTCCTGCGCCACCACGTGGAGGAAGGTCTGGGCGCTGCGCCGGGCCTTCCCGTCCTTGCGGGCGGTGTAGAGCCGGTCCTTGGCCACGTCGAAGTAGACCGAGGAGAGGGTCACCGACACGAACTCCATGGTGGCGTGATAGGCCACGTGGAACTCGTAGTCGGCGTAGGCCTTGGCGACGGTGTCCTGCCACTCGACCATGCGGGCGTACGCCCAGCGGTCGAAGGGCTCCATCTCGGCCACCGGCACGGCGTCCTTCACCGGGTCGAAGTCGGCCAGGTTCCCGAGCGCCCAGCGCACGGTGTTGCGGATCTTCCGGTAGCCCTCGGCGAGGCCGTCGAGGATCTGGCCGGAGACGCGCACGTCGTCGCGGTAGTCGGAGGCGGCCACCCAGAGGCGCAGCACGTCGGCGCCGTACTTCTTGATGATCTCCTCGGGCGCCACCACGTTGCCCACGCTCTTCGACATGGCCCGGCCGTTGCCGTCGAGGACGAAGCCGTGGGTGAGCACCGCCTTGTAGGGGGCGATGCCGCGGATGGCCATCGAGGTGAGCAGCGAGGAGTGGAACCACCCACGGTGCTGGTCGGAGCCCTCCAGGTAGAGGCCCACCGGGAACTCGCTGTTCTCGCCGTGCTCGGCCACCGCGGCCCAGGAGACGCCCGAGTCCCACCAGACGTCGAGGATGTCCTGCTCGCGCCGGAAGTCGGTTCCGCCGCAGGCGCCGCACTTCTCTCCCTGGGTGAAGTGGGCGGGCTCGTGCCGGTACCAGGCCTCGATCCCCTCCTTCTCGAATTCGTCGGCCACCCGACGCATGAGCGCCGGCGACACCAGCGGCTCGTTGCACTTCTCGCAGTAGAAGACGGTGATGGGCACGCCCCAGGTGCGCTGGCGCGAGAGGCACCAGTCGGGGCGGTGCTCGATCATGTTGTAGATGCGGTCGCGTCCCCAGCGGGGGATCCACTGGACCCGGTCGATCTCGGCGAGCGTGCGGCCGCGCAGCCCGTCGTGCTCGAGGGAGAGGAACCACTGGTCGGTGGCCCGGAAGACCACCGGGCGGTGGCAGCGCCAGCAATGGGGGTAGCTGTGGCGGAGCGACGCCTTGGGGTCGGAGAGCAGGTGCCCCGAGGCGTGGAGGTCGGCCACGATCTCGGAGTTGGCCGCGAAGATCTCCTTGCCGGCGTACTTCCCGGCGGCGTCGGTGAAGCGCCCGGCGCCGTCCACCGGGTTCAGGACCTCGAGGCCGTACTTCATGCCGACCACGTAGTCCTCCTGGCCGTGCCCCGGCGCGGTGTGGACGAGCCCGGTGCCGGCCTCCAGGGTGACGTGGTCGCCGAGGATGACCGGCGACTCCCGGTCCATGAAGGGATGGCGGTACTTCACCCCCTCGAGTTCCCGCCCCTCCAGGGTGGCGAGCACGCGAGACGGGACGGCGAGCGCCCCGTCCACGAGCTCGTCCGGCGCCACCGCGGCGAGGAAGGAGAGGAGCAGGTCCTTCGCCACCACCACGACCTTCCCGCGCAGGTCGTAGGCGACGTAGAGGAAGTCGGGATGGGCCGACACCGCCAGGTTGGCGGGCAGCGTCCAGGGCGTGGTGGTCCAGATGACGAGGCGCGCCGGGCGCCCCGCCAGCTCCGGCGCGGGCAGGTCGCCCACCACGTCGAAGGCCACGTGGATGGAGGGCGAGGTGTGGTCCTCGTACTCCACCTCGGCCTCGGCGAGCGCGGTGCGGTCGGTGGTGCACCAGTAGACCGGCTTCTTGCCGCGCACGAGGTAGCCCTTCTCGGCGACCTCCGCCAGCGCACGGATGGTGTCGGCCTCGTAGGCCCGGTTCATCGTGGCGTAGGGCTCGTCCCAGCGGCCGAAGACGCCGAGCCGCTTGAACTCCTCCCGCTGCCGGTCGATCCATTTGTGGGCGTAGGCGCGGGCCGCGGTGATCACCGCCACCCGGTCCATCTCCCGCTTCTTCGACCCGAGCTCCTCGTCGACCTTCCGCTCGATGGGCAGGCCGTGGCAGTCCCAGCCGGGCTGGTAGTCGGCCACGTCGCCCGCCATGTTGCGGTACTTGACGATGAGGTCCTTCAGGATCTTGTTGAGCGCGTGGCCGATGTGGATGTGGCCGTTGGCGTAGGGCGGGCCGTCGTGGAGGACGAAGCGCTTGCCGCCCTTCGCCACGTTGGCGGCCACCAGCCGCTCGAAGGTCTTGCCGGCCTCCCACTCCTTCAGGATCTCGGGCTCCCGCTGGGGCAGGTTGGCCTTCATCGGGAAGTCGGTCTTCGGGAGGTTGACGGTGTCCTTGTATTCCACGTCCGGTCTCTTCTCTTTGCGCGGGGGGATCGTGGGTTCTACCAGCGCGGACCCCCCCGATCAACGAACCGATCCCGGGCGGCTTGCGACCCCCCGGACCGCGTCGTAGGCTCGCCGCGACCATGGCCAGGAACGGAACGCGGCGCCCCGCGACGGCAACCCGGCGCCCGCGCGCGCCCGCCCCGCCGGGCGGGCGGCTCACCGTGGCCATCCTCTCCCGAAACGCCAAGCTCCACTCGACCCGGCGGCTCGTCGAGGCCACGCGCGCGCTCGGCCACCGCGCCCGCGTGCTCGACACGCTCCACTGCAACATGGTGCTGGCCCGGGAGCGGCCGGCGCTGTTCTACCGGGGCGAGGAGGTCGGCCCCGTCGACGTGGTGATCCCGCGCATCGGCGCCTCGATCACCTCCTACGGGCTCGCCGTGGTGAACCAGTTCGACATGATGGGCGTGCCGGTGCTGGCCGACGCCGTCCCCATCGCCCGCTCGCGCGACAAGCTTCGCGCGCTGCAGCTGCTCTCCCGCTTCGGCCTCGACATCCCGCGCACCGCGATGTGCCGCTACCGGGACGAGGTGGCGCAGGTGGTGGAGCACGTGGGCGGGCTGCCCTGCATCATCAAGCTCATCCAGGGATCGCAGGGGGTGGGCGTGATGATCGCCTCCACCATGGACGAGGTGCAGGGGATGCTCGACACCTTCTGGGACCTGGGGCAGGAGATCCTCCTCCAGGAGTTCGTGGCCGAGTCGAAGGGGCGCGACCTGCGCGCGCTCGTCATCGGCGACCGGGTGGTGGCGGCGATGCGGCGGCAGGCCCGCACCGGCGAGTTCCGGTCGAACATCCACCGGGGCGGGAAGGCCCGCGCGGTGGTGCTCCCGCGCGAGTACGCCGAGGCCGCGGTGAAGGCGACCCGCGTGATCGGGCTCGAGGTGGCGGGCGTCGACATGCTCGAGAGCCGCACCGGCCCCAAGATCATGGAGGTGAACAGCTCCCCGGGCTTCGAGGGGCTGGAGCGGGCCACCAAGAAGGACATCGCGCGGATGTACGTGGAGCACGCCCTCGAGCTGGCGCGATCGAGGCAGGTGGGGCGGGACGGCCCGCGGGCTCGGGTCCAGGGTTGAATCCCCGGGCGGCCCCGTCCGTCCAGCGATGGGAAGACCGAGGTTCACCATGCGACGAATCCCCCTGACGCTCCTCCTCCTCGCCGTCTCCGGCTGCGTCTTCACCATGACGACGCCGGTCGTGGACCCGCCGCCTCCCGCCGTGGTCGAGGTCTGGTACGGCGGGGAGCACGCGCTGCCGACGCCGCTCGGTGGCGGGTGGTGCTGGATCGACGGCCCCCACCCCCACGAGTTCTTCCCCGACCCTATCGACGCCTACGCCTTCGCCGACGGCTTCTACTACTGGCGCGCCCCGGTGGTCTTCACCTACTACGGCGGCCACCCGATGCCGGGTGGCGGCTGGTGCCCCATCGGCGCGCCGCACCGGCACGACTACTTCCCGCCCTACGGCTCGGGGTTCGCCTGGCGTGGATCGGGCTGGGCCTATGGCGGCGCCTGGACCGCGTCGCGGCCGCCGCCCCCGGGATGGTGGAACTGGGCCCCGCCGCGCCCCCCGCCGCCGGCTGCGGTGCGCCCACCCGCACCGGCACAGTACCGGCCGCCGCCACCGCCCCTGCGCAAGCCCGCGCCACAGCCCCGCCCGCACGACGACGACGGCAGGCCGCCCACCCCGACCGCCACGCCCCGGCCGCTCGCGCAGCCGACGGCCCCTGCTGCGACCAAGCCGACGACGCGGCCGGCCACCCCGGCGGCGAAGCCCACCGAGACCCGGAAGGACGACAAGAAGAACGACCCCGCGACCCCCAAGGGGCGCGACAAGAAGGAGGCCGACCCGAGCCGGAAGCAGGTGGACTGATTCCGAAATCAAGGGGTACACTACTGGCCCCATGAACCCCTGGATCACCGCGCTGCTGCTCCTCTCGGCCGGCGGATTCTTCGCCTTCACGATGCTCCGCCGGCTGGCCCCGCTGTGGGCCTTCCGGAAGGAGGACCGGCTCGACCAGCCCGGGGAGCGGCTCCGGGGCCTGCTCCGCTTCGGCTTCGGCCAGTCGCGGCTGACCACCCGGGGCGAGGTGTGGCCGGGGTTCCTGCACGTCCTCATCTTCGCGGCGTTCCTCATCCTGGGCGCCCGGACGGTCACGCTCTTCGGGATGGGCTTCTCGCCCCATTTCCACCTGCCGCTGCTCGGCGCCGGGACGGCCATCGGCGACGCCTACGCCTTCCTGAAGGACGTGGCGGTCCTCCTGGCCCTCTTCGCGGCGCTCGCCTTCATCTGGCGGCGCCTGGTGACGAAGCCCGACCGGGTCACCCGCAGCTGGGAAGGGGTGCTCATCCTCGGCTTCATCGCCGGGCTGATGGTGACCGACGTCCTCTTCGAGGGGGCGGAGCGGCTCGCCCTCGGCCTCCCCTGGAGTTCCTGCGTCCCCGCCGGCTCGCTCGGCGCGGTGCTCCTCGCCGGGCTCACGCCGGGCGCCGCCTCCGCGGTGGGGGTGGCCTCCTTCTGGCTCCACCTCGTCATCGTGCTCGTCTTCCTGAACTTCCTCCCCTTCGGGAAGCACTTCCACGTCATCACCGCGCTGCCCGACGTCTACGTGCAGCGGCTGCCGCCGAAGGGCGCGCTGCGCAAGCTCGACCTCGAGAGCGAGACCCCCGACTACGGCGCACGGACGGTGCGGGACCTCTCGTGGAAGGAGGGGCTCGACGCCTACTCCTGCACCGAGTGCGGCCGCTGCCAGACCTACTGCCCCACCTACGTCACCGGAAAGCCCCTCAGCCACAAGGAGGTCAACCGGACGCTGCGCCACCACATCCAGGACCGGGCGCCCGAGCTCGTGGCCATCGCCCGCGCGCCCGACCAGGCGGCCCGCGATGCCGCAGCCGAGGCGCTGCCGGCGGTGGTGGGCAACGTGCTCCCCGAGGCCACCGTGTGGGCCTGCACCACCTGCGGCTGGTGCGAGACCGCCTGCCCGGTGCTCATCGAGCAGGTGCCCCGGCTCGTCGACCTGCGCCGCCACCAGGTGCTCGTCGAGTCGGCCTTCCCCGACGAGGCCGCCCGGGTCTTCAAGAACATCGAGACCCAGGGCAATCCCTGGGGCATCGGCTCCAACCGGCGCGCCGAGTGGTGCGACGACCTGGCCATCCCGCGCGCCAGCGAGGGCGACTTCGAGTGGCTCTTCTTCGTGGGCTGCGCCGGCGCCTTCGACGATCGTCAGAAGAAGGTCTCCCGCGCCATCGTGAAGATCCTCCGCGCCGCCGGCGTGAAGTTCGCCATCCTGGGCGAGGAGGAGACCTGCAACGGCGAGACCGCGCGCCGGCTCGGCAACGAGTACCTGTTCCAGATGCAGGCCTCGGCCAACGTCGAGCTCATGAAGGGCTACGGGGTGAAGAAGGTCATCGCCCAGTGCCCCCACTGCCTCAACACCATCAAGAACGAGTTCCCCCAGTTCGGCGGGAACTTCGAGGTGGTGCACCACTCCGAGCTCATCGCCCGGCTGGTCTCGGAGGGGAAGCTCGCCCCGACGGCGGCGAAGGCCTACGAGGGGCAGCTCGTCACCTTCCACGACCCCTGCTACCTGGCCCGCTGGAACGGCGTCACCGA
>CAIVAR010000137.1 GCA_903904005.1 uncultured Anaeromyxobacter sp.
CCTGGACGGACTGGCAGGGGGCTCTACAAAGGCGCGTTACCGACCTAGGCTACCTGAAGGATGTCCGCCCTCGCTGACCCGGTGCTTCACGCGCCCGCGCCCCGCGCACGCTTCTTCGTGCGGGAACCGGGTGGGCGGCTGCGCTGCACGCTCTGCCCCCGCGGGTGCCGCCTCGGCGACGGGCAGGCCGGGTTCTGCTCGGTCCGCCGGAACGAAGCGGGCGAGATGGTGTCGCTCGCATACGGCCGGAGCACCGGCTTCGCGGTCGATCCCATCGAGAAGAAGCCGCTCCACCACTTCCTCCCCGGCACGGACGTCCTCTCCTTCGGCACCGTCGGGTGCCAGCTCGGCTGCCGGTTCTGCCAGAACTGGAGCACCTCGAGGGCGGCGGCGTCGGGGCGCGGCATGGTCGCGAGCACGCCGGAGCAGGTGGTGGATCTCGCCGTCGCCTCCGGCTGCCCCTCCATCGCCTTCACCTACAACGACCCGGTCATCTGGGCGGAGTGGGCCATCGACGTGGCCCGGGAGGCGCGCCGCCGAGGGGTCCGGACGGTCTTCGTCACCTCCGGCTACGTGGAGGAGCGGGCCCGCGAGGAGATCTTCTCCTGGATGGACGCGGCCAACGTCGACCTCAAGGCCTTCACCGAGGACTTCTACGCGAAGGTGACCCTCTCCCACCTCGCCCCGGTCCTCGAGACGCTCGAGTGGCTGGCCCGGGACGGCAGGGTCTGGACCGAGGTGACGAACCTGCTCGTCCCCGGCCTCAACGACGATCCCGAGGAGACCCGCCGGCTGGCCGGCTGGATCGGCTCCCGGATGGGGCCGGACGTCCCGCTCCACTTCTCCGCATTTCACCCGGCGTGGAAGATGACCGACCGGCCGCGGACGCCGCCCGGGACGCTCACCCGGGCCCGCCGCATCGCGCGCGAGGTGGGGCTGCGCCACGTCTACACCGGCAACGTGCGCGATCCGGAGGGGCAGGCGACGCTGTGCCCGCGCTGCGGGTTCGCGGTGATCGCGCGGGACGGGAACGCGGTGCTGCGGAACCGGCTCGGGCCGGCGGCGACCTGCCCGGAGTGCCGGGAGCGGATCGCCGGGCGCTTCGAGGTCTAGGGATCCAGGACGCCGAGGAGCGGGGAGGTGAGCAGGATGGGGGTGCAGGTTCCCCCGGGACCCGGCTTCGCGAGGCCGCAGGCGATCTGGCCCGAGCAGGTGGCCAGATCCGCGATGCAGAAATCCACTTTGCCCCAGTAGCTGGGACAGGTGCGCAGCTGCGCGGTGCAGGTCTGGTCCGCCGGAATCTTGGGCGCGAGGGCCTGGGCCCGGAGGATCACGTTGTTCATGCAGGTTTCCCGCGACTGCTCCGGGGGCGGGCACAGGCAGATGCGCTCCCCCAGCTCCTGGCAGGGCGTGAAGCAGCCGTCCGGGAGCGGGAGGGCGAGGCCGCAGGCCACCTTTCCCGCGCAGGTGTTGAGCATGTAGGCGCAGGTGTTGAGGTCCCCGCCCGGGTCCGGGCACGAGCCCAGGATGGAGCTGCAGTAGTCGACCTCCCCGCCGACGGGGGCGGCGGCGCGGACGCGCGCCTTCACGTTGGTCTTGCAGTTGTTGCGGACCTGCCCCTCCGGTTCGCACTGGCAGATGCGATCGCCCAGGTCCTGGCAGGGCGAGCTGCACCCGGCGGCGCCGACCGCGAGGGCCAGTCCGAGGGCGAGCGTGAGGGGGTGGAGGCTCTTCATGAGGCGGCGGAGGATCGCCCGAACCCCCCCCGGGGTCAAGCGCGGCCGGCGGCGGCCAGGGCCTCGATGGCGAAGTCGAGCCGGTCGTTGCCGATGAACATCTCCTGCCCCACGAAGAAGGTGGGTGCGCCGAACGAACCCCGGTCCACTGCCTCCTGGGTCTGGGCCTTCAGCGCGTCCTTGAAGTTCGCCGCCTCGGCCACCAGCGCCGCGCCGTCGAGGCCGGCCCGGGTCGCCGCGTCGGCCACCACCGCGGCGTCGGAGATGTCCCGCCCCTCGGCCCAGTAGGCCCGGTAGATGGCATGGGTGTAGGGCACGAGCTTCCCGAGCTTCTCGGCGGCGAAGGCGGCCCGGAGGGGCAGCACCGTGAGCACCGGGAACCGCGGGGGCCACGCGAACGGGACCCCCAGCCGCTTCGCCCAGCGGACGCAGTCGGTCGCGAGGTAGGGCGCCTTGGCGGCGACCTCGATGGGGGCCTTGTTCCCGGTGGCGTTGAAGACGCCGCCGAGCAGGAAGGGGCGCCAGCGGAGGGTGCCGCCCACCCGCGCCACCTCTGCCTCCACGCGGGTCGAGGCGAGGTAGGAGTAGGAACTGACGAAGTCGTAGAAGAATTCGAGAGTGGCCATCGTCCCTATATAACGGATCCATGCTCTCCCTCGCCGCCCCCCTCGCGCTCCTGCTCGCCGCCGCCCCCGCCGGGGCACCAGCGGCCGCCGACGCGACCGCGCTGGCCCGGAAGGTCCAGGGCTTCTACGAGTCCACCCGCGACCTGCGCGCCCGCTTCGTGCAGACCTACACCTACGCCGCGCTGGGGCGCCGCCAGGTCTCCAGCGGAACGCTCGAGGTGAAGAAGCCGGGGAAGATGCGCTGGGACTACCAGTCACCAGCCGTGAAGACCATCGCGGTCAACGGCTCGCGCCTCGTCCAGTGGGAGCCCGAGGCCAACCAGGCCTTCGTCGACGAGAAGTTCGACGCCACCGCCATGAGCGCCGCGGTCACCTTCCTCATCGGCAAGGGGAGCCTGGAGAAGGAGTTCCACCTGTCCACCGGGGAGGGGGGGGCGCTCGTGCTCCGCCCCCGGCAGGCCGACGCGCGCGTCGAGACCGTGACGCTCACGGCCGGCCCGGACGGCGAGGTGACCCGGACACGGGTGGTGGACGGGCAGGGCAACGTGAACGACATCGCCTTCGCGGAGATCCGCCGGAACGCCGGGATCCCGGACGCCCGGTTCGAGATCGAGTTGCCGGCCGGGGTCCGCCGGCTGGCCCTGCCGGGAAAGTAGCCCCGCGGGCGGCGTGGTGGAGGCGACGACAGGCCCGGCGCGCGTGGCGCCCACCCTGCGGGGGCTGCTCGTGCTGGCCTGGCCCATCGTCGTGTCCCGGTCGTCGCAGGTGGTGATCGGCATCGCCGACGCCTACATGGTGGCCCACCTGGGCGAGGCGGCGCTGGCGGCCACCACCGCCGGGGCCATGAACACCTTCACCCTCTTCATCCTCCCGCTCGGCGTGGTCTTCATCGTCTCCTCCTTCTCGTCCCAGCTCCTCGGGCGGGGTGACCTGGCCGGCGCGCGCCGCTACGGCTTCTACGGCCTCCTCGTGGCCGCGGTGACGCAGCTCCTCGGGGTGGCCGGGATCCCGTTCGTCGAGCCGGCCCTGCGGGGGTTTGCCTTCGCACCCGACGTGCGGGAGATGCTCGCCGGATACCTCGTCATCCGGCTCTGGTCCGGAGGCGCAGCCATCGGGATGGAGGCGCTCGCCAACTACTACGGAGGGCTCGGGAACACCCGGCTGCCCATGCTCGCCAGCGTGGCGGCCATGCTGCTCAACGTCGCCGGGAACTGGCTCCTCATCGACGGCCACCTGGGCGCGCCGGCCATGGGGGTGCGCGGGGCGGCGCTCGCGAGCGCGATCTCCACCGGCGTCGCCTTCGCGGGGCTGCTCGCCGTCTTCCTGTTCGAGCGGCGCCCGGCGGGCGGGCGCTGGCCGCGGCTGCGCGTGGCGGAGTTCCTCCGCATGCTCCGCTTCGGGATCCCGTCGGGGCTCAACTGGTTCTTCGAGTTCGCGGCCTTCATGTTCTTCGTGAACGTGGTGGTGGCGGGGCTCGGGACCACCGCGCTCGCATCGCTCATGGCGGTCTTCCAGCTCAACTCGGTGGCCTTCATGCCGGCCTTCGCGCTGGCGAGCGCGGCGGCCATCCTGGTGGGGCAGGCCATCGGCGCCGGGGCCAAGGGGGAGGTCCCCCACCTCGTCCGGCTCGGATTCGCCGCGGCCGGGACCTGGCAGGGGCTCGTGGGCATCCTCTACCTGGCGGCGCCGCGCCTGCTCTTCGCCCCGTTCGTCGGCGATCCCTCGACCGCCGGCGCGCTCCTCGACGTCGGGGCGAGGATGCTCGCCTTCTCGGCGGCGTGGCAGCTCTTCGACGCCGCGGCCGCGGTGCTCGCCGAGTCGCTGCGCGCGGCGGGGGACACGGCCTTCGTGCTCTGGGCCCGGCTCGGGGCCGGGTGGCTGGTGTTCGTGCCGGGCTCCTGGATCACCGTCCGGCTGTACGGCGGAGGGGACATCGCGGCGGTGGCCTGGCTCGTCGTCTACCTGGGGCTGCTCGCGCTCATCCTCTTCCTGCGCATGCGCGGAGGCGCCTGGCGGCGGCTGGAGCTGGTCGAGCCGGTTCCCTGAACCGGCCAGACGTTCCGTTTACCTCGGGAGGGGAGGGTGGCGAAGGTCGAAGCGTTGTACCTTCCGTCCGCATGTCCGAGCTCGTCACCATCGGAGCCGCCCCGCCGGCGAAGCGCGCCCGGTGGCGGAACCCTTACCGCGCCATTCCGGCCGTGCGCTGGGGCGTGCAGGGGCTCTACCTCGCCTTCCTGCTCCTCGTCGGCTGGGAGTTCTGGCGCTTCCACGCCCAGGCGGTGGGTGCCGGGCCGGTGACGGCGGCGCGCCCCCCGTCGGTCGAGTCCTTCCTCCCCATCAGCGCGCTCGTCGGGCTGAAGCACTTCCTCCTCACCGGGTACTGGGATCCGGTCCACCCGGCCGGGCTCACCATCCTCTGCGCCGCCATCGTGGGGGCGCTGCTGGCCCGGAAGGCCTTCTGCGGCTGGGTCTGCCCGGTGGGGACGATCTCCCGCGGGATCGAGTGGCTGGGGGAGAAGCTCCTCTGGCGCCGCCGCTGGCCCACCGTGCCGCGCTGGCTCGACCTCCCCCTCATGTCGGTGAAGTACCTGCTCCTCGCCTTCTTCGCCTGGGCCATCCTCTGGCAGATGCCGGTGGCCGCGCTCGACGGCTTCATGCGCTCCCCGTACAACGTGGCCGCCGACGCGAAGATGCTGCTCTTCTTCCAGGACCTCTCGGCCACCGCGGCCGGGATCCTCGCCGCGCTCGTGCTCCTGTCACTCGTGGTCAAGAACGCCTGGTGCCGCTGGGGCTGCCCGTACGGGGCGCTCCTCGGGCTCGCCAGCTTCTTCTCGCCGCTGCGCATCGTCCGCGACACCGCCACCTGCAACGATTGCGGAGCCTGCTCGCGGGCCTGCCCGGTCGACATCCCGGTCCACGCCCGGGCGCAGGTCCGCTCCCCGGAGTGCACCGGCTGCCTCTCCTGCGTGGCGGCGGGCACCGTGCCCTCCTGCCTGGGGGTGAGCCCGGCGAAGCGGATTTCACCCTGGGTTCTACCCACGGTCGGCGTCGGGGCGATGCTCGTCTTCTGGGGGGTGGCGGTCGCCACCGGCTTCTGGACGAGCGAGGTGCCGCTCGAGGCCTTCCGGCGCGCCTACCGGATGGCCCCCATGATCGGCCACTGATCGGTTCGAAGCACGGGTGGGGGCGCGCACGCCACCTCCACGCGCGCGCCGGTCCGCGGGTGGTCGAGCGCGAGCCACCAGGCGTGAAGCCGGTAACCCGGGTCGCCGGGAACCGCATGGCCGCCGGGGAACGGAAGGCCGCCCGGCGCGTAGAGCGGATCGCCCACGAGCGGGTGGCCGGCGAAGGCCAGGTGGATGCGGATCTGGTGGGGACGGCCGGTCTCGATCTCCACCTCGAGGAGGGACGAGGGGGCGTCCCCGCCGCGCCGCTCCAGGACGCGCACCCGGCTCCGCGACGGGCGCCCCCCCGGGGCGGCCGCGTGGAGCGTCCCGGTGGGGGCATAGGGGACCTCACCGATGGGGGCGTCGACGTCGAAGGCGTCGCGCGCGGGGTGGCCCGCGCAGAGGGCGAGGTAGACCTTCCGGATGCGCCGCTCCCGCATGGCCGCCTGCACCGCGGCCCCCGCCGCGGCGGTCCGGGTGAAGAGCACCACCCCCGACGTGTCGCGCCCCAGCCGGTGCACCGGCACCGCGCCCGGGTCGCGCCGGCGGACGACCGCGAGCAGGGTCGACTCGAGGTAGAGGCCTCCGCCGGGCAAGGTGGGCAGCCCCCGCGGCTTGGCCACGGCGAGCAGTTCCGCGTCCTCGTGCAGGACGGCGGTGCAGACGGGCGCGTCCGGCTCGTCCCAGGGCGGGCGCGCCCAGGTGAGCCGCTCGCCGGCGCGGAGCACCCGGCCGGCCGGGGCCACGACGCCGTCTACCCGGACCGCCCCCGCCGCGATCCGCCCGAGCCACTCGGCCTCCGGGGCGCGTTCCCAGCGGGTGCAAAGGTGGTCGAGGACCGTCCGCCCGGCGCCCCGGGCGTCCACCTGTTCGCCGTACTCGTATCCCCGGTTGCGCATGGGCACCGACGATGGTACGTCGCGAGGCCATGAGCCGCATCTACAAGTCGCTTCCCCCGAAGGGCACTGCGCTCGGGATCGCCTTCTCCGGCGGCCTCGACACCCGCTGTGCGGTGGCCTGGCTCGCCGAGCAGGGGCTGTCCGTCCACGCCTACACCGCCGACCTGGCCCAGCCCGACGAGCAGAACCCGGCCGACATCCCCCCCATCGCGATCCAGCACGGCGCGGTGAAGGCGAAGCTCATCGACTGCCGGGAGTCGATGGTGCGGGAGGGGATCGCCGCCATCCAGTGCGGGGCCTTCCACCTCTCGTCGGGGAGCAAGAAGTACTTCAACACCACGCCGCTGGGGCGCGCGGTGACCACCACCGCCATCGTGCGGGCCATGCGCGAGGACGGGGTCCACGTCTTCGGCGACGGGTCCACGCACAAGGGCAACGACATCCAGCGCTTCTACCGCTACGGGATCCTCGTCGACCCCGACCTGCGCATCTACAAGCCCTGGCTCGACCAGGCCTTCGTCACCGCCTTCGGCGGGCGCAAGGAGATGAGCGAGTACCTCGAGCGGCGCGGCCTGCCCTACAAGATGGGCACCGAGAAGGCCTACTCCACCGACGCCAACGTGCTCGGCGCCACCCACGAGGCGAAGGACCTCGAGCGGCTCGACACCGGCATGCGCATCGTCGCCCCCATCATGGGGGTCGCCCACTGGAAGCCCGAGGTGAAGGTCGCCGCCGAGGAGGTGACGGTGACCTGGGAGAACGGACTGCCGGTGGAGCTCTCCGGACGCCGCTTCGCCTCGCCGTACGAGCTCTTCCTGGAGGCCAACGCCATCGGCGGCCGGCACGGCCTGGGCATGAGCGACCAGATCGAGAACCGGGTCATCGACGCCAAGAGCCGCGGCGTCTACGAGGCGCCGGGCATGGCGCTCCTCCACCTCTCCTACGAGCGGCTGCTCTCCGCCATCCACAACGAGAACACCCTCGACCTCTACTTCACCCTGGGTCGAAGGCTGGGGCGCATCCTCTACGAGGGCAAGTGGTACGACCCCGAGGCGCTCATGCTCCGCGACGCGCTGACCCGCTGGGTCGCCCCGTCCGTCTCCGGGTCGGTGACGGTGGAGCTCCGCCGCGGCGACGACTGGAGCTACCTCGACACCCGGGCCCGCTACATGAGCTACGCCCCCCACAAGCTCTCGATGGAGCGGGTGGAGAACCCGGCCTTCACGCCGGAGGATCGCATCGGCGCCCTCGAGCTGCAGAACCTGTCGGTGGGCGACAACCGGGACCTGCTCCTCCACCACCTCGAGGCGGTCCGGGCGCTCGGCAGCGGGGCCCCGCAGGCGCCGCGCCTCGGCGCGCTGCTCGGGGCGGACGAGAAGGACTGACCCGGACTAGCCCGGATCGGGGGCGTCGAGGAGCGCCCGGACCCGGGCCACCAGCGTGGCCGGGGTGAAGGGCTTGGCCAGGAAGGCGATCCCCGAGTCGAGGACGCCGCTCCGGGCGATGACCTCCTGCGGGTATCCCGAGACGAAGAGGGCGCGCAGGCCGGGGCGCCGCAGCCGCAGCGCGTCGACGAGCGCCTTCCCGCTCATCCCCGGCATGACCACGTCGGTCACCACGAGCTGCAGCGCACCGGGCTCGCCCTCGACGATCCCCAGCGCCTCCGGGCCGCTGCCGGCCACGAGCACGCGGTGGCCGGCCCCGCGCAGCGCCCGGACGGTGACCGCCCGGACGCGGGGGTCGTCCTCCACCACGAGCAGGGTCTCGGTGCCCCGCGCCGCGGCCGCCACCGGAACGGGGGGCGGGGGCGCCTCCTCCGGAGCCTTCCGGGTGCGCGGGAAGCGGATCTCGAAGGTGGTCCCCTGGCCGGGCTCGCTCTCCACCAGCACCCGCCCGCCGTTCTGGACCACGATCCCGTGGACGGTGGCGAGCCCCAGCCCGGTTCCCTTGCCGACCTCCTTGGTGGTGAAGAACGGCTCGAAGAGCCGTTCCTGGACCTCCGGGCTCATGCCGGCGCCGGAGTCGCGGACCACCAGGTGGACCCACTGGCCGGCGGACGGGCTCGCCGCGGAGGGGCCCGGGTCGAGCACCGCGTTGCGGGTCTCGATGACGAGCTTTCCGCCCCGCGGCATGGCGTCGCGGGCGTTGGCCGCGAGGTTGAGGAGCAGCTGCTCCATCTGTCCGGGATCGCAGAGCGCGAGCCAAAGCCCCTCCTGCGCGTGGACCTCGAGCTCGATGTCCTCGCCGAGGACGCGGCGCAGGAGCCGCTCGCTGGCGCGGACCACCGTGTTGAGGTCGAGCGGGACCGGGGAGATGAGCTGCTTGCGGGCGAAGGCGAGCAGCTGGGTGGTGAAGTCCCGGGCGCGCTCGGCGGCCTCGCGGATCTGATCGGCGTCCTCGGGGTCGACGGGGCGCCCCTCGGCCTGCGCCTCCCGGATGCCCTCCGCGCAGCTCAGGATCACCGTGAGCAGGTTGTTGAAGTCGTGGGCCACCCCACCGGCGAGCCGGCCGATGCTCTCCAGCTTCTGGCTCTGGCGGAACTGCTCCTCGAGCCGTCGCTGCTCGGTGACGTCGCGGGCGTTCACCACCACCCCGCGCACGGCCGGATCGTCGAGCAGGCTGCGCCCGGAGCCCTCGATGAGCCGCCAGCTGCCGTTCCGGTGGCGGTGTCGGGCAGTCACCGGTACCGCCGATTCGCGGGAGCCCGAGTCGGCGGTGCGCTGGGCCTCCTCGAGCAGCGGGACGTCGTCGGGGTGGATGAGCCCCAGGTCCGCCAGCCGCCGTCCCAGCACCTCCTCCGACTTCCATCCCAGCGTCTCCTCGGCGCTCCGGCTCCAGTACTGGATCCGCTTGTCGGCGTCGAAGACCAGGATCATGTCGGTGGCGTGCTCGGTCAGCGCCCGGAACCGCGCCTCGGAGGTGCGCAGCGCATCCTCCCCGTGCCGGATGGCCCGGCGCGTGAGGGTGCGGAGCAGCCCGAAGGCCAGGAGGGCGAGGGGGGCGAGGACGAGCGCCAGCAGGGCGCCCCGGACGACGATGGGGCGGAGCGATCGGGTCACCTCCACGTGACCCACGGTGAGCCCGGCGTCGAGCACCGGCCAGGAGCGGGTCAGGTGGGGCGTGGCGACGGTGCCTCCCATCTCGGCCACCGTCGCGCCCTCCTGGTTGGTCACGCGGCGTCGGTCGTCGGACCCCTCGCCGGGGCGCTCGGCGACCGCCTCGAGCAGCCGGACGTGCTCGTAGCGCCACATCTCGGGGTTGGCGGCGATGATGCGGTTCACCGCCTGTGCGTCGTACTCCGCCTCGGCCTGGACGCTCCCCTCCTGGTACCGGTAGGAGAAGAGGACGTAGGCCCCGATGGGCAGCACGACGACGGCGAGCGCCAGGAATCCGGCCAGGGCGGCCACGATGCGCGGGATGCCGGTCGGACGCATCAGTCGGCCGGGGCGAAGTCGAGGGGGAGCGCGCCCAGCTCGCGAAGGAGCGTCTGCCCGCGCGGCGAGCCGAGGAAGGCCAGGAAGTGGCGCACGCCGTCGCTGGCCGGTGCACGGAAGACCAGGTGGATCGACTTCACGAGCGGATAGCGCCCCGAGGCGAGGTTCTCCACCGTGGGCTGGACGCCGTTCCAGTGGAGCGGCCGGAGGGGATGCGACTCGGAGCGGATCTGGAGGAGGGTGGTCGGGCCGATCGAGCCGGGCGAGCGGGCCAGCATCTCGTTGCACTCGGTGTTGGTCACCGCGACGAGCATCCCGGGACGGCCCGAGGCGGCGTCGACCGCGCCCGCGACCGCGGGCGAGATGGAGCGGAGCAGGTCGGTGTCGGCGTCGGACCGGGGCCGGAGGACGGGACGGATGCGCTGCCCATCGGGCCAGGTGAGCCGCTCCCCCTGGTAGATGGCGACGAGTTCCTCGGTGGTCAGCCCGGGGACGCCGACGCGCGGCCCCACGGCGAAGAGGAAGGGGGTCCGCGCCACCTCGCGCGACGCGAGTCCGAGCGTCTGCTCGCCGTCCCGCAGGGGGCGCCCGCTCATCCCGAGGTCGAGCGCGCCATCGGTGACGGCCTGGATGGCGCCGGTGCTCCCCATGCTGGGAAGCACCCGCACGCGGATCCGGGCGTCCTGCGCGGTCGCCGCGTCTCCCAGCCGGGCCATGGCCGCCACGGCGCTGCCCGTGCCCCCGACGCGGACCGGCTCCATGGCCGACACGCCCGGCGCCGCCAGGGCGCAGGCGACGGCCAGCACGGCCTGGAGCGCCCACGGGGCGATGGAAGAGGGAGGTGGAATGGGGCTCGAGATGGATCGGGACGATGAAGCGCAGGATTCTGACACGGGCGCCACCCCCGCAAAAGGGGGGAACCCCGCGGCGTGGCGTCGCGGGGAGGTTCGGCGCGTCAGCCGGCCGGGGACTCGTCGATCCGCCGGGTCAGCCACCCGGCCAGGTCGCGCAGGCTCTGCTCCGAGATCTCGTGCCCGATCGGGTACTCGCGGTAGTCGACGCGGAGCCCCAGCGCGCCGAGGACGTCGCGCGCCTCGTGGCCGAAGGCGACCGGGACCACCGGGTCGGAGCGGCCGTGCTGCCAGAGCACCGGGAAGCCGGCGAGCCCCGGGACGGGGAGGGAGGGGACGGCGCGCCGGGTGATCCGGCCCGAGTGGGCCACGATCCCGCGGAGCATCTCCGGCCGGGCCAGGGCGCAGGCCGCGGCCATGGAGGCTCCCTGGCTGAAGCCGACGAGCCAGACGCGCGACGGGTCGGCGCCGTAGGCGAGGGCGGCCTCCCCCGCGAAGCGGAGGATCGCGTCCCGGCTCTCGACGACGTGCTGGAAGTCGATGCGCGGCGGGGATTCGCTCCAGTCGATGTCGAACCAGGAGTGGCCCATCGGCTGGGCCTCGTGCGGCGCCCGCGCCGAGACCACGACGAGCCGCGGATCGAGGAAGGGCGAGAGGCCGAAGAGGTCCTGCTCGTCGGCGCCCAGGCCGTGGAGCAGGACGGCCATCGGCGGGCGGTCCGAGGCCGTCCCGGGGGGGCGGGCGACGTGCTCGAGCGTCACGGGATCACGCGCAGGGAGGATCGCTTCCCGGGCCGGGCCGCCGGCGTGGCCGGGAGCCGCCGTCCGGCTCGGCGCGCCTCGCGCGCCACCACGGTGCCGACCAGGTCGTAGTCCCCCGCTCCCGTGATCTCGACGGTGACGAACTCGCCGGGGTAGGCCACCTTCTCCCCCGGCACCGCGAAGGCGTTCACGTAGGTGACGCCGTCGATCTCCGGAGCCTGCCGGGCGTGGCGCCCCACGAGCAGGTGGTCGGTGCCCTCGGCTTTCCCCTCGACGAGCACCTCGAGCCGCTGCCCCACGAGCGCCTTCTGCTCGGCCCGGGAGATGCGCTGCTGGATCGCCATGATCTTGCGCTGGCGCGCCTTCTTCACCCGCTCGGGGAGCTGGCCCGCCATCTCCGCCGCCGCCGTGCCCTCCTCCTGCGAGTAGGTGAAGACGCCGAGCCGCTCGAAGCGCTGTTCCCGCACGAAGCCGAGGAGGTCCTCGAAGTCCTCCTCGGTCTCCCCGGGGAGGCCGACGATGAGGGCGGTGCGCAGCGCGATGCCCGGGACCCGGTCGCGCAGCTTGGCGAGCAGGGAGCGGAGGAACTTCACGTCGCGCCCCCGCTTCATGGAGCGGAGCAGCCGGTCCGACGAGTGCTGGAGCGGCATGTCGACGTACTTGGCGATCTTGGGCTCGCGGGCGATGACGTCGACGAGCGCGTCGGGGAAGTCGCGCGGGTAGGCGTAGTGGAGCCGGATCCAGCGGATGCCCTCCACCTTGCAGAGCTCGGGGAGCAGGTGGTGGAGGCGCACCTTCCCGGGGAGGTCCTGTCCGTAGGCGGTGAGGTCCTGGGCCACGACCGACAGCTCCACCACGCCCTGCGCGGCGAGCGCCTCGGCCTCGGCCACCACGTCTGCGACCGGCCGGGAGCGCTGCGGGCCGCGCAGCGTCGGGATGATGCAGAAGGCGCAGGCGTTGTCGCAGCCCTCGGCGATCTTGAGGTAGGCGGTGTGGCGCGCCAGCGAGTTGATGCGGGGAGTGGAGGCCGAGTGGACGAAGTCGGGGTCGGGGACGATGATCCGCTTCGCCTGGGCGTCGGAGACGATCGACGCGATGTCGGCGTAGGCGCCGGTGCCCACGAAGTGGTCCACCTCCGGCATCTCGCGGGCCATCTCGTCCGGGTAGCGCTGGGTGAGGCAGCCGGCCACGACGAGCTTCTTGCAGCGCCCCTCCTCCTTCATCCGGGAGAGCTCCAGGATGGCCTGGACCGACTCCTCCTTGGCGCTCTCGATGAAGCCGCAGGTGTTGACGACGATGACGTCGGCACGGGCCGGATCCTGCACCAGCCGGTAGCCGGCCTGGGTCAGGGTCCCGAGCATGACCTCGCTGTCCACCCGGTTCTTCGGGCAGCCGAGGGTGTGCATGTAGACCGGCGTCGCCATGGAACTAGCGCTTCTCCACCGGCGCCGGCAGCGTGCTCACGAGGGGCACGCCCATGGGGCCGACCGGGATGTAGATGACCGAGTGGTTGGGGCTGCCCACCATGGCCTTCTGGGCCTCGATGGCCTCGTGCTGCACGTAGAGCGGGGTGAGCCGTTGCTGGATGATCTGGGTCGCCTTGGCGATGCCCTCGGCCTCGACCACGCGCCGCTCGGCGTCCTTGCGCGCGATCTCCACCTGGGTGGAACGGGTCTCGAGGTCCTGCGACACCGCGAGCTTGTTCGAGACGGCCTGGGCCACGACGGCGGGGTACTGGAGGTTCCCCACCACCACGTTCATGATCTCGAAGGGCGAGTCCTTGGTCTTCTCCTGGGCCCAGCGGGTGAGCTCGTTGCTGATCCTGGCGATGTTCTCGTTGAGCGGGAAGGCGTCGTACTGCGCCACCGCGCCCCGGATCTCGGTCCGGAGCGGCTCCTTCAGGTAGTTGCCGAAGGCCACCTGGACCTGGTTCGGTCCCTCGCCGAGGGTGGTGTACTGCTCGATGAACTCCTTCACCCGGTCGCCGCGCACCCGGAAGATGGTGTGGGCGCGGAAGGAGACCATCAGCTTGTCCTTCGTGAGCACGGCGTTCTCGCCGGTGAAGTCCTCGGCGTAGCTGAAGGGGGTGACCGAGACGTTCATCACGCTCACCAGCCAGGAGAGGCCGTAGCTGGTCGGGCCGGTCTGGAGCCCGACGTAGCTCGCCTTGCCCACGATGGCGCCCCGGGTGAGGTACCCGACGTAGCCGGCGGGGGTCGCGGGGTTCTTGCAGGCGGTGAGGCCGAGCAGGGAGAGGACGGCGATGAACAGGGGTGCACGGGGGCGGATTCGCATGGTCGGTTTCCTCATTCGCGGAAGTTCTGGAACTGGATGGGGATGCCCAGGTTGCCGCCCCGGATGAGGGCCATGGCCTCCTGCAGGTCGTCCCGCTTCTTGCCGGTGATGCGCACCGCCTCGCCCTGGATGCCGGCCTGGACCTTGAGCCCCGAGCCCTTCACGAGCGCCACAATCTTCTTGGCGTCCTCCTGCTTCAAGCCCCGGCGGAGCTTCACCAGCCGCTTCACGTGGCCGCCGGCGGCCGGCTCGATCGGCTGCGGGTCGAGCCCCTCGAGCGGGACGCTGCGCTTGGCGAACTTCTCCATGAGGACGGTGTAGGCCGCGTCGACCCGGCCGTCGCTGTTGGCCTTGAGGAGGATGGCGCCGTCCTCCTGGCGCGTGACCTCCGTCGACGTCCCCTTGAAGTCGAACCGCTGCGCGATCTCCTTTCGCGCGTGCTGGAGGGCGTTCTCCACCTCCATCATGTCGAGGTCGCTCACCGCATCGAAGCTCGGCATCCGAAGAATCCTCCCGGCGCGTCGCGCCGCGTTCAGATCGACAGCACCACCACCTGCACCGCCGGCCGCCTCCCCACCTCCCGCCGGAACCAGCGCCGCACCGCGAGCGACCCCTCCCGCTCCATCGACGCCGCGTCCCGCTCTCCGGCCGGCAGGGCCAGGATCGCCCGGGAGACCTCCCCGGCCACCTCCGCCTCCCGGCCCGAAAGCCCCGCCGCGCCCCGCCCCCGGATCTCCGGGGAGCGCACCGGCTCCCCCGTCGACCGGTCGACCAGCACCGCCACGAGCACGATCCCCAGCTCGGCGAGCCCCCTCCGGTCTCGTACCACGTCCTCCGAGACGGCGGCGAAGCCCCCGTCCCGCGCCAGGTGGACCCGTCCGGAGGGGAGGCGCTCCTCGAGCCGGCGCACCCCGCCGTCCGAGAGCTCGAGCACCTCGCCGTCGACGAGGACATGACGCCGGTCGGCCCCGAGCCCCTCGGCGGCGGCGTGTGCGGCGTGGCGGGAGAGGTGGCGCATCTCGCCGTGGATGGGGAGGAAGTGGCCGGGGCGGCAGAGGCGCACCAGCCGGCGCTGCTCCTCCTCCTGTGCGTGGCCGGAGGCGTGGAGCGCCCGGAAGTCCTCCCAGAGCACCTCGGCGCCGCGGGCCACGAGCCCGTCCACGGTGCGGCCGATGGCGACCTCGTTCCCCGGGATGAAGCGGGAAGAGAGGAGCACCCGGTCGCCGGGGCGGACGGGGAGCCCGGAGAGCTCCCCGCGGGCGGCGCGCCCCAGCGCGCTGCGCGGCTCCCCCTGGGTCCCGGTCACGACGACGCAGGCCTCCCGCGGCCGGAGGTCGCGCGCCTCCTCGAAGGACGCGAGTTGCCCGGGGGCGAGCCGGAGGTAGCCGAGCTCCACGCCGAGCCGGACGCTCTCCTCCATCGATCGCCCCACCGGCACGAGGCGCCGGCCGTAGGCCCGCCCCGCGTCGGCCACCTGCTGGATCCGGTGCAGGTGGGAGGAGAAGCAGGCCACCCAGATCCGTCCGGGGGCCCCTTCCATCGCTCCGTGGAGGGCCGGCCCCACCTCCGACTCGGACAGCGAGGTCCCGGGGCGGTCGGCGTTGGTGGAGTCGGAGAGGAGCAGCCGGATCCCCTCCCTCCCGAGCGCCTCGATGCGGGAGAGGTCGGTGCCCCGCCCGTCGAGCGGGGTCTCGTCGATCTTGAAATCGCCCGAGTGGTACACGAGCCCCTGGGGCGTGGCGATGGAGAGGGCGCACGCGTCCGGGATGGAGTGGGCCACGGGGACGAACTCGGCCGCGAAGGGGGAGCCCTCGCCGGGGCGGACCACCTCGCCGTCCCGCACCTCGCGCAGGTCGGCCCGGACGCCCGCCTCCTCGAGGCGGGGGCGCAAGAGCGCGAGCGCGAGGCGGGGCCCGTAGACCGGCACCGGCACGTCTCGCAGCAGGAGCGGCAGCGCCCCCAGGTGGTCCTCGTGCCCGTGGGTGAGGAGCACCGCGCCCACCCGGTCGCGCCGCTCCCGGAGCCAGGAGAGGTCGGGGGAGATGGCCTCCACGCCGAAGGGCTCGGCCGGGAAGAGCAGGCCGCAGTCGACGACGGCGATGCGCTCCTCGCACTCCAGCGCGAGGCAGTTCATGCCGATCTCGCCGAGGCCGCCGAGGGCGGCGATGCGGACGGGGGAGGCCATCCCTTCAATCTAGTCGGCCTTGAGGTAAGGTGCGGCCGCCGTGGCCGAAGATCCCATCCTCGACCCCCTGAACGACGCCCAGCGGGAGGCGGTCCTGCACGGAGACGGCCCGTTGCTGGTCCTCGCCGGGGCCGGTTCCGGCAAGACCCGCGTCATCGTGCACCGCATCGCCCACCTGATCCGGGGGCGCGGGATCGCGCCCTGGCACGTGCTCGCCGTCACCTTCACCAACAAGGCGGCCGGCGAGATGCGGGAGCGGCTCGCCGACCTGCTCGGACTCGAGGGGGCCGACGCCTGGGTCCAGACCTTCCACGCCTTCGGCGCCCGCTTCCTGCGCCGGGAGGCGGCGCGGGCCGGCCTGCCGCCCTCCTTCGCCATCTACGACGACGACGACCAGAAGCGGCTCGTCAAGCGCATCCTCGGCGACATGGGCATCTCCGACGACGGCCGCTTCGGGCCGCGCGACGTGCTCTCCCGCATCGACCGCTGGAAGAACCTGGGCCATTCCCCCTCCTCGGTGCGCTTCGAGGACCACGACGTGGAGACCGAGCGGAGCCTGGAGGTCTGGCGCCGCTACGAGAAGGCGCTGGCCCGGGCCGGCGCGGTCGACTTCGGGGACCTCCTCCTGCGTCCGGCCCAGCTCCTCGACGCCGACCCCGAGCTGCGGGCCCGCTGGTCGACCCGCTTCCGCCACGTGCTCGTCGACGAGTTCCAGGACACCAATCCCGCCCAGTACCGGCTGCTGCGGCTGCTCTGCGGAGAGCGGCGGAACGTCTGCGTGGTGGGGGACGACGATCAGGCCATCTACCGCTGGCGGGGCGCCGACGTCGGCAACATCCTCGACTTCGACAAGGACTTCCCGGGCACCGGCGTCGTCAAGCTGGAGCAGAACTACCGCTCCACCGCCAACGTGCTCGCCGCCGCCCACGCGGTGATCTCGCGGGCCACCCGCCGCCGGGAGAAGAAGCTCTGGACCACGCGGGAGGCGGGGGCGCCGCTCGCGCTGCTGGTGGCCCAGGACGAGCACGAGGAGGCGCAGCGCATCGCCGCCGCGGTGGAGGCCGAGCGCCACCGGGGAACGCGCGGCGACGAGATCGCCGTGCTGTACCGGGTGAACGCGCAGTCGCGCCCCATCGAGGCCGCGCTGCGGGCGGCCCGGGTCCCCTACGTCATCGTCCGGGGCACGAGCTTCTACGAGCGGGCCGAGGTCCGCGACGCCGCGGCCTGGCTGCGCCTCGCGCTGAATCCGTCCTCCGACATCGACCTGCTGCGGGTGGTGAACCGCCCGGCCCGGGGCATCGGCGAGAAGACCATCGAGCGGCTGCAGGCCTTCGCGGCGGCGAGCGGGCTCACCCTCTTCGAGGCGGTGGGGCGGCGGGACGAGATCGACGACCTCAAGACCGCGGCGCGCCGCAACCTGGGCGAGTTCCACGAGGTGGTGGCCGGCCTCCACCGCGACCTCCCGGGCCTGGAGGCGGGCGCTGCCGTGCAGGAGGCCGTGACACGAAGCGGATTGATCGAGCGGCTCCGCGCCGAGGGGACCGACGAGGCCGCCGACAAGGTGGAGAACCTGCTCGAGCTGGTGGCGGCGGCCCGGGAATTCGACGAGGCGCTGGCCGTGGAGCGGCCGTCGCGGGATCCGGAGGAGGTGCTCCCGCCGCCGCTGGCCCGCTTCCTCGAGCAGATCGCCCTCATCGGCGACGCCGACGGGCCGACGCCGGAGGGGCGGGTGGCGCTCATGACGCTCCACGCGGCCAAGGGGCTCGAGTTCGAGGTGGTCTTCGTCGCCGGGATGGAGGAGGGGATGCTGCCGTACGAGCGCCCCTGGCGGCGCGACACCGTCGACGACGGGGAGCGCTCGGCCGAGCTCGACGAGGAGCGGCGCCTCTGCTACGTCGGCATGACCCGCGCGAAGTCGCGGCTCGTGCTCTCGCTGGCCCGCCGCCGCATGGCCTACGGCGACGCCGGCCCGAGCTGGCGGGAGCGCGAGCCCTCCCGTTTCCTCGGCGACCTTCCGCCCGAGCTCTTCGGCCTGCCCTCCCGGCCGCCGCCCCGCCCCGCGCCGACCGCCCCGGTGGTCCGACGCCACCCCGGCGCGCTGCCCGGCGAGCCGGTCATCGAGTACGACCAGCAGGCGGCGCCTCCGGCGGCGCCCAGGAGCCATCCGGCAGGGCAGACCGTCGACTACTCCTTCGACCAGCGGCCGGAGGAGGGGAGGGCGCCCTTCGCGCCAGGCGACCGGGTGGCGCACCCCACCCTCGGCGAGGGGCTGGTGCGCGGCTGCGACGGCACCGGTCCGCAGGCCAAGGTGACGGTCGTCTTCCCGGGGATCGGGGAGAAGCGCGTGATCGCGAAGTTCCTGCGGCGAAGCTAGGCCGCGGCGCAGCACCTCCAGGCCGCGACCGGTTCGCATGCCCGCGGCACCCTGGCCGCGAAACGGTCCATGAGTCCGCTGCCGTACTCCTGCCGCGCCGTGAACTGATTGTGAAACCGGCAGAGGAGGCGCAGGTTCGCGGCGTCCGACGCGCCACCGCGACCCCGCGGCAGGACGTGGTCGAGTTCCAGCCGAAGGGTGGAGCCGCAGATCCCGCCGCCCTCGAGCGGCCACCGGCAGCGCCCCTCGTCGCGGGCCCAGACCTCCCGCTTCACCTCGGCGGAGATGCGGCTGGGGTCTGCCTTCCGGCCTCCCGCGCGCGGCGCGGCCTCGATGCCGCGGCGCTTGCGATGCCTGGTCAGGATGAGATCGAGACCTACCTCCAGGAGGACCTCGGTCGAAGCAACCGGATGCGAATGCGAAAGTGCGTCCCGTACCGAATCGAGCTTGGAGAGGAAGCGCCTCGACACGGTCATGTGAAGCCGACGAAGGTCCTCGGTGAGCGGAGTGACCGGGGGAGTCGCCGAGGTACTCACCCGAAGGAGTGGTTCCGCCGGCAGAACCATGACAGGACTGTCGCAGTACGCGTCCACGGATGTCGCGGCAGGCCGAGCTGTCATCACGGCGGTCACGAGGTCCCGCAGCGGAGGGTTCTCGACCGGTCGGATCGAAGCGGTCAGCTCGGCTGCCTCCCGCAGGGCCACGAGCACATCCGAATGCTCCTGGATCAGTTTCGAAGCCACGTTCCGGGAGTGTGCGGCGCTCTTCGATAGCCGGAGCCGCCGGTGGAGGAACCAGAAGAGGCTCGAGTAGCCGAGCTCCTCCCAGCCCCGCAGCCGATCGAAATCGGCAAGGGCCACGAGGAACTCCGCCATCGCGCCGTGCTCCCGCGAGAGGAGCTCGGCCAGCCGGTCGGCGAGGACGCGTGCGTTGCTCATGCGTTCAGTGTCGCACGCGACCCCGACAGGTCCGGTGATTCACCCGGGGTGAATCGTCACTGCGCCGAGTTACAATCCCCCTCCCGTGCTCCCCGTCCTCCGCATCGCCGGCGCCGTCGCCCTCCTTCTCGCCGCCCTCGCCGTGGTGGTCTGGTTCGGCCAGCGCCACCTCGTCTACTTCCCGAAACGGACCGAGCTCGCGTCGGACACGCGCCTCGCCCGCTCCCGCGGGCTCGAGCCCTGGCTCGACGGCTCCGGCGCCTTCCTCGGCTGGCGAGCGCCGGCCCCCGGCGGCGCGGCGGTGGCCCGGGCGATCGTCCTCCACGGCAACGCGGGCTCGGCCCTCGACCGCAGCTACCTCCGGGACGTCCTCCAAGGCCCGGGCCAGCCGGCCATCGACGTCTTCCTCCTCGAGTACCCCGGCTACGGCCCCCGGGCGGGCGAGCCGACCGAACCCTCCATCGTCGACGCCACCGTCCAGGCGGTCGACCTCCTCGGCCCGGACCTGCCGGTCCTCCTGGTCGGCGAATCCCTCGGCAGCGCGGCCGCCTCCCTCGCCGCGGCGGCCCGCCCCCGGGTGGCGGGGCTCCTGCTCGTGACCCCGCTCGCCAGCGTGCCGGCGGTGGCCCGGCGCCACTACCCCTTCGTCCCCTCGTTCCTGCACCGGGACACCCTGCGGGCCGACCTGGCGCTCCCCCGCTACGCCGGCCCGGTGGGCTTCCTCGTCGCCGGGCGGGACGAGGTGACATTCCCCGACCTGGCCCGCGACCTCTTCGGCGCCTACCCGGGTCCGAAGCGGCTCTGGGAGGAGCCGGCGGCCGCCCACAACACCCTCCCGTATCGCCCCGGAAGTCCGCTCTGGGCGGAGATCACCGGCTTCCTCCTGGGCTACACTCCCCCCCGATGACCGCCCTCGCCCGCTTCAAGTCGCCGGTCGGGACCCTCTCGGTGGAGGCCACCGACGACGGGGTCTGCAGCGTCCGCTTCGGCGGCCGCGACGGGGCGCGCCCTCCCATCAGCAAGAAGACCCGGCACAACCTGGAGGCCGGCCTCCAGGCCCTCGCCGACTACTTCTCCGGACACCCCCCGCTCTTTCCCCCGTTCGACCTGCACGGCACCGTGCACCAGAAGCTCGTCTGGAACGCGCTCCAGGAGATCCCCTGGGGGGAGACAATCACCTACGGTGAACTGGCCGGGCGGCTCGGGTCGCGCGGCGCGCGCGGGGTGGGGAACGCCAACGCGCACAACCCCGTGTCCATCCTCGTCCCCTGCCACCGGGTGGTGGCCGCCCGCGGCGGGCTCGGCGGCTACTCCGGCGGCCTCGACGTGAAGCGCTGGCTGCTGGCCCACGAGGCGGCCCACGGGCCGGTGCTGCGGCCGCCCCGCCGGGCCTGAGCCGTTCCGATGCGCGCCGCCATCGCGATCCTGGGGATGCTCCTCGCGGCCGGCGATCCCCCCGCGGCCGGTGGCGCCACGCTGGTCGTCCAGGTCGAGGGGCTGAAGGACGACCAGGGCGGGGTTCACGCGGCGTTATATGCTTCCGAGGAGGGCTTCCCCACGAAGCCGGAGAAGGCGCTCCGCCACGCCGACGGCAAGATCGAGGGCGGCCGTGCCCGCATCGTCTTCGAGGGGATCCCCCCCGGCGGATACGCGGTTTCCGTCTACCACGACGAGAACGGCAACGGCCGGCTCGACACCGGGTTCCTGGGGATCCCCACCGAGGGGCTCGCCTCCTCCAACGACGCCAAGGGCTTCATGGGGCCGCCCAGCTTCGACAAGGCCCGCATCGACGTGGGCCCGGGCGAAAACCGGATCACGGTCCGGGTCGGTTACTAGCCGCGGGTCCGGTAGTGCTTCGCGAAGTCCAGGAAGAGGTCGCTCGGGGTCTGATCGAAGCCGAGCGGCTGCATGAGGAGCAGCCAGCCCACCAGCACCGCCCGCGCCGTCGATGCAGCCCGCGCGCCCATCACCCCCACCGCCATGGGCGCGAAGAGCAGCACCGCGCCGTGCCACCAGTCGTAGATGTCGGTGAGCGCGAGCCCCAGTGCCGCGACGACGAGCCCGGCCACGAGCGGCCCCCCGTACCACCAGGAGGCGGCGGCCGCCGCCACGCTCGCCACCACCACCGCCCAGAAGCGCGCCCCCTGGCCGATGACGCCGAGCGACGGGTGGAGCGTGTCGAGGTAACCCTTGGTCACCGGCCACTGGAGCAGGAAGGTCCCCACCACCACCGCGCCGGCGACCGCGACCACCGCGATGGCTCCCCAGGGGCGCCGTTCCCGGGGCTCCCGGAGCGCCTGCCAGAGCGCCGCCACCCCCACCGGCACGAGCGCCACCGCACGGTAGTGGAGCAGCCCCGCGCCGGCGAGCCACAGGAGCGCTGCGCCCGGACGTCGCCGGTGCAGCTCCCGGAGCGCCATGGCCCCGGCCCCCAGGAAGGCCGGGTCGTAGAAGCCCTGCAGGGCCAGGCGGACGAGGTACATCCAGGCGATCATCCCGATCACGGCGCGCCCACCCGGTGCCAGGTCGGAGAGCAGCGCGAAGATCGCGAGCATCGCCAGGTGGGCGACCACCAGCATCCAGAGGACACCCACCCGCCCGAAGGTCTCCTGGGACATGGGGACGAACCGGCCGAGGAGCGCGGTGGGGAGGAAGACCGCGAACATCCCCGGCGGGTAGTTCACCGGCATCTGTGGCCAGGCCCCGGTCTCCTGCGGGTAGCCCAGCCCGCGCGCAGAGCGCTCCAGCGGAAGCCGGTAGGCGTCGAGCCCCCGGTGGAGGAAGACCCAGGTGGCGTGGGCGTGGTGGAGGTGGTCGGTGTAGCCCGCCGACAGGTCGCCGTAGGGGCTCTGGTTGGTGAGGGGAACGAGCGCGGTGAGGCCCAGGGAGGCGGCGACCAGCGCGGCGAGCGCGCGGCGCGGCGGCCTCTCCATGGGTCAGATCCGCTCGGCGCTCACCAGCATGTTGTCGCCCAGGTTGACCGGGACCGGCCAGTGGGTGGGCACGACCCGGGTGAGCGCGCGGGCGACCGGCGCCAGCGCCGGGAAGCTGGCCCCGAGCTTCCGGAGCAGGTAGCCGGCCGAGACGGTGTGGCTGTAGGTCCCGACGTCGAGCACCCGGAACCCGGCCTCCTCGAGGAGGGCCGAGAGGGTGGGCCGGTCGAAGTAGACGAGGTGCATGTCCATGAGCCAGGGCCAGCGGGCGCCGAGCAGGCGGGCCACCAGGCTCCCGGTGTCGATGGTGGAGAGGTGGAGGCGGCCGCCGGGGACGAGCAGCATGCGGGCCGCCGCCAGCTCCTCCCGGGGGTCGGGGAGGTGCTCGATCACGTCCCACATGGTGAGCACGTGGTACCGGTCGGCGGAGTTGGCCCGGACCTCGAGCGGCTCGGTGTGGACGGTGAATCCCTGGGACCGGGCCAGCGCCGACGCCCAGCGGGACAGCTCGAGCCCCTCGGCCCGGAACCCCCGCTCCCGCGCCACCTCGAGGAAGTACCCGCAGTAGGCGCCCACGTCGAGGAGGCGCCGCCCCCCGGCGGGCCCGAGCGACCGGACCACGCTGCGGAAGGTGAGGATCCGGTTGTCCCGCTCGGCCATGTAGAGCGGGTCGACCACGCCCGAATAGGCCTCCTCGAGCGCCTCGTCCGGGGGCATGGGCCACTGGAAGAGCAGCCCGCAGTCGTCGCAGCCGTAGATGGGCGGGTGGTGCCGGTGGCCGAAGCTGGTGCACCGCCAGGCACCGGCGTCGAGGGGGACCATCTCCCCGCGCGCCGGAAACCGGAGCGACAGGCGGGAGTCGCCGCAGAGCACGCAGCGGTCCGGAACGGGGAGGAGGGTGCGAACCGGCTCCCGGGCGATGGCTGTGGATTCCTTCACGAGGGGCGACCTCATAACACCGGGGACCGGGGTGCGCCAAGCGCCGGGGGCGCCACGCCCTTGCCGCTCCCCCGGTCCCTGCTAGAGTCCCCGGCAGGAGGCACACATGACTTCGGTGCTGGCGATGATCCTGGCGGGCGGAGAGGGGAGGCGGCTCGATCCGCTGACGCGGGAACGGGCCAAGCCCGCCGTCCCGTTCGGCGGCCGCTACCGCATCATCGACTTCGTCCTCTCCAACTTCGCCAACTCGGGCGTGGTGCGGATGAAGGTTCTCGTCCAGTACAAGTCGGACTCGCTCAACACCCACGTGCAGCGGGCCTGGCGACTCACCTCGCTCCTGAACGAGTACGTGGAGATCGTGCCGGCCCAGATGCGCTACGGGCCCAAGTGGTTCGAGGGCTCGGCCGACGCCATCTACCAGAACCTGAACATCATCACCGACGAGGAGCCGGAGCACACCTTCGTCTTCGGCGCCGACCACGTCTACCGCATGGACGTGCGGCAGATGATGGAATACCACCAGGACAACCAGTCCGACCTGACCGTGGCCGCCATCCCGGTGCCGCGCGCCCTGGCTCAAGAGTGCGGGATCATCGAGATGGCCGCCGACGGCCGCATGATCGGGTTCGTGGAGAAGCCCAAGCCGGGGACCGAGAAGACCATGCCCGGCGACGACACCCAGTGTCTGGCCTCCATGGGCAACTACCTCTTCCGCACCGACGCGCTGGTGCAGGAGATCGTCCGCGACGCCGGCGACGCCGCCAGCGCCCACGACTTCGGCAAGTCGATCGTCACCTCGATGCATTCGCGCAAGCGGGTCTTCGTCTACGACTTCATGACCAACAAGGTGCCCGGCCAGTCGGAGAAGGAGCGCGGGTACTGGCGCGACGTGGGGAGCCTGGACGCCTACTACCAGGCCAACATGGACCTGGTGGACGTGGACCCGGTCTTCTCCCTCTACAACTTCGACTGGCCAATCTTCACCATCCGTTACAACTACCCCCCGGCCAAGTTCGTCTTCAACAACGAGAAGGACCGGCGCGTCGGGCACGCCACCGACTCCCTCATCTCCGAGGGGTGCATCGTCTCGGGCGGCCACGTCCACCGCTCCATCGTCTCCCCCCGGGTCCGCGTGAACAGCTACTCCTACGTGGAGGGCTGCATCCTCTTCGAGGACGTCACGGTGGGGCGCCACTGCAAGATCCGGCGCGCCATCATCGACAAGCACGTCGAGATCCCCCCGGGAACGGTCATCGGCTACGACCCCGAGGAGGACAAGGCGCGCTTCCAGGTGACCGAGAGCGGGATCGTGGTCATCCCCAAGGGGATGCGGATCGAGCCGAAGGGATAGATCCCGGTTAGAAGGGAGGGCGATGCCCACCCTCCTCGCACTCCTCGCCGCCGCGGCCCTGGCCGCCGGCCCGTCCACCCCGTCGGTCCCGTTCGAGCAGTTCACCCTGCCGAACGGGCTCCACGTCATCCTCTCCGAGGACCACACCGCGCCGCTCGTGGGCGTGGACGTCCTCTACGACGTGGGCTCGAAGGACGAGAAGCCCGGCCGCACCGGCTTCGCCCACCTCTACGAGCACCTCATGTTCCAGGGGACCGAGAACCTCCCCAAGGGGGAGGCCGACCGGCTCGTCGAGGCCGCCGGCGGCAGCGGGAACGCGTCGACGAGCCCCGACCGGACCCAGTACTGGGAAGAGGTCCCGTCGAACGCGCTCGAGCAGGTGCTCTTCATCCAGTCGGAGCGGATGGGGCACCTCCTCCCGACCCTCGACCAGGTGAAGCTCGACAACCAGCGGGAGGTGGTCCGCAACGAGCGGCGCGAGACCTACGAGATGAAGCCGTACGGCATGGCCTGGACGGTCATCCTGGAGAACCTCTGGAACCCGGAGTTCCCCTACCACTGGCAGCCCATCGGCTCGCACGAGGACCTCCAGGCCGCCTCGCTCGCCGACGTGCGGGAGTTCTTCCAGCGCTGGTACGGGCCGGCGAACGCCTCGCTCGCCATCGTCGGCGACATCGACCCGGTGAGGACCCGGGCGCTCGTGGAGAAGTACTTCGGCCACATCCCGCGCTCCGATCCGCCCCGGCGCGCGCCCCCCGTCCCGCGCCTGCTCGAGGGCGAGCGGAAGGTGACGATCGAGGACGACGTGCAGCTGCCCCGGCTCTACCTGGCCTGGCAGACGCCGAAGGAGTACGCCGACGGCGACGACGCCCTCTCCCTGCTCGCCGACGTGCTCGCCGGATCCAAGTCGAGCCGGCTCGTGCGCCGGCTGGTGATGGAGGAGCGCATCGCCCAGAGCGTCATGGGGGGGCAGCAGTCCCAGGCCCTCGCCGGGATGTTCGTGTTCGTGGCGAGCCCGAAGCCCGGGGTGGACCCGGAGCGGCTGCGCATGGCGATCGACGAGGAGATCCGGCGGATCGCGCGGGAGGGGCCCACGGCCGAGGAGCTGCAGCGGGCCAGGAACCGCGTCGAGGCCCAGGTGATCTTCGGCCTCGAGCCGGTCGGCGGTTCCGGTGGACGGGCCGCCCACCTGAACGAGTACTACTGGGAGACCGGCGACCCCGGATACCTCTCGAAGGACCTGGAACGCTTCCGTGCCATCACCGCGGAGGACGTGCGGGCCGCCGCCGAGCGCTACCTCGCGAACGACCGGCGCGTGGCGCTCACCGTCGTGCCCCGGGCGGCCCCGCCCGCCGCCGCACCCTTGGCCGCCCCCGCCGCCGGAACGGAGCTCCGCCGATGAGCGCCCGGAAGATCGCGCCCCTCCTCGCCCTGCTGGCCCTCGCCGCCTGCGCGACGACCGCCAGCCGGCCCGAGCCCACGCCGCCCGCATCCCCGCCACCGGCCCCGCTGGCCGCGCCCCCGCCCGTGGCGAGGCCCCCGCTCCCCGCGCTCGGCGAGCCGGCCGACCTGCGCCTGCCCGCCACGCAGCGGTTCACCCTCGGCAACGGTCTCCCGGTCCGGCTCGTGGAGTACCACCGCCTCCCCATCGTCGCCGTGCAGCTCGTCCTGCTCGAGGCCGGGGCCGCCCGTGACCCGGCCTCCCTGCCCGGCGTGGCCTCCTTCACCGCCTCGATGGTCACCGAGGGTACGACGCGGCGCTCCTCCATCCAGATCTCCGAGGAGCTGGGCTTCCTGGGTGCGAGCCTGGGCGCCGGCGCCGGCATGGACTCGGCCCAGGTGTCCGGGTACGCCCTCTCCCGCCACCTTCCCCGGCTCCTCGAGCTGCTCGGCGACGTGGTCGCGAACCCGGCCTTCCCGGCATCCGACTTCGCGCGCGTCCAGGACCAGCGCAAGGTCTCGCTCCTGCAGCAGCGGGACCAGCCCGGGGCCATCGCGACGAAGACGTTCGGCAAGCTCTTCTGGGGGGACCACCCCTACGGCCACTGGACCGGTGGGACGGAGGAGTCGGTGGCGAAGAGCACGCGCCAGGACCTGGTGCGGTTCCACGCCGACCACTGGCGCCCGGGCGCCGCCGAGCTCGTGGTGGTGGGCGACGTCGACGCGCCGACGCTGCGGGCCGAGCTCGAGCGCACCCTCTCCGGCTGGAAGGGGGCCGCGCCGGCCCGGATGCTCGCCCTGGAGGATCCGGTCGCCCGGCGCCGCGCGGTGCTCGTCGAGAAGAAGGGCGCGCCCCAGACCTTCCTCGTGCTGGGCATGCCCGGCATCTCCCGCAGCGACCCGGACTACGTCATCGCCCAGGTGCTCTTCCAGGTGCTCGGCGGCGGCTCCGCCTCGCGCCTCTTCCGCGACCTGCGCGAGGACAAGGGTTACACCTACGGTCTCTCGGCGCGGGAGTCGGCGAGCCGGCTGGGCGGCCTCTCGTACATGGGGGGCAGCGTGCGTGCCGACGCCACCGGCCAGGCCATCGGCGACCTGCTGGCGCAGGCGAAGGCGCTCTGCGACGTCCCGGTACCCGCGGCCGAGCTCGACGACGCCAAGGACGGCATCGTCCGCTCGCTCCCGGGCGACTTCGCGACCGCCTCGGGCATCGCCGGGCGGCTGGCGGAGCAGGCGGTCTACGGGCTGCCCGGGGACTGGTGGGCGAGCTACCCGGCCCGGGTCCGGGCGGTGACGGCGGCCGACGTCCAGCGGGTGGCCCGGCGCGTGCTCGACGCCGGGAACCTGGTCACCGTGATGGTGGGCGACCCGGCCGTGGTGAAGCCGCAGCTCTCCGGGCTCCCGCTCGGCGAGGTGCAGGAGCGCAAGCCATGAGGGAGCTCCAGAACGAGTTCTCCTGGTCCAAGTCGCGCCACGAGAAGTTCGCCGAGTGCCCGCGCGCCTACTGGTTCCACTACTACGGCTCCTGGGGCGGCTGGGACGCCAAGACCGGGCCGGCCACCCGCGAGCTCTACGTCCTGAAGAACCTCTCCTCCCGCTGGCAGTGGGCCGGGTCGGCGGTGCACGAGGCCATCCGTCACATGCTGAACCGCTCCCGCTTCACCGGGGACGGCAAGTCGCTCGAGAAGCTCCTCGAGGAGACGCGGCAGCGTTCCCGCACGCAGTTCGCCGGCTCGCGGGAAAAGGGCTACTGGCGCGACCCCAAGCGCATCCCCGGGCTCGTCGAGCACGAGTACGCCGAGCCGGTCGGGCCGGAGGAGTGGAAGCGCATCTGGGACGAGCTCATCGAGGGCTCGATCCGGAACTTCTACGGCAGCCAGACCTTCGACCGGATCCGCGCCATCCCCGCGAGCCGCTGGCTCACGGTGGACGAGCTCGACACCTGGACCTTCGAGGGCACCAAGATCTGGGTGGCCATCGACTTCGCCTACCGTGACGAGGACGATCGGATCCACGTGCTCGACTGGAAGACCGGCAAGGAGCGGGGCGCCGACCACATGCAGGTGGCCCAGTACGCCCTCTACGCGCAGCGGAAATGGAACGCCGCGCCCGAGTCGGTGGTGGGTGGCCTCGTCTACCTCTCCACCGGCGCCGACCGGGTGGACGTGGCGGTGGACGCGCCGGCGCTCGAGGCGGCCCAGGGACGGATGCGGGAGAGCATCGCCGGGATGAAGGAGCGGCTCGACGACCCGCTCCGGAACGCGGCGTCGAAGGAGCGCTTCCCCCAGATCGAGGACCGGACCGCCTGCCGCCGCTGCCCGTTCCGCCGCCCCTGCGGGCGGATGTAGCTACAGCGCGAACCCGGCCGCGATCTGCGGCACCCAGTAGGCGCAGGTGCCGGTGCAGTTCGTGAAGACCCGCTCGTAGGCGATGCCGAGCAGGAAGGTGGCCGGCCCCACCGAGGCGAAGGAGAACCCGCCCCGCACGCCCCAGGCGTCCTGCGGCAGGAGGCCGCCGGAGACGAACCAGTGGGCGTAGTAGCCGCCCACGTAGGGGACGATGCCCCCCGGAACCGGCAGGAACCAGTCGACCCCCGGCTTCACCATGAACACCGTGGGTGAATCACCGAAGGAGAAGCCCAGGTCGAGGGTGGGCAGCACCCCCCCGTAGATGAAGTAGCCGACCCCTCCGCCCAGGCTCACCGCCGACTGCCCGTAGGCGAAGGTCGCCCCGAGCGTGCCCCAGAGCCGGAGCCGGCGCACCGACCACTCGGGGACCGACTGCTGGCCCGGCGGCAGGGCGCCGCGGGGCGGCGCGGAGGGCGGTGGCTCGTCGGCCGCCTCCTCGGGCGGGGGCGGCGGAGGCGGGGGCGGAGGGGCGGCCTGCGAGGGGCCGACGTACTGGGCGTGGGCCGGCGCGGCCGAACCGGCCGAGACGGCGAGGGCGACGACGAGGGCGAGGCGCGCGGTCCGCATGCGGGAGAAGTCTATCCGCTCACGGGACGAGCCGCGCCTCGATCCAGCCCCGCAGTGCGTTCACCAGCCAGAACCGCCGGGCCCGCACCAGGTCCCCGGGGCGGAGCGTCCGCTCCCGCACCTCTCCGCGCGCGAGCAGGCCGGCCCGGAAGACGCCCGGGAGGAGCCCGGCGTCGAGCGGCGGCGTGACCCGCTCGCCGTCCAGGTCGGCCACCACGTTCGTGAACGTCCCCTCGGTGAGCTCCCCCTCCCGGTTCAAGAGCAGCACGTCGAAGGCGTGGGGGCGGGTGGCGCGGCGCCGGTCGTAGGGCTCGCGCCGGGTGGTCTTGTGGAAGAGGGCGGCGTCCCGGCGGTCGACCGGATCTCCGGAGAGGGCCACCGGGACCGGCCCCTCCACGGGGGCGGGCAGGGGCATCCGCTCCAGCACCACCTCGCCGGCGGGATCGAGGAGGAGGCGCAGCCTCGCGTCGCCGGACTCCGCGCCGATCCGCTCCCGGAGCGCCGCGAGGTCGAGGGGGATGGCGTGGTAGCGGGCCGAGCCGGCGAGGCGCAGCAGGTGCCCCTCCAGGAGCGCCACCCGACCGTCCTCGAGCCGCATCGTCTCGAGGAGCGTCGGGGTCCCCGGCGTCGTCTCGAGCACCCGGGTCTTGGCGAGCGCCTCGTCCCACTCGGCGGCCGGCTCGGAGTCCCAGGTGATCCCGCCGCCCGTTCCGTAGGTGGCCTCCCCGGTGGCGAGGTCGACCTCCGCGGTGCGGATGGCCACGTTGAAGCAGGCGTCCCCGCCCGGGGCGATGGCGCCCACCGCGCCGCAGTAGACGCCGCGGGGGGAGCGCTCCAGGTCGGCCACGAACCGCATGGCGGCGACCTTGGGCGCGCCGGTGACCGAGCCGCAGGGAAAGGTGGCCGCGAAGAGCTCGGCGAGGTCGACCCCGGGGCGCAGCCGGGCCGAGACCGTGGAGGTGAGCTGCCAGACGGTGCGGAGCCGCTCCACCTCGAGGAGCGGCCCGGCATGGACCGAGCCGGTGACGGCCACCCGGCCGAGGTCGTTCCGGAGGAGGTCGGCGATCATCACGTTCTCGGCCCGGTCCTTCTCCGACGCGGCCAGCGCGAGCCGGACCCGCTCGTCCTCCGCGAGGAAGCGTCCGCGCCGGGCCGTCCCCTTCATGGGGCGCGAGGTCACCCGGTCGCCCTGCCGCAGGAGGAAGAGCTCCGGCGAGGCGGAGGCGACGGCGCGATCCCCGGTGCGCACGTAGGCCGAGTCGCCCGAGCCCTGCGCCCCGCGCAGCCGGTGGTGGAGGTCGAGCGGGTCGCCCTCCATCCGGCCCCCGAGACGGAAGGTGAAGTTCACCTGGTAGACGGCGCCGGCGGCGACTCCCTGCCGGATCGCCTGCACCGCCTCCGCGTGGACCGCGGCGTCGAGCTCCGGCGCGGCACCGGCGAGCCGGGCGTCGGCCGGCCGCGGAGCGGGCACGGGGAGCGGGGCGTCGTGCAGGCCGAACCAGGCGAGCGGTCCCGTTCCCGGCCGCACCCGGAGCGCGGCGTCGAAGGCCGGCGCCGCCTCGTAGGCCACGAAGCCGATCGCCCATCGCCCCGCGCGCGCCGCGCCCTCGGCGGCCCGGAGGACCGGCACGACCTCGGCGAGGGTCCGGGCCTCGATCACCTCGCGGGGTGCGCCGAAGGCGAGCGGGCCCCAGCCCGCCGAGTCGAGCTCGAGCAGGGCGTGGACTAGCGGTCCGTCCAAGTTTCCGTCCGCAGGAGCGCGGGGACCTCGGTGGCGAGGGACGGATCGGGCCGCACCACCATCTTGCGGACCGTGTCGGCCACCCGCGCCCCTCCCGGCATCGAGAGGACGGCGTCGAACCAGGTCGCCTCGTCGTAACGGCCGTCCCGCGCGCTGTAGAAGACCTGTCCCCAGAACTGCAGGAGGTCCCACGGCGGATCGCGCCGGAGGCCGGCGGCCTCGGTGAGCAGGCTCGCAACCTCGCCGCAGCGGTAGACCGTCTCCCAGCGCCCGTCGCGGGCGGCGGTGGAGAGCGGCCCCGCCTCCAGCAGGCGGAGGCACTCCGCGGTGTCGTCGGAGGCGATCTGCCGGAAGCGCTCCCGGGTGAGGACGTCGAGGTCGACGAGCGCGCGGAGCGCCCAGGCGTCCGCGCCCCCCTCGTCGAGCCAGGGGCTCGCGCCGTCGGCGGGGCGGAACTGCTGGTCGAGCCAGAGGTGGGCCGCCTCGTGGGCGAGGAGCCGCGCCTGCTTCTCCCACACCAGGGGATCCTCGTCCCGCCCGAACCGGGAGCCGAGCCGGGCGTCGAGCTGGACCACCCCCTCGAGCGTGCCGCCCCCGAACGAGAGCGCACCCGGCTCACGCTCGGTGCCGTAGGAGAGGAAGAGGGTGGGGCGGTGGACGAGCTGCCATCCCGTCCGGGCGGCGTAGTGGGCGAAGACCCGGGGGGCGAGGGAGAGCGTGCGGTCGCGCAGCCAGGCCGGCATCCCGCCGTCGACCACCGCCATCCCTGCGGGCGTGTCGTGGATGGGCGAGGTCCCGAAGGCGGCGTAGGTACCGTCGCCGCGCGAGCTCCACCGGGCCGGTCCCGGGTGCACCGCCCCGCCCACCACGACGAGGTCGCCCCTGCGCGGGACGAGCTCGAACTGGAGCTTCCAGGGATCCTCGGTGGCCGGACCCGCCACGTCGAGGACGCCGGTGTAGAGGAGCACCGTCCCGTCCGCGAAGGGGATGAAGGCCTGGTAGTCCTTCTCCGGCTTCCGGGCGTATTCGACGATCACCGCCTCGAAGGCGTCGAAGGGGGCGCCGGAGGAGACGATGCGGTCGACCCCGCCGTCGGTGACGATGGAGAGCCCGGGCGTGCGCAGGATCCACTGCCGCTTTCGATCCCCGTATCCCGGGCGCGCGAGCCGGAGCTCCCGGACCGGGTGGGGAAGGCGCCAGGCCACCGCCCAGCCGGCGCCGGGGGGCAGGTGCTCGACGCGGATCGAGGCCGTGCCCGGTGGCAGGGCGGGCGCCACCGCGGCCGGGGACGCCGCAGGCTTCGGTGCGGCGTGGGAGCAGGAGACGACGAGGAGGAGGGCGGGAAGCAGGGTCCGATGCACGGGGGATGGCCTAACGCGGCGCGGGGGCGTTCGCCCCGATCCGCACGCGACGGGTGAAGAGGGTGAGGTCCCCCTCCTGCTGCGTCACCGCCCAGGGCGGGCGCGCCGCGGCGACGGCCGCCGCCGCCGGTGGGAGCCCCGGCGACTGGTCGGCGACCACCAGCTCGACCGGACCGGACGACTCCGCGGCGAACGCCACCTCGATGCCCTCCGGACGCGCCGGGAAGCGGTACAGCCACCAGCCGCCGTACCAGCGGGCGAGCTTCGGGACGGGGAGCGGGACCCAGACGCCGTCGAGCGTCAGGGCGAAGATGTTCACCGAGGGAGGAACGGCGAGCTGGATCTCGCCCGCTCCGCGCGGGGAACGGAGCCGCGCGCGCCAGTGGAGCTCGTTCGCGTCGCGCCGATCCTCGAGGATCTCCACCTCCGGGCCCGGGACCGGCAGGCGATCGGTGGCGGCCTCGAACGACGGCCGCAGCGCGCCCCAGCCGAAGCGCACCCGCGCCGTGAGGGAGAAGGGTGCCGCCGACCGGACCGCGTCGGGTAGCCGCCCCGAGTCGGCGTAGGCGAGGACGTGGGCGAGCGGGGTGTCGGCCTCCTGGTGGAAGTAGACGATCACCCGCTCCGGCGCGTCGGCGTCGGCCCCGGGGAGCAGGCAGGCCACGCCGAGCGAGACGGCGCCGAGGAGCGCGGGGATCGCCACGGCGGCGGCGCGGGCGCGCAGGGTCGTCGCCGCCGCGAGCGGGAGGAGCGGGAGGGCGACGAGCGCCACGGTCACCGCCACGGCGCCCCCCGCCGCGTGCCCCAGGGCCGGGTAGAGGAGCCAGGCCGGGGGGAGGAGGACGAGTCCGGCCGCGACGAGCGTGAGCAGGTCGGTGGCCGCCTCGCCCCGCGCCCCGGCACGCCGGGCGAGGATGCCCGCGACGCCCCAGACGAGCGCCGGGACCACGAGCAGGTAGGAGGCGCCGGGGAGCGTGGCGGCGAGGGCGACGGCCATGCCGGCGAGGAGGAGCCGGACGCCGTCCCGCAGCCCGCCGGGCCCGGCCCGCCCTCCGAGCAGGAGCGCGGGGAGGAGCCCGCCCGCGGTCCCGGCGAGGAGGAACGAGGCCACGAGCGGCCCCGGGTTCGCAACCCAGGGGCGGAAGATCGGATCGAGCCCGAGCGCGCGCCCGGCCAGGTGGCCCGCCACCGCCCCCCCGCCGAGCCCGAGCGGAAGGGCGAGCGCGCCGAGCGCGATCCGCGCCGCCCCGGTCGCACCGCGCCGGACGTCGGCCACCACGCCGCCGAGGGCGAGGAGGAGGGCGGCGAGCGCCGCCGGCAGGGCGAGCCCCTCCGGGAAGCGGACCACCACGAGCCCGAGCAGGTCGAACCAGACCGCCTCCCCCTCGGCGATGATCGGCCCGGAGAGGGCGCGCACCAGCGCGAGCGCGTTCTCCCCCTGGTGCTGCACCGAACGCGGGTCGAGGTGGGCGAGGTCGTCCCTCGGCGTGTGGTAGCGAACCGCGCCGTCGACGAAGGCCAGGTTCGCCCCCGGAACCCGGAGCCGGCGCAGGACGGTGAGGTTGGTGTCGTTGGGGAGCATCCGGTAGACGGTCGAGAGCAGCGAGCTCCCCATCGGCCGCCGGGCCCCCTCGGCGAAGCGGCGCGCGACGGCCGCGCCCCCGCCGGTGGTCTCGAAGAGGAGGCTCGGGCCACCGGTGCCGCGGGCCTCCAGGTTGACGATGGCTCCCACCTCGCTCGCCGCCGGGTCCTTCAGGAAGGCCTCGGCGCCACCCAGGCCCGACTCCTCCGCGTCGTCCACGAGCAGGATGACGTCGGACCCGGCCGGCTCGGCACGGAGCGCCCGGGCGAGCTCGAGGACGATGGCCACGCCCGAGCCGTCGTCGGCCGCGCCCGGTCCGGCCGGGACCGAGTCGTGGTGGGCCGAGACGAGCACCGCCTTGCCGCGCGTCCGGCCGGGCATCCGGACGACCACGTTCGAGACCGGCGTGCAGGAGAGGTAGCGGTTGCAGGTGAGCGACGATTCGACCCGCGGCTCGAACCCGAGCGCGCGGAACTCGGCGACGACCGCGTCCCGTACCCGTCGCCCGGCCTCGGACCCCGCGGGGTGGGGCACGCCCTCGCCGGCCGCGTCGAGCACCCGTCGCAGGCGCGGAAGGGCCCGCTCGGCGGAGAAATCGCCGGACGGGACGGAGGAGGGGAGGGGCGCCGGGGGGCGGAGCCCGAGCCAGGTCGCCGCGAGCAGCGCCGCGAGCAGGAGGAGACCGGCGGAGAGGGCGCGCCCGTTCATCGGGGGCCATTCTGTCACGCCGGCGGCGCGCACGAGGGCGCCGGAAAAGAAGAGGGCCGGCCCGGGGCAGAGGGTACCCCGGACCGGCCCGTGCTGAGCGTTGCTGCTGCGGCGCTACTTCACCTGCACCACCACGTTCTGGACCTTCGTGCCGAGCGTCGACTGGATGCTGATCGGCGTCGAGCAGGCGGCGGTCCCCTGGAACTGCCAGGCGCCGTTCACGACCGGGGCGGTGCCGATGACGGTGCCGCCAACGACCGAGCCCCTGTAGATGGTGATGGTGTTGCCGGCCGAGACGTTGCTCGTGCCCGACAGACGCCACTTGTTCGGCAGCGAGCAGTTGCCGGGGGCGCGGATGGTGAGGTTCTCGGCCGCGGCGACGGTGACCGTGACGGTGGCCGGAGCCGACGTCTGGACGGTGCCGTTCGTGCTCGGCAGGTTCGACACCCGGTACTGGAAGGTGCGGGTCCCGGCCGTGGTGGCGGTGTAGGTGATGGCGCCCGTGGTGGGGTTCACCGACGTGGTGCCGGTCGAGGGAGCCGTGGTGACGGTGACGGAGGCCGGGTTGAGCGTGCCGCCGTTGGCGCTGTCGTTGGCGAGCACGTTGATGACGACCGACTGGCCGGCGGTCACGTTGATGGCGCCCGCGGTCGGGTCGGCGACGGCCGACGGCACGGGGCCGTTCGGGTCGGCGGTGACGGCGACGTTGACCGTGCCCACGTTGGACACGCCCACCCCGTTCGCCACGGTGTACCTGATGACCGCGTTGCCGGTCACGGTGGGGGCCCGGTAGAAGATCTGGCCGTTCAGCACGGAGGCGGTGCCGATGACCGGGGCCGGGGCGACGATGGTCAGGGTGGCCGGGTTGATGCCGGCGCCGGTGTCGTTGGCGAGCACGTTGATGGGGATCGCCGCGACGGTGTTCTGGACCACCTCGGCGGTGTCGTCACCGGCGTAGGGAACGCCGGCGGGGTAGGCGGGGGCGTTCGCGACCGTCGTGTCGGCGATGCCCTGGCCGCCCTTGGAGGAGGCGACCCGGACGAAGGCCGGGGGGACCGGGCCGGCGGCGGCGGCGAAGGTCACCTCGGCGCGGTCGACGGTGGAGACGGTTGCGGTGGCGGTCGGGTAGCCGGCGAGGGAGAGGGCGGCCGGCGGGATCGTCGGGCTCACCGTGATGTCGCCCTTGTCGCTGGAGGTGGCGACGACCGTCAGCGTGCCAGTGGAGGCGTCGTAGCTGGCCGACTTCACGACCACCTCGTCGACGACGTGGCTGACGATGGAGGTCGGGGGAACGTCGTTGCTGTTGGTCACCGTGATCTGGGTGGGGACGTCGATGCTGGGAACGGGGATGCCCTGCGCGTACCAGTCGCCGAGGGTGGTCGGGCCTGCCAGCAGGACCGGGGCGACCGAGTGGCCGGCGGCGGTGAGCTTGGGGCCGTTGACCTGGCCGGGGCTCTTCGAGGCGCGGGCCATCACGTCGACCTGCGAGGCGGCGTCGTTGCGGGAGAAGGTGGCGCGCGTCACGCTCAGCGGGCTGCCCACCGGGACGGTCGGGTCATGCAGCATGCCGGTGACGGTGAACAGGTTCTCGCGGTAGCAGGTGTCGGGGAGGCCCGGGCCGTCGAAGGGGCCGCAGATCTCGAACCAGTTGGTGTTGAAGGGGCTGCCCGTGATGTAGCGCGGGGTCACGCCGTCGCCGAGGAAGTACCGGCTGACGTTGGGGATGAAGCCGGTGACCTCGTCGAAGGGGAGGACGAGGGGCTGCGCGGCGGGGCCGCCCGGGAAGGGAACGAAGGCGACGCCGGTGGCCGGGTCGATCTGGGTATCCTCGACGTGCTGGAGGAACGGGCCGACACGGCTCGAGAGCGCGTCGGTGAAGATGCCGGGGGCGGTCCCGACGTCCTCGGTGAAGACGATGTCGCGGTTGCCGACGCCGGCGATGATGTTGGAGAAGGTCTCGGTGCCGTACGGGTGGGTGACCGTGTAGGTGCCGTCGAAGGGCACGCCGGCCGTCACGCGGATGCGGGAGAAGACCGCCTGCTGGCCGATGGCCGGCGCGCCCGACGCGAAGGCGGCCTCGAGCGCGAGGACCAGGAGGGCCTTCTTGCCGCCGGGGAGGGCGACGGGGTTCGAGACGACGCGGTGGAAGAAGACCTCGTCCGGGAAGTTGGTGGGGAAGACGTACGGAGGCGTCGGGCCCGCGAGCAGGCAGGCCGTCTCCTGGGTGAGGAGCGGGTCCTGGACGGCGGTGACCTTGGGGAGGCAGAGGTCGAGGACCATCCCGTTCAGGTCCTGGTACCAGATCGGGAAGCCGTTGCCAGGAGGCGCGGGGTTGTTGGCGGGGCCGACCCGATTCAGGTCTGCGGAGGCAACGCTCGCCAGGGCGAGCATCGTGACTGCTGTGGAGATCTTGGCGAGCTGCTTCATTTTCGGACTCCTCGTTGCGCGGCGAATTGCCGGGCTCTCCACCACGAGACACTTGACCTGTGTCAAGCCCTGTCCCCTGATCAGGGTATAGTCGACCGGAGGTATCCAGATTGAACCCCTGGAGAGCAGGATCAATTTCCGGAATCATGGCGCGCTGTGGCACGTGCGCGCGCCTGATCGCACTCGGGGAAACTTCGCTTACCCGCCTCGCCGCGATCGGGCGCGACGGCTACCGGATCGGCTCCGGATTCCGGTCGCCGTCCCGCATGGGTTCCCCTCGATCCGGGGGTCGCGTCGCGATCAGCGGCTGGCGCCGCCCCGTCGCTGCGGCATCTGCCCCCGGTTGGCCGGCAGCGTCGACGGCGGGGGGTCGGGAGGAGGCGGCGGCGCGATCGACGGCGGCATGTCCAGCTCGAAATCGTAGGTCGCGCGGGCGCCTGCCGGATACGAGGTGCCCTTCACGACCTGTCCGCGCAGGGTGCGCTGCGCGCATTCGACGAGCCCCGCGGTCGCGCCGCCCCAGCTCTTCACGCGGGAGTCGAGCACCGCGAAGCCGCCGCCCGACTGGGCCTCGAGATCGAGCGTGAGGACGCCCGGGAGCGGGGAGTGGGGAGGGTAGGTGCGGAAGCAATCCACGAGCGGCTCGGAGAGCGCGATCCGGACCGCGCCAGCCGGAAGCTGGAGGCTCCGCGGGCCGGGCGGGTAGCCCTTCGCGCCCTTGGCCTGGGCCAGGGCCTCGGCGGCGATCACCGCCGGCGAGGAGGCGGACGGGCCCGACGGCTGGACCGGTCCCGGCGCCTGGACGGCGGGTGAACCGCCGCCCGTGTCACCCCCGGTGAACAACAGCACCGCCCCGATCGCCACCGCGCCCAGGAACAGGATGGCCCCGACGGCCAGGAGCACGAGTTTCTTCACGGCGAGTCCTTGTCCCTCCCCGCCTCGACCAGGCCGTGGCGGGCCAGCTTCTCGTAGAGGGTCGACCGGTGCAGCCCGGAGAGCTCGGCCGCCTTCCCCACCGCGCCCCCGGCCTCCCGCAGGAGGTCCTCCAGGTACTTCCGCTCCCAGGCGTCGCGGGCGGCCCGGTAGCGCCCCTCGCCGGCGATCTCGGCGGCGCGCGCCGCGATCTCGGGGGGGAAGTCGCCGACGGCGAGGTGGTCGCCGCGGGCGAGGAGCAGCGCCCGCTCGATGGCGTGCTCGAGCTCCCGGATGTTCCCCGGCCAGGAATGGTCGAGCAGCGCACGCATCGCCTCGGCGTCGGGCATGAGCGGCGGCCGCGACAGGCGCACGGCGTGCTTCTGCACGAGGTGCTCGATGAGCAGGGGGATGTCCTCGCGCCGCTCCCGCAGCGGGGGCAGCCGCATGGGGACGACCCGGAGCCGGTACCAGAGATCCTCGCGGAACTTCCCGTCCTGCACCGCCTTCTTGAGATTCTCGTTGGTCGCCGCCACCACCCGCACGTTGGACTTCTGCGGCTTGCGGCTCCCCACCGGGATGAACTCGCCGTCCTGCAGGACACGGAGCAGCTTGGGCTGGAGCAGCGGGGAGAGCATGCCGATCTCGTCGAGGAAGAGGGTTCCCCCGTCGGCCTCGGCGAAGAAGCCCTTGCGGGCCTGGTCGGCGCCGGAGAAGGCTCCCTTCTCGTGGCCGAAGAGCTCGCTCTCGGCCAGGTTCTCCGGGATGGCGCTCATGTTGAGCGCCAGGTACGGCCCCTTGGCCCGGCCGGAGAGGCCGTGGATGGTCCGGGCCAGCACGTCCTTTCCCGTCCCGCTCTCCCCCTCGATGAGCACCGGGACGTCGGACGGGGCGATCCGCTCGGCGATGGAGATGATCTCCTTCATCGACTGGCTCTTGCCCACCATCCCCTGCACCGAGAAGGTGCCGGAGAGCTGCTGCTTGAGCGTCCGGTTCTCGCGGCGGAGGGCGCCGTGCTCGGCGGCGCGCTGCACCATCACCTCGAGCTCCTCCGGATCGAAGGGCTTCTTGAGATAGTCGAAGGCGCCGGCCTTCATGGCCTCGACCGCCGTCTCCACGGTGGCGAAGGCGGTCATGATGATGACCGGGATCTCCGGGACCTTCACCTGGAAGCGCTTCAGCCCCTCGAGGCCGTCGATGCCGGGCATGCGCAGATCGGTGACGATGACGTCGAACTCGGCCCGGTCGAGCGCCGGCAGCGCCTCGGCGACCGAGGCGAAGTCGTAGACGTCGAAGCTGCGCGACAGGGCGCGCTTCACCATCTGTCGCGCCGAGTCCAGGTCGTCGATGACCATCACGCGCAGCTTCATGCACCCTCCTTCGCACCGGGCAGCCGGATGGAGAACGTGGCCCCCGCCCCGGGCCGGCTCTCCACCGACACGGAGCCGCCGTGGGCCTCGACCGCCTGCCGCACGATGGCCAGCCCCAGCCCCGTGCCGGTCGCCTTGGTGGTGTAGAACGGCTCGAACACCTTCGCACGGGTCTCTTCGTCCATCCCCGGTCCGTCGTCCTGGACCTGGAGGACGAGGTCGCTCCCGTCGCGCCCCCCGGAGAACCGCAGGATGCCCCCCCCGTCCGGCTGCATCGCCTGGATGGCGTTCAGCCCCAGGTTCATGAAGGCCTGCCGGATGAGCTCGGGGTCGATGCGGACCTCCGGCGCGTCGGGGGCGTAGCGCAGCTCCACGGCCACGGAGGCCGACTTGGCGGCCGGTCCGAGCATCTCCGCCACCTCGCTCATCACCGGCTCGGCCGGCTGGACCTGGGCCTTGCCGGGGCGGGCCCGGGCGAAGACCAGGAAGCGCTCCATCAGCCCGGCCGCCCGGACCACCTCCCGCTTCACCGCCTCGAGGTCGGGCCGGTTGGGATGCCCCTCGGGCAGCTCGCGCAGGGCGACGGCGTTGAAGCCCCGGATCACGTTGAGCGAGTTGCCGAGCTCGTGGGCGAAGCCGGCGGCGATGCCCCCCAGCGTGGCGAGCCGGTCGGCCCGCAGCACCTCGCGCGTCTTCTGCTCGACCCGCTCGGCCAGCGAGGAGATGAGCTTCTCGTTCTCCTGCCGCCGCTCCTCCAGCCGCAGCGACATCTTGTTCACCGCGGTGACGAGGTCGGCGAGCTCCCGGTCGGGCGGAACGGGCAGCTGCACCCCGCTCTCCTCGCCGAGCCGCTCCGAGGCCTCCACCACCAGCTCGAGCGGACGGGCGATCCGGATGAGGAAGTAGCTCGCCATCATCAGGCCGACCGCGATCCAGAACGCGGCCACCACCGCCACGCCCCAGGCCAGGCGGCGCGCGTCCCCCACCACCTCCTCGTGCGAGTAGTCGAGGTAGAAGGCCCCGACGAGCTCCCCCTCCCGGAGGATCGGCGCGCTGGCCACGATGCCCTCGGGGTGGATGAGCCGCTGCAGGGCCTCGAGGGGCGTGGCCCCGCGCTGGAAGATGCTCGGCGGGGCGTGCTCGGGGCAGGGCTCCTTCCGGACGGCGGCGCAGGCCACCAGCCCGCCTCCCCGGTTGACCACCCAGACCCGGTCGAAGGGGCCGGCCTGGAGAACCCGGCTCGCGAGCGCGTCGAGGGCCTCCTTCCCGCCCGGCTCGATCCCGTCCGGGAGCAGCCAGCGCGAGGCCGACGGGGCCGACGAGGCGGCGATGGCGCTCCCCTCGCGCAGGAGCAGCTCCTGGCCGCGCAGGAGGTCGCGCCAGAGGGCCACCGCCGTCACCCCCGTGGTCGCGAAGACCACGAGGCCGGCGATGAGGACGAAGAGCTTGAGGCGGAGGGTCACTATCGGGGCCCGGGATCGTTCGACTAGAATGCCACCCCCATGCGCCGGAGGCCCCTTTTTTACGTGGTCGCGGTCGTGGCGGTGCTCCTCTTCCTCGCGGCCGTCGCCGGGATCTGGCGGCTCAAGCGCTTCGTGGACACCGATCCGCGCCTCTGCGCGCAGTGCCACCGCGCCAGCCCCGAGTTCTCGCTCTGGGCCAAGGGAACCCACAAGAGCGTCTCCTGCCAGCGCTGCCACCACTCCTCGCCCGAGCAGGGGCTCGCCATGCTGCGCGCCTTCGTGGCCGGCCGCTCGCCGGCGGGGTCGAAGGCCCACGCGCCGGTGGAGATCGGCTCCTGCGCCTCCTGCCACCTCTCCCACGACGGAAACTGGCCCCAGGTGGGCAATTCCCGCGGCCACCGGATCCACTTCGAAGAGAAGGGGATCGCCTGCGTCACCTGCCACGCCGAGGGGATGCACGGCTTCCACCCGCTCACCGAGAGCTGCCGGAAGTGCCACGGCGAGCACACCGTCCGGGCGCAGGGCATGGCCAGGCTCCACTGCTTCGTCTGCCACGACTTCCTCTCCCCCGACCCCGGCCTGCTCCCCACCCGGCGGGACTGCCTGCGCTGCCACCGTGCCGAGGGGGTCCATCCGGCCCGCTTCTCCGACGCCGCGCCCATGCAGTTCGACTGCGGCACCTGCCACAAGCCCCACGCCGCCACGCCGGCCGAGGCCCTCCACCGCTGCACCGACTGCCACGTGATGGCCGGGACGGCCGGGCTGCACGCCCGCCACGGCAAGGAGCGCTGCACCGCCTGCCACGGCCCCCACCTCTGGGTGGCCGGCGAGGCCGACTGCCTGCGCTGCCACGACGGGGCCGGGAAGCACGCCGCGAAAAAGGGCTGCGTCTCCTGCCATTCCTTCCGTGCGGGGCCAGCGCGGAAGTAGACGAAGCCGGTCGACGTCCCGGCTCGCGCATTTCATGGCGCCCTGCGTCTTGACGGGATGTGCGCGATTCCCGCACCTTCCGGGAGCGTTCCCACCGGAGGTCTCCCACATGCGTTTCATGGCACTGATCGTGACCCTCGCATCCTGGCTCATGATCTCGACCTTCGCCTTCCCGCAGAGCGGCGAGTCGTTCCTGCTGGCCTGGATCGTGGCCCTGCTGGTGTCGGGGATCTCGATCGCGTCGCCGGGCCGCATGAACCTGCGGCTCATCATCTCCGGACTGGCCTTCATCCTCTTCTGGGCCGCCATCCTGCTCCCCGACGTCTCCTTCGCCGCCCGGGTGAGCAACGGCACCGTGGGCGCGCTGCTCTTCGCGCTCGGCATCGTCCCCTCGCCGGTCCGGCGCGACGACGCGAAGTCGCGGGCGTAGGGGCCCGACGCAACTCGACCCCGGCCGCGCCCCGGTGAGGGGACGACCGGGGCCGAAGGGCCCTTCCGGCAGCAGGGACCGCGCCTACGGGTCCTGCGGGTCCTTCTTCTTCACGAGCTCCTCGTACTGTCCACGGTGCTCCTCCTCGAGCATCGCGTGGCTCATCTTGCCGGTGAGCCAGACCCAGTTCATCGGGAAGATCGAGGGCTTCAGGTGCGCGTTGTAGAAGTGCACCACGAAGAGGAAGAGCAGCGCGAGCGTCGCCTCCTCGCCGTGGATGATCTGGGCCGAGGTGAGCACCCAGTGCGGCGCCCACTTGGCGAAGAAGACCGGGAACCAGAGCACGAAGCCGGTGCCGACCATCATGATCATGCCCCAGAACACCGCCCAGTAATCGAACTTCTCCAGGTAGCTGTACTTCCCGTAGGCGGGGCGCTCGCCGAAGCCGAGCATGTAGCGGATGTTGTCGCGGATCTCGCCGACGTCGCGCGGGCCGGGCAGCATCGAGAAGGCGAGCGTCCGCCGCGCCCCGTGCAGCACGAGGTAGAGGATGTGGTACGCGCCCGAGATGATGATCATCACGGCGGCGATGCGGTGGAGCAGCGCCGCGCCGTGCGGACCGCCGAAGAGGGCCAGGATCTTGCGCGAGGTCTCGATGGCCTCCGGGGAGCCGGCGCCGCGCAGCGGCCAGCCGGTGACGCCGAGCAGGATCACGCCGCTGAGCATCATCCAGTGCTGGGCGCGCTGGTGGAGGTCGAAGCGCTGCACGAACTCCGCCTCCTTGAGCGGATCGTGTCCGTGCCCGGCCTTCTTCATGCGGATCTTGTGGCGAACCTCGGCGAAGAGGTCGAGGGCCACGTGGCCGGCGAAGAAGATCAGGGTGAGCGCCGCGAGCCACGAGAAGACCACGTGGAGGAAGTGCGGGATCTTGCTCTCGCTGTGCGCGGGATCGTGGTGGGCGATGAGCTTGGCGAAGTTCTCGTTCGCCCCCTCGTGGCAGCGGCCGCAGGTCTGCGCGCGGTGGGTGCCGGCGACGGGGGAGGCCGGGTCGGTCTTGGCCAGGATCTTGTGGGCGTTCGGGTGGAGCACACCCTTCGCGTCCTTCTCGGCCACGCCGTGGCAGTCGGCGCAGGCCGGGGCGCGCGCCGATCCGGTGTTGACGAGCCGGCCGTGGATCGAGTCGTGGAAGGTGACGACGACGTCGCCCTTGAGCCCGGCCTTCTCGGCGAAGACCGGGTCGGCGTGGCACTTCTCGCAGCGCTCGGAGATGGCGCGCGCGCCGGGGGAGAACTTCACGCCGGCCGCGGCGGGGGCGGCCACCGGCTTCACGATCTCGTGGACCGCGCCGTGGCAGCTCGCGCAGGTGGGGCCGGCCACCTTGGCGTCGCCCTTCATCCACTTTCCGTGGACGGAGGCGGCGAGCTGCTCGACCACCTCGGAGTGGCAGTTCCCGCAGGCCAGGTAGGCGCGCGGGGCGGTGCTCGCCTTGAGCGCCTCGAAGCGGGCCATCGTCGCGGCGTCGGCGCCCTCGAGGGCGGGGAGCTCGTGCGGGCCGGGCGCCTGGTAGCCGGCGTGGCAATCGGTGCAGCCGAAGGTGCCGTGGACCGACTTCCCGAACTGGGCAGGGCGGACGCCGGACTCGCCGGGCTTCGACGCCACGTGGCAGTCGAGGCAGGCCTGGTTGGGGTCGGACGCGGCCGCCTGGGCGGGGGCGTCGGCCGCGGCGGCGGCCATCGGGAACGTCAGGAGCAGCGACAGGAGGAGGGTAGGTACGCGCATATGGTCCGGTGGGAGGCCCCGTGCAGGGGGTGTGCCTGAGCGGCGCAGGATAAGGGGTTGTATTTCAAAAGCATTGCGCTGGATCAGATCCGGGGTCGGCGCACGGATTGCGTTTACGGGGACGGGGCGCAAAAGGAAATGCGGTCCCGGAGGTTTCCCGGGACCGCGCATCTCCTGGAACCGCTCCGCCGAGACTAGGCCTTCGTCGCCTCGGTGGCCGGCTTGGCGGGGGCGGCGGTGAGGACGCCGACCGCGGCACCGGCGACGGCGCCACCGACCGCGAAGAGGGAGCCGACGCCGAGGGCGCCCATGACCATGCCGAAGACGATGAGGGCGCGGACGAAGAAGGTGGGCTGGACGGGGGTGCCGAAGATGCCGCCGGCGAGGAGGACGCCCGCG
>CAIVAR010000138.1 GCA_903904005.1 uncultured Anaeromyxobacter sp.
AGGCGAGGCCGAGCACCGCAGCCCAGTGCGCCTTCACGTGGAAGAAGGCCAGCGCGCCGAGCAGCAGGATGATGGGGATCGCGGCCACCAGCGCCGAGACGAAGAGATTGTTGCCTACGGGTGAATAGATCTGCGTCCAGATCATTTGCGTTCCCTCCCGGGAGTGGGCGGATTCATTCCGCCCCGGACGTCAACTCGAGTGCGACAGGACGTGTGGCTTCGAGACGGCGCATCAGTCCTTCCGGGCGGCGGCCCGGTCGGCGAGAAACACGATGGATCGATACGGGATGCCTGCGTGGATCATGAGCCCGATCTCGCAGGTTCGGCTGTTCGAGACGCCCTCGGTGCAACCCTTCGTTCCGGCGGCCAGTTCCGACAGCGCCGCCGCGTTCAGTTCCGGGTGGGAGAATCCCCGGTCCCCGGCGAATCCACAGCACCCCACCCGCGGGGGGACGACCACCTCGGAAGCGCAGGCCCTCGCCACCGCCTCGAGCTTCGGTCCGACCCCCATCTTCGTGCTGCTGCAGGTGACGTGGACCGCCACCTTCTCCTGGATCTTGCGGATGGAGAGCTTGTCGAGCAGGTGGTCGTGGATGAACTCGGCCGGCTCGAGGAGCACCAGCTTCGCGTCCATCTTCTTGCGCATGCGCTGCAGGCAGGGGCTGGTGTCGCAGAGGATGGGGATGCGCCCGCCCTGGCTCACCGCGTCCAGCGCCCGCTCGAGCTCCTCCGACTTGGCGTCGGCGACCTCGCGGAATCCCTTCGAGTCGAAGGCCAGGCCGCAGCAGAGCGAGTCGAGGGCCTCCGGGAAGAGCACGTCGTAGTCGGCCTTGCCGAGGAGCGAGAGCGTGGCCTCGAACACGGCGCGGCCGTCGGAGTCGCCGCGCGGCGCCCCCATGGTGCGGGCGATGCACGAGGGGAAGTAGACGACCTGCCTCCCCTTGCCCCGCAGCACGTCGTGGAGCGGGGTGGCCGGGGCCGGACGCGGCATGGCCGGGGTCCAGGCGGGCAGCCAGTCGCCCGCCATCCCGCGCGCGCCGCGCGCGATCGCGCCCATGAGCTTCGTGCCGAGCACCGCGTGGGCGGCGTCGGCCACGCCCAGGCCGCGCCGGGCCCAGGCCTCGGTCCCGGCGAAGTCGTCGGCCAGCCGCCGGGCCCGCCCGCGCGCCTTCTCGGACCAGCCGGCCTTGCGCAGCTCCTTCACGTACTCGCCGGTGTCGATGGCCACCGGGCAGGCCGTGGCGCACAGGCCGTCGGTCGCGCAGGTCTCCTCGCCCTCGTAGACGAAGGCGTCGGCCAGCCGGGCGCGCCGCACCGGGTCCTCGCCGGTCCGCCCCAGCCGGGCGATCTCGCGCTGGACGGTGATGCGCTGGCGCGGCGTGCTCGTCACCGACCGGGAAGGGCACTTGGGCTCGCAGAACCCGCACTCGATGCACTTGTCGACGATGGGGTCGACCTGGGGCAGCGGCTTCAGGTCCTTGAGGTAGGCCTTGGGGTCGTCGTTCAGGATGACGCCCGGGTTGAGGATGCCCTTCGGGTCGAAGAGCCCCTTCACGCGCCGCATGATGGCGTAGGCCTTGGCGCCCCACTCCCGCTCCACGAAGGGGGCCATGTTGCGCCCGGTGCCGTGCTCCCCCTTGAGGGAGCCGTCGAACCGGCGCACCACCACGTCGCAGACCTCCTCCATGAGCGACTCGTAGCGGGAGACCTCCGCCGGGACCGCGAAGTCCTGGGTGAAGGTGAAGTGGAGGTTCCCGTCGAGGGCGTGGCCGAAGATGATCCCCTCGGCGTAGCCGTGCTGGCGCATCGCCTTCTCGAGGAAGACCGTGCCGGCCGCCAGGTGCTCGATGGGGAAGGCCACGTCCTCGATGACGACCGTGGTGCCGATCTTCCGGGCCCCGCCCACGGCCGGGAAGAGCCCGCGGCGCACGTCCCAGAGCCGCTCCTGCTCGGCCTTCACGTCGGTGAACTTCACCGGGTGGAGCTTCTTCACCTCCTCGACGAGCCGGGTGGCCTCCCCGGCCTGGCGAAGGAGGTCCTCCCGGCCGGCGGCACGCGTCTCCACGAGCAGTGCGCAGGCGGCGGGGCCGAGCTCGGCGAGGCCGGCCGGCATGCCCGGCTTCTCCTGCACGGAGCGGATGGAGGCCCGGTCCATCAGCTCGACCGCCGACACCGGGCCGCCGCGCAGCCGCTGGGTGGCGATGGCGGCCTGCTCGATGTCCGGGAAGAGGACGAGGGCGCTGGCCTTGTGCGGGTGGTCGGCGACGGTGCGGAAGGTCACCTCGGAGATGAAGGCGAGCGTCCCCTCCGAGCCCACCAGCAGGTGCATCAGGATGTCGATGGGATCGTGGTGATCGACGAACGAGTTGATGGCGTAGCCGGTGGTGTTCTTGATCCGGTACTTCTCCCGGATGCGCCGGGACAGCGCCTCGTCGGCGGCGATCTCGTCGCGGATGGCGGCGAGGCCGTCGAGGAGGGCGGCGTGGGTCTCCCGGAGCTTGCCTCGCGAGGCCGGATCGCCGGTGTCCACCTCGGTGCCGTCGGCGAGCACGAGCCGCATCGACAGGACCGTCTGGTAGCTGTTCTCGGCCGTGCCGCAGCACATGCCGGCGGCGTTGTTGGCGACGATGCCGCCGATCATGCAGGCGCCGATGGAGGCCGGGTCGGGCCCGATCTTCCGCCCCAGCGGGGCCAGGAAGGCGTTGGCCTCGGCGCCGATGACGCCGGGCTCGAGGACGATGCGCGCCCCCTGCTCCTCGATGCGCCAGCCCCGCCATCCGCCGGCGAGCACCACCAGCACGGAGTCGGAGATGGCCTGTCCGGAGAGGCTCGTACCGGCCGCACGGAAGGTGAGGTGAACGCCCAGCCGGGTTGCGAGCCCGGCGAGGCGCGACACCTCCGCCGGCGAGAAGGCCTTCACCACGATCTTGGGCACGAGCCGGTAGAAGCTGGCGTCGGTCCCGAAGGCCAGGGTCCTGTATGGATCGCACATGATGCGATCCGGAGGAAGGAAGCCTGCAGCCTCGTCCCAGAACCGCCGGTGCGGTTCGGGGAGTGTCAGGTGGTCGGGTCGGCCTTCTCTTGCCATGACCTTCGCCTCTCGCTTTCCTTCGAACGGCGCGCATCGTAGCACCGAACTTCCTCGGTTTGACGACGATGATTGGAGGTGGCTAATGTGACTTTCATGGAATCGGCTCCGCCCTGCCCGCGCTGCGGCCGAGAGAACGATCCCGCCTTCGCCTTCTGCCACGGATGCGGCCATTCGCTGCGCGCGGAGGCCGACCGATCCTGCGCCCGCTGCGGGGCGAAGCTGCCGCCCAGCTTCCGGTTCTGCGGCCACTGCGGGCAGCCGTCCGACGCCCCGCCGCGCGGGTCCACCGCCCCTTCCTCCCCCGTCGTCCCGGAGCCCCCCCTTCCGGGACATGCCGCCTCGGCCACCGCCGCGCCGGCGTCGCCACCTCGCCTGGTCCTCATCCGGCACGACGGACAGCCCGGCCCCGTGCACCGGCTCGAGCGCGAGGTGACCATCTGCGGCCGGCGCGACGGCGATCTGCTCCTGCCCGACGACGGCTCGGTCTCTCCCCGCCATGCCGCTGTCACCGTCCGTGACGGGCGGATCCGCGTCGAGGACCTGGGCTCGGCTTCCGGCACCTTCCTTCGCCTGCGCAGCCCGCGATCCCTCACCTTCGGGGACGAGCTCCGGCTGGGACGGCAGCTCCTCCGCCTCGAGCCGATGCCGCGCGCGGCGCCCGCCTCCACCCCCGGCGCGCCCTGGGGATCGACCGACCCCGGATACCGTGCGCGCCTGGTCCAGCTGCTCGAGGGGGGCGGCCTCGGCGAGGTCCTGCCGCTCCGCGCGGGCGCGAACACCATCGGGCGGGAGAGCGGGGAGGTGGCCTTCCCGGGCGACCGCTACGTGTCGGGTCGCCACGCCCGGGTGGACGTGGGCGAGGCGGCAGTGACCCTCACCGACCTGGGCAGCTCCAACGGGACGTTCGTTCGCCTCCAGGGCCCGACCGAGATCGGGCCAGGCGACCAGGTGCTCCTGGGGATGCAGCTGCTGCGCGTCGAGGCCTGACGGCCCCTAGCCGAAGCTCTTCTCGGCCTGCTCCTGCTCTTCCTTGCAGCGGATGCAGAGCGTCGTCACCGGCCGGGCCTCGAGCCGCTTGGGGGAGATCTCCTCCTCGCAGCGCTCGCAGATGCCGAAGGCCCCGCTCTCGATGCGGGCCAGCGCCTTGTCGATCTTGGCGAGCAGGAACTTCTCCCGGTCCCGCAGGCGGAAGATCATCGACTGCTGGTACTCGCTGGAAGCCTGGTCGATCTCGTCGGGGAGCTCGTTGGTGTCGAAGCTCGACTCCTCGGAGAGGGTCTTCTTCGCCGACGCCAGGAGCTGCCGCTTCGACTCCTCGAGCATCGTCGTGAAGCGCTTCAGGTCCTTCTTGTTCAAGCGACCACCCCTCTGGACGGGCGCAATGCCGCCGGTACTGCTGGGAAAAAGGAACGGGGAGGCTAGTCGTGCCCCACCGGCGTGTCAAGGTGGGTTCGAAGGGCGGTGGACTTCGCCTCCGTCCTCGTCTAGACCGGTGCCATGGCCGAGGGGCGCATCGAGCGGGCGTTCGTGAAGACCGCGCTGGCGCTGGCGGCCCGGCCCGAGGTCGACCGCCTCATCTACGTGTCCGATACCCCCCTCGCCACGAGCGACCTGCGGGGACGCCCCATCAAGCGGAAGCTCGTCTACGCCGTCACGACCGAGGCGCTCGCCCAGCAGCTCAACGATCGGACCTTCTCCGCCGTCGCCATCCCCCCTTACGGGTACTCCCGGGTGGAAAAGGTCCGGGTCGCCATCGTGGCCTGCCAGAGCGAGGGTCTCGTGAAGGAGGGCGACACGGTGCTCGCGCTCGCCGGCCACGACCGGAACCTCGACACCCTGGTCCGGATCCGGATCGGGGCCGACGACGAGGAGGACCGCGTCCAGGTGAACGCGCTCGACCTGCCCGAGGCCCAAAGCGCCCAGGTGATGGAGCAGGTCATCCACGTGGCCCTGGAGGTGGGCGCCCAGGGGTACGAGGGGCACCCGGTCGGGACCATCTTCATCGTGGGCGCCTCGCCCAAGGTCATGGAGCAGAGCCGGCAGATCACCCTGAACCCGTTCCAGGGGATGAGCGAGTCGGAGCGCAACGTGATGGACCCGACCATCCGGGACGCGCTGAAGACCTTCGCCGTCCTCGACGGCGCCTACGTCATCCGCGAGGACGGCACGGTGCTCGCCGCGGGAAGGTACCTCCAGGCCGGCAAGAACGAGGCCCGCCTCCCCATGGGGCTCGGGGCTCGCCACCGCTCGGCCGCCGCCATGACCGCCACCGTCCCGGGCGCCATCGCGGTCACCGTCTCCCAGACCACCGGCACGGTGCGGGTCTTCCGCGACGGCGAGATCGCCCTCGAGCTGCGCCAGTCGGCCCGCCGCCTCTGATCGATCGGATCCCCCTTGGCTCCCCCCTCCCCGTCCCCGGGTCGCGCCCTGCCCGACGCGGCCGTCGCCTTCCTGCTCGTCGCCTTCTCCTCGCTCATGCACGTGGCCTACGCGGGGATGCTGCCGCTCACGCCGCAGGAGTCCTATTACTGGCAGTACGCGCGCCACCCGGCCCTCTCCTACTTCGACCACCCGCCCGCGGCGGCCTGGACCATCCGGGCCTTCACCCTGCTCCTCGGCACCTCGGAGCGGGTGGTGCGGCTCGCCGCCGCCGCCTGGTCGGCGGTCTTCTGCCTCTTCTTCTTCCTGGCCGGCCGGCGTCTGCTGGGCGGGCGGGCCGCGCTCGCCGCCGTCGCCATGATGCTCGTCACCCCGTTCTTCTCGCTGGGGCAGACCATCATCACACCCGACGGCCCGCTGGTGGCCGCCTGGGTGGCGGCCTTCTATTTCACGGTGCGTGCCCTGCAGGACGAGCGTCCGGCCTGGCTGCTGGCCGCAGGTCTCGCCACCGGCGTGGCGGCGCTCGGCAAGTACACCGGCTTCCTCCTGCTCCCCCAGATCCTGCTCGCCCTGCTGCTCGACCCGCGGGGGCGCCGCATGCTCGCCGGCCCGTGGCCCTGGCTGGGGGCGCTCCTCTCGCTCGTGGTCTTCTCGCCGGTGGTGATCTGGAACGCCACCCACGGCTGGGCCTCCTTCGGATTTCAGTTCGGCAAGCGCGGGCAGGAGATGCACCTCGAGCCGGTGCTGGTGGGGCGCTTCTTCGGCCTGCAGGCGCTGGTGGTCTCGCCCATCCTCTTCCTCGTCCTGCTCGCCGCCATGGTCGCGGCCACGCGCCGCTGGCGGGACGAGACGATGCGCCTGTGCGCCCTCTTCTCGGTGCCCATGATGGCGCTGTGGATCGTCGTCTCGCCCTTCCACTGGGTGAAGATGAACTGGGCGGTGCCGGTCTACCCCACCGCGCTGCTCGCCGCGGTGGCCTTCTACATGGCTCGCCCGGCGAGGTGGCGCGGCCTCATGATCGCCACGGTCTCGCTGGCCGCCTTCTCGACCCTGTTCCTCACCCTCATGCCCATCGTGCCGTCGCTCCCCTTCCCCGCCCGCGACGACACCACGGCCGGCTGGCGCGAGCTGGCGGCGCGGGTCGACGTGGAGCGGCGGGCGACCGGAGGGGAGCTGCCGGTCATCGGTTGCTTCTACCGGACGGCGAGCACGCTCGCCTTCAACCTGCCCGGGCGGCCGGAGACCTGGTCGTCGAACGCCTTCGGCGAACCGGGGCTGGCCTACGACTTCTGGCGCGATCCGAGGGAGCTCGCCGGGCGCGAGGTGCTGCTCGTGCTCGACGACCGGGACGCGGGCTGGTGCCGGACCCGGGCCGAGCGCTGCGCGCCCCTCGTGCCGCTCGCGCCGCTCGAGGTGAAGCGGGCCGGCAACCGGGTCACGACCTTCCGGCTCTGGCGCTGCGGCTACCTCGGGCCGCCGGAGAAGCCGGTCCGGTAGGGGGCGCCCCGCGCCCGCCGGCCTCGCAGCCGGCGAGCAGCCGGCATTCCGCGCAGCGCACCGGCGACCGGCGCGGCGGGCAGCCGCCGCTCATGCCCAGGTGGCAAAGCGCGAAGTCGAAGCGGACGGGGTCGTCCGGATCGGCGATGCGCAGCGCCGCGGTGATCTCCTCGGCGGTGCGCCAGGAGAGGTCCTTGCGACGGGTGAGCCCGAGCCGGCGCGACACCCGCGCGACATGGGTGTCGAGCGGGATCACCAGCGCCGCGGGGGGCACCCCCCGCCAGATCCCCAGGTCGACGCCGTCGGGCCCGCGCACCATCCAGCGCAGGTAGAGGTTCCAGCGCTTGGCGGCTCCGCCCGCCGCCGGATCCGGGCACAGGTGGCGCAGCCCGCGCCCGCCCCGCGCGGCGAGGATGGTCCGCGCCGGCGGGGCCTCCCGGAGCTCGGCGGCGAACCGGGTGAGGGCGTCGCGCAGCGGGGAGGCCGCCCCCACTGCCTCGCCGAGCAGCCCGGCGAAGCGGGCGCCCAGCGAGCCGTGGCGCGATCGCATCCACCCCGCCGCGGCGAGCAGCGCGGCCACGTCCTCCCCGCTGTTGAAGCGGTAGCGGAAGCCCGGGAGCGCACCGGGGTCGGGGTGGCGGGCCAGCCGGTCGGCGAAGGCCGCCGGCGAGGGGCCTCCGGCCTCGAGGACCGACGCAACCTTCCCCTTGAAGAGGTCGGCGCGCCCGTAGGCGAGGCAGGCGGCGAGGAGCCCCGCCACCTCGACGTCGCCCGGGTCGGCGTAGCGGCGGGGGAACTCCACCGGGTCGGCGAGGAGACGGGGCGCGACCTCGAAGCCCCGCTGGAACCGGTCGAGGAGCGGGGCGAGCGTCCCGGCGCGCCGCCCCGGACGGCGCGTGGCCCTGCGGGGCACCTTCACCCGCCGGGCCGCCCGGCGTCCGGTGCGTGCCGGGCCAGCTCGAAGGCGACGTGGCCGAGCTCGGGGCCGATGAGCTTCTCCCAGGCGAGCCGCACCGCCGCCGTCGACCCGGGCACCGAGAAGAGCGCGCGCCCTTGCCACGACCCGGCCACCGCCCGCGAGAGCATGGCCGCGCTCCCGATCTCCTGGAAGGAGAGCATCCGGAAGAGCTCGCCGAACCCGTCGAGCCGCTTCTCGAGCAGCCCCGACACCGCCTCGTAGGTCCGGTCGCGCCCGGAGATCCCGGTGCCTCCGTTCACGATCACCGCCTCGGCACCGGCAGCGGCGGCCGCGGCGAGCGCCTCCCTCACCTCCACGGGCTCGTCGCGCACGATCCGGTAGCCGGCCAGCACGTGGCCGGCCGCCAGGAGGGCCTGCTTCAGATAGGCGCCGCTCGTGTCCTCGGCCTCGCCCCGCGTGTCGGAGGCGGTGACGACGAAGACGCGAACGGGGCGGGCGCCGGAGCGGCGGTGTTCCTCGTGTCCCAGGGGCGCCTCCCTCACTCCCGCGCGGGTACGGGCCGGGTCATCTGGATGTCCTTGCGGGCCCCCGCGATGGCCTGCTCGACCGCCTTCCGGTCGGGAGCGTCGGGCGCCATGCTCACGTAGATGCTGAACTCCTGGATGGCCTTGTTCCCGTCGCCGAGCCGCCGGTAGGCCTCGCCGGCCGCCCGGTGGGCCTGGGGCGAATCCCCCGCCGCGAGCGACGCCTGGGCGAAGGCGAGCGCCTCCCGGGGACGGTCGGCCCGGAGGAGGGCCACGGCGGCCTGGACCAGCCCCACCGGCTCCCCGGCGGCGAGCAGCCTCTGGCTGCCGAAGCCGACCGGCCGGAGCACGAGCTCCAGCTTCGCGCCCCCCAGCTTCTCCCCCGCGAAGGTGGTCTCGAGGGGCTCGAAGCCCGGCGCGGTCGCGCGAAGGGCGTAGGTCCCGGACTCGTCCCTCACCGGGAAGGAGAGCGGCCCCTTCCCGACCTCGACGCCGTTCACGGAGAGGAGCGCCCCGGGCGGAAGGGTCTCGACGGCCGCCTCGGGCGGGTTCACGTCCGACCAGGTCGCCTTCCGCGGGCCGGAGCAGGCGGTGGCGAGGACGGCGAGGAGGAGGAGGGCCCGGGATCGCAGCGGCATGGCGGCTTCCAGGGTTATACACCGGGGGATGGCCGACAAGATCGCGGTGGCCCGGGCGCTGCGCGAGCTGGGGATGCTCCTCGAGGTCCAGGGGGAGAATCCGTTCAAGGTGCGCGCCTACGAGAACGGGGCCCGGGCGCTGGAGGACCTTCCCGGCGGCCTCGACGAGGTGATCGCCGCCGGGACCCTCACCGAGCTGCCGGGGATCGGCAAGGCGCTGGCGGCGAAGATCGAGGAGCTCGCCGGCACCGGCCGGCTCGCGCTGCTCGACCGGGTCCGCTCCGAGCTCCCCTCGGGCATCGGCGACATGCTGCGCATCCCCGACCTCGGCCCGAAGAAGGTCGCCGCCCTGCTCGCGGCGCTCGCCATCGGCAGCGTCGCCGAGCTGGAGAAGGCCTGCCAGGAGGGGCGCGTCCGGGAGGTGAAGGGGTTCGGCGAGAAGACCGAGAAGAAGATCCTGGAGGGCATCCACCGGATGCGCACGGCGTCTTCGCGGGTGCTCCTGTCCGACGCCCGCGAGGTGGGGCTCCAGCTGGTGCGGGCGCTCGAGGCCACCGGTCTGGCCGAACGGGTGGAGCTGGCCGGCTCGGCGCGCCGCTGGAAGGAGACCGTCGGCGACCTGGACCTGGTGGCCGCGTCGGTGGAGCCCGGCCCCCTCTCCGACGCCCTCGCGGCGCTGCCCGGCGTGGAGTCGGTGGTGGCGAAGGGGGAGACGAAGACCACGGTGCGGCTCGCGGGCGGGCTCTCCGTCGACCTCCGGGTGGTGCCCCCGGCGCAGTTCGGGAGCCTCCTGCACCACATGACCGGCTCGAAGGAGCACAACGTCCGGCTGCGCGGCCTGGCCCGCGATCTGGGATTCACCTTGAGCGAATGGGGGCTGGAGCGGCTGGAGGGGGGCGCCGCGGTCCCGGTCCGCACCGAGGAGGACGTCTACCGGGCGCTGGGGCTCGCGCCCGTGCCCCCCGAGCTGCGCCAGGACACCGGGGAGATCGAGGCGGCGCGCCAGGGGCTCCTCCCGGCCGACCTGGTCACGCTCGGGGACGTGAAGGGCATGGTCCACGTCCACACCACCTGGTCGGACGGCCGTGCCTCGCTCGAGGAGATGGCCCGCGCCGCAGAGGCCATGGGCATGACCTACCTCACCGTCACCGACCACAGCCGCAGCGCCGCCTACGCCGGAGGGCTCGACGTCGACCGGCTGAAGGGCCAGTGGGAGGAGATCGCGAAGGTGCAGGAGAAGGTGGGGATCCGGCTCTTGCGGGGCAGCGAGGCCGACATCCTCGAGACCGGCTTCCTCGACTGGCCCGACGCGGTGCTGGAGCAGCTCGACGTGGTGGTCGCCAGCGTCCACTCCCGCATGAAGATGGACACCGCCCAGATGACCCACCGCATCGTGCGCATGCTCGAGCTCCCGGTCTTCAAGATCTGGGGGCACCCCACCGGGCGGCTCCTCCTCGAGCGGGAGCCCTACGGCCTCGACATGGAGAAGGTGCTCGACGTGGCCGCCGCCTCGCGGGTGGCCATCGAGGTGAACGGCGATCCCCACCGGCTCGACTTCGAGCCGCGCCACCTGCGCATGGCGCACGAGCGGGGCATCCCCATCGTGCTCTCCACCGACGCCCACTCGGTGGCCGGGCTCGCGAATCTCCCCTACGCCGTGATGACGGCGCGCCGGGGATGGGTGACCCGGGGCGAGGTGCTGAACACCCTCCCCGCCGCGGAGTTCGCCGCCCGGGTGCGCCCGGGGTAGAGTCCGCCGCGATGTCCGCCCTGCGAAGCCGCCGCGTCCAGTTCGCCGGCCTGCTCATGCTCTCGTCGG
>CAIVAR010000139.1 GCA_903904005.1 uncultured Anaeromyxobacter sp.
GACAAGATCGAGCCTCTCATGGCCAAGTTCGGAGAGATGCTCCGGGAACAACGCACATTCCGTGAAGTCTTCGGGCTCATCTGAAATGAGGGGATGGCTCAGACAACACCCTGATCGGCGATTATTCGGGAACGAGCAGCACGGATAATACGAAGGGCCTCACGACGGGCTCCAACAATATCCTCGTGGGTCGGTACGCTGGTGGGGCAGTCACCAGCGGGAGCAACAACGTGGCCGTGGGTAACGGAACCACGGTGCTGGCAGACGCGAGCAATCAGATCGCCATCGGTCACGGCGCCACTACCACTGCGGCCAACATGGCGGTGATCGGGAATGGCTCGATCACAAAGACCTTCATCGCGGGCATCAAGGATGTCACGCTCGCCGGGACCACGAAGAGCGTGGTGATCGACACCACCACCGGTCAGCTCGGGGCGGTGACGGCTGGCGGTGGCGGCACGGTGACGAGCGTGGCAACTGGAACCGGACTGACCGGCGGCCCCATCACGAGCACCGGCACCATCGACCTCGCCAACACGGCTGTGACTGCCGGATCGTACACTCGGGCCACGATCACCGTGGACGCACAGGGGCGCCTCACCGCAGCGAGCAACGGAGCGGCAATCGACCTTACCTCCGGTGTCACGGGCACTTTGCCTGTGACCAACGGCGGAACGGGGGTCGCTACGGCGCCCTCCGCTGCCGGGGGCGTGATCTACGCCGCCAGCACAAGTGCCTTCGGGGCCACGGGTGCGGGAGCTTCTGGGCAGTCGCTGCTCAGCGGTGCTGCGGGCGCACCGACCTGGGGCACTCCCGCCAGCGCGACCACGGCCACCAACCTGGCGGGCGGCGTCGCAGGCGCAGTCCACTATCAGTCGGGCGCGGGCGCCAGCGGCTTCAGCGCCGCGGGCACTTCCGGCCAGGTACTGGTCAGCGGCGGAACGGGCGCACCCACCTGGACCACCAACATCGCCGGCAACGCGGCCAATGTGACCGGCACTGTGGCCGTGGCAAATGGCGGCACGGGTAACACGACGGGCACGGCGGCAATCGCGAACGCCCTCGCCTCGGCGACCACGACCGTGAGCGTCTCGGCGGCGACAGCACCGACAACCGGTCAGGTCCTCACGGCGACGGGCAGCACGGCCGCTACATGGCAAACCCCGGCGGGCGGAAGCATCGACTCCGACGCATTACGCTCTACAAAGGGCGGGACCGGTGCACTGGCATCTTCCCTGAGTGGCAGTTCGACGTTGAACACTGCATTCGGCTACAACGCGTTGAACGCACTGACAGGCATTAGCAGTTTCGCAAACACGGCATTTGGCGCTGAGGCCCTGAAGTCAAGCACGGCTGGCGCCAAGAATACGGCCGTTGGGGAGTCGGCCGGAGGCGCCGTCACTACTGGAACGTACAATACGTTGGTCGGATATTCGGCTGGTGAGTTCATCAACACCGGCAGTTCCAATACGCTCATTGGTGCGAACGCGGCGCCGCCCTCTTGGGTCGCCACCCTTACCAGTTCCATAGCAATCGGAGCGGGCGCGACACCCAATGCCAACTACCAGATGGTTCTCGGAGGGTCCGGGATTTCGAGTGCCTTTGACGCTGCGCTCACCCAGGTCATCCCCGGAAAAAACAACTCCGCGAGCCTGGGCTCGACGACGAACGCTTGGACCGGGCTCTACCTCGCCGGCAGCACCTCGGGGTACATCGCGCTGAAGGCCCCGGCCGCGCCAACCAGTTACACGCTCACCCTTCCGGGCACGGCGGGCACGAGCGGCTACGTTCTCAGCACCGACGGGAACGGAGCGACGTCGTGGATCGCCGCGGGCGGTGGAGGAATTGTTTCCGATGCCGCTGGAAATACCAAGGGCGGGACATCGGCACTAGGGAGCCTTACTACGGGAGCGAACAATACTGCGTTCGGCTCCGGCGCACTGGTCACGCTGACGGACAGCTCCAACAATACCGCCATTGGCATTTCAGCCCTGGGAGCGGCGACAGGAAACGCCAACACAAGCGTGGGAGTCCGAGCCGGATATGGAAACACTACCGGAGGCGGCAACACCTTCTTTGGGATGGGAGCCGGGGCAGCGAATACCGACGGCTATAACAACACGTTTATTGGAAGAGATTCTGACACGACGGGCGGCAGCAGCTTCTTCAATGCCACGGCAATTGGATACGGCGCACAGGTCACCGACAATAACATGGTGCGCATCGGTAACGCGACCGTGTCGGTCATCGGAGGTCAAGTCGCCTGGACGGCTACTTCCGATCGCCGCCTCAAGCAGAACGTATTGAGTTCCGGTCTGGGACTCGACTTCATCCTGAAGCTTCGCCCGGTGACTTACAGTTTCATCACCCAGCCCACGGTCACCCACGAAGGCCTCATCGCCCAGGAAGTGGAAGCGGCCGCCCAGTCCATGGGTACCACCTTCCACGGAGTGAAAGTCCCCGCCACTGCCGACGGCTACTACAGTCTCGCCTACTCCGACTTCGTCATGCCGCTCATCAACGCGGTGAAGGAACTCAAGGCCGAGAACGACGCCCTCAAGGCGGAGAACGAGGCTCTCAAGGCCGACGTCGCCGCCATCAAGCGGGCTCTCGGGCTGTAGATCGGGCCACCGTGCCCTCCCTCCCCCTCCTCTGCTGCCCCCGCTGCCTGCGCCCTTCCTCCGGGAAGGGTGGCAGGCTCACCGGGCGTACGTCTGCATCCCGTGACGCCACGACGGTCCCGCCCTGCGCCGACTGGCCGGAATGCAAGTCGGTGTCGCAGACGGCGGAAGGGCCGGACAAGTTCCGAGGGAACCCGCCGCTCTGCAAGCTCCACGAGTGGGACGCCGGGATCAAAGCCGCGATCCGCATCCTCTGCGACGAGGGCATCTCGTACCTGAACGGCTGCGACGGCCACGGTGTCTCGGCCGCATGGATCGGCATGGACGACGTGGAGGAGGCGAAACGCGCGGTGAAACTGTTGCGCCGCTACGCGCCGAAGATCGTGGGACTGAAGCTGAACGCCGACGGCTCGCAGGACCTGGCCGTGGTGCTGCACAAGGGCGTGAAGCACGAGGGGATGGACGGGAAGTAGCCAGTAGACCCTGAACCGTGGGTCACCACGCCGCCCAGCGTGATGCCCTGACCCCAACAGGTCAGGTCTCTCTTACATCTCTCTCGTCTCAATCGCGTCTGTCCCCCCGGACGCGCCCCTGTGCGAATCTGGCCAAGGCCCGCGCTGTGCTCGCCGCGAAGCGCAAGGCTGGCTGGAAGCCCAAGCCCCGCAAGCAGGTCAAGGATGCTCCGACGGCCAGGGTTGCCGCTCTCCGCAAGGCGCTCGAGCAGGAAGCGGTTTCGCTCGAGGAGCGGGCCAAGAAGCTCCGGGCGGCGGCCGAGTTGCTGTAGCTCGATCGCGCGGCAGCACCTTGGGCGATGGCGAGCGCGCGCATGGCGTCGACCCCCCGCGGACACCTTGGGTGGTGGCCCTCCCGGCGAGGGCCTTGCCAGACGCGAGGAACAGTTCCTCCGTCAAGCCAGGCAACATCATCTGCGCCCCCGCCGCCTGGCCATTTCGTGGCCACTTCGCGTCCGAACACGCTCTTTCGGGGCGATCAGCCGTGTCCACGCGCTCGGCGCTTCCCGAGTCGTTGAGCGCAGTTGAGCCTCCCATCCGGCCAGTGTCACTTATAGTAAAACGCCCCCGCAGTCCACCATCTCGAGGTTGCCGGGAACAAGATCGGGCCACGTCTGCGCGCCATCGACTCGGTCACCCACGCGTGGGTCGCGGCGGCGCCGACCGAAGCGATGCGACCCGCTCCGCCTTCTCCATGAGCTCACGCGCACCTGCGAAGTCGCCCAGGGTCGCGGCCTCGATGGCGAGCCGGACGCACGCTTCGAGGAACGAGGGGAGGGGACTGGGAAGTCCGGACGGGTCCGACGCGTCCGGCCCGTCGACTGGCCATGTCACGCTCGGTGCGGGGTCGCCTCGAGACGCATAACGACCTGTGAATACAGGCGAATTCGCGCCTTCAAGTCCCGTAGGGGTCACACAGTGCCCCGTCTCCGTCGTCCCGGAGGCGGGGTTTTTCATTGCTATGCCGTTCACCAAACGTGAAGTAGAGGGCCCCGTCTCCAGAATGTCTCCAAACTCGCGGGCGCGAATGGCACCCTCGAGGGGCGCTGGAGGGGGGTGGCTGGGATGCCGGTCATGGCGCGGGTGACCCGGGTGCGGGTGCCCCACCCGTGGCAGCCGAAATGACGAGCAAGTCGGCTGGCCTGTGCGAGGTGCGGGCGGCATGGCCGTTGCAAACTCCAGGGGAGCCACCCGGGAGGTTCCATGCGCCGCCACCGCTCCGTCGCCCTCATCGCCATCCTGACGATTCTCGTTCTCGGTACGACGGCCTGCGCCGGCTCGTCCGGGGCTCCCGGCACCGTCATCGAGACCGAGACCGTGCCCGCGAACATCGACGTGACCTCGCTGGAGAGCGCGGTGGACGACGCCCTCGCGCGCGTCACGGCCGCCCAGGAACAGGCGACGACGCCCAACGAGAGGGCCCAGCTTGCTATCGACAAGGGGCTGCTCGACTACCTCAAGGACGTCGTCCTGGAGACACTGAAGACCACGTTCGCCGGGCGCCTCCACTGGGTCGGCCACTCCCGGATCAAGTACTGGTCCACCGACGCCAGCGGAAAGGCCGTCCGGCTGAGCGGCGTGATGTTCGTGCCCTACATCATCAAGTGGGACCCGCACGCCTTCCCCCTGCTCTCGCTCCAGCACGGGACGCAGATCTACCGCCCGTACGCACCGTCGCTGTTCACCTACGACATGAAGAACCTCTTCAAGGACGGGAGGGTCCTGGCCCAGATCGAGGTGGTGCTGGGGATCTTCATGGCGGTGCCGGGCTACGTGGTCGTCATGCCCGACTACCCCAGCCTGGGCGTCTCGACCGACCCCCATCCGTACACCCACCTCTCCATCGCCAACTCGGTGGAGGACATGCTCAAGGCGTCCAGGGCGGTCCTCGCCAGCGAGTGGCGCGACTACGCAACGTGGGACGGGAGGGTCTTCATGAGCGGCTACTCCGAGGGAGGGTACGCGACGCTCGTGACGGCGAGCCAGCTCCAGGCGAAGGGCTCGGACCTCACCCCCGTGGCCGTGGCGCCACTGGACGGACCGCACGACCTCTCCACCACCATGCGCACGCTCATGGTGGCGGACCGGCAGCACCCGTCGGCGTACTTCCTTCCCTACATGCTGTACGGCGAGAAGTTCATCTACGGGGATGCCGTCTACGGCTTCTCGAAGACCATGCGCTCCCCGTATGACGCCACGCTCCCGCCGCTCCTCGACGGTACTGCGAAGGGCGAGCAGGTGGTGTCCGCCATGGCCTTCCGCCCGGGGGCGACCTACCCCGTCCCGGCCGACATCCTCACGGCCGACTTCCTCGCCCTGGTGCAGCGGCCCTTCACGGGCGACCCCGTCACCGATGGACCGGTGGTGACGATGCTCGCGGCCAACGACGCCTACCGGGGCTGGACGCCCTCGATGGCGCTCAAGTTGTTCCACTGCGCCACGGACGACCTCGTTCCACGGGGCAACTCGGACAAGGCGTACGCCGAGTTCAAGGGGCGAAACGCGCCCAGGCTGGAGACCATCGGCGACGTCGAGCCGCTCCCGATCCCGGACGCGACGGTCCACGTTCAGGCGGCCCTTCCGGCCTACATGAACGGCTACATGTGGATCGACACGCACTACAAGAAGTGAGATCCGCCGGCGACGGCCGCGGCCGTCCTGCCACCCTCGATCGAGCTCGCCAGGCAACCGCCCAGGGAGGGTATCCGCTTCGGATCGATCTAGACGGGCCTCCGGGCGGCGGGGGAGAAGCGTTTCAGCACCCGGTCGAGCGCGGCCCAGTCGACCGGCTTCGTGAGGTAATCGTCCAGCCCCGCCTTCATGTAGTGCTCCCGGAACTCGGGAAGCGCGTCGGCGGTGAGGGCGACGATGGGGACGCGGGCGCGCTCCCCGTCGAGCTGTCGGATCTGACGGGTCGCGCCGGCCCCGTCGAGCTCGGGCATCTGCATGTCCATGAGGACGAGGTCGAAGCTGCCGTCGCGCACGGCCTGCACGGCCTGTACGCCGTCCTCGACCAGCACCACGTCGTGCCCGCCCCGGCGGAGTCGGGTGCTGATGAGGAGCCGGTTCACCGCGTTGTCCTCGGCCACCAGGATCCGCATCCCGGTGGCGGCGGGCTCCGGCGGAGCGGGGGCGGCCTCGATGGCCGCCGGCACCGGCTCCGCGGCGGCGCGCCGGAGCCGCAGGTTGATCCAGAAGGTGGAGCCGCTACCGGGCCGACTCTCCACGCCGATCTCCCCTCCCATGGCCTCCGCCAGGCGACGGCAGATGGCGAGCCCGAGCCCGGTCCCCCCGAACCGGCGGGTGGTCGAGGTATCTGCCTGCTGGAAGGGGCGGAACAGCGTCGGCAGGACGTCCTCGGGGATGCCGAGCCCCGTGTCGCGAACCTCGAAGCGCAAGGGGACGCCGTCGCCGTCCCCGCCGGGCATGCGGGAGACGGCCAGGGTGATCGTTCCACGTTCGGTGAACTTGACGGCGTTGCCCACCAGGTTGAAGAGCAGCTGCCGGAGCCGGGTCGGGTCGCCGGACACGCGGGGGATCTCCGCGGCGTTCCATGCGGTCCGGATCTCGTTGCCCTTCCGGGAGGCGGCATTCACGAAGACCTCGACCACCTCGCGCGCCACCGCGAGCGGATCGAAGTCGATCTCCTCGAGCTTCAGGTGCCCCGCCTCGATCTTGGAGAAGTCGAGGACGTCGTTCAGCACCCGGAGCAGCGACTTGGCCGAGGTGTCGAGTGCCGAGACGAAGCGCTTCTGCTCGCTCGACGTCGAGGAGTCGGCGAGCAGCTCGATCATGCCGATCATTCCCGCCATGGGGGTCCGCAACTCGTGGCTCATCATCGCCAGGAAGCTCGACTTGGCGAGTGCCGCCGACTCGGCTGCGTCTCGCGCGCTCCGAAGCTCCTGCTCGTAGCGCTTCCGCTCGGCGATGTCGTGCCAGGAGACGAGCATGGCGTCGTGCTCGGCGAACCGGATGGGCGTGAGCGTCATCTCCACGGGAACGGGACGACCGTCGAGCGCCCGCGCCGTCCACTCGAGCCGGGCCACTCCCTCCCGGCGGGCGACCTCCTCGATCCCCCGCAGGACCTCCGGGGACCCGAAGGAGCTGGAGTCCGACACGGGAGCCGCCAGATCCGAGAGCTGCTTTCCCAGGACGTCGGCCGGGGTCGAGGCTCCGAGGAGATGGAGCGCGGCGTCGTTCAGGTCGACGAGCCCGGCAGCGTCGAAGAGCAGGTGGGGCTCGCCGGAGCGCTGGAAGAGCGTCCGGAAACGCTCCTCGGCCTCCATGGCCCCGGTGATGTCCCGAACGATCCCGGTGAAGTAGCTCTCGCCCTGTTCGATCACCTCGCTGACCGCCAGGTTCACGACCATGGGCGTGCCGTCCCGGCGGCGGGTCTGCATCGTCCGCCCGTGGCCGATGATCGTGGCGTGGCCGGTGGCCAGGTAGCGGTCGAGGTATGCCTGGTGCCCGGCCAGTTCGGGCGGGAGCAGGTCGGTGATGGGACGCCCGACGGCGGAGGATGCCGGCACCCGGAAGATGGCCTCGGCTGCCTGGTTGTACTCCCGGATCATGCCGCGCTGGTCGATGGTGACGATGCCGTCTGCCGCAGAATCGATGATGTTGCGGAGGCGCCGTTCCTGCGTGGCGAGGGTCTGGCTCGAGGCGTCGCGCTGGCGGAACGAGCGGGAGAGGAGGCGCGCGTTGACCCAGACCGCCGTCAGCGTGAGGAGGAGCACGACCAGGGGCACGGTGAGCTGCCGCTGCCAGAGGTCGGTCACCATGCTCTCCGGGATGCGGGCCTCGACCAGGATCGGGAAGTCGTCGGTGGCGTCGAAGTGGGCGATCCAGCGTCGGCCGTCGGGTTCCTGGTCGGTGAAGCCGCCGCTCTCCCGGTCGGGCAGGAAGCCGGAGAAGATGGGGTGCGCCGGTCGGGGCGGGAGCGTCCCCTCCCGATCGGTGGCCAGGAGCTCGCCGTCGTACCTCATGACGGAGATCGACTCCTGCGTCCCGCGGGTCATCCGCTGGAGGTCGTTCATCAGGCTGTCCGCGCCCACCACGGCCACGATCCAGGGTCCGCTGGGAGAGTCCCCGGCCAGGCGGGAGACGGTCAGGAAGCCGGTCCGGGCGAAGGCTCGCCCGCTGCCTGCGGAAGGGGTGCGCCCGAACGACCTCCCCTCCGACGGGATACCGACGCGGAGCCGGGAATCCCGGGGGGCGGAGAGGAAGCTGTACCCGGTGAGGAGGAGCCCCACATGGGCAGGATCGGAGGACGCGAGCACCCTTCCGTTCGCGGCGACGATCGCGATCTCGCGCAACATGTTGCTCTCTCCGACCTCCGTGGACAGGATGGCATTCGCCCGGGTCTCATCCCGCTCGTTCAGCGCGTTGACGACCGTATCGTCCACGGCCTCGAACTGGGTCCGGATCTCGGAGAGGCGACCCTCGACCACCCGGGAGAGGACCCGCGAGAGGTTCTCGACCCGCTTCTCGATCCCTCCGCGCACCGTGAACCAGAGCTGGGCGAGGTTGGCCGCCGTGGCCAGGACCAGGACGAGGGAGAAGACGAGGGACACCAGACGGACGGTCCGGTCCGGCGAGTGGTGCTGGCGGGAGGGCCCGAGGCCGGAATCCACGCCCGTCATTCCAGGAGCACGATCGGCTCGAGCTTGTGGGCTCGGGCTGCCGCCAGGAGGCGCCCGTCGCGCTTCACGTCGGCCACGAACTGGTTCACCCGTGCGAGCCAGGGCTCGTCGCCGGGAGCCACGGCGTAGGCGTAGGAGAGCGGGAAGACCGGCTTCTCGGGTGGCATGACCCGGGCCCAGTCGAAGCTGTCCACGACGCGCCGGCTGTACGGATAGTCGGTCATGAAGACGTCGGCGCGCCCCGACTGGACCTCCTTCTCGCGGGTGGCGGGAGGTCGGATCAGGACCATGTCCGCCTGCTGGAGCCGCGAGCGCATCACCGGCTCCATGAAGGTCCCTGCCTGGACGGCGACCACCCGGCCGGGCCGGTCGATGTCGTCCCAGGACTTGATGCTGGGGTGGGTCCGTGTCGTGACCGCGTAGATGTCGGAGCGGAGGTAGGGCTGGGAGAAGCGCACCTTGGCGGCCCGCTCCGGAAGCATGCCGACCCCGAACATGGCGACGTCACAGCGGTCGGCGAGCAGGTCGGCGATGAAGGTGGGGAAGCTCGAATCGACGTACGAGACCTTCACGCCCAGGTCCTTGGCGAACGCGGTGGAGAGCATCTCGTCGATGCCGGAGAGCTCTCCCGACTTCGGGTTCCGGAAGGTGATGGAGTAGTAGTCGGGCCAGATGCAGACGCGCAGGACGCCGGACGATCGGATGTGCTCCAGGTGGCCGCCCGCCGGGGGGGCCTGGGCGAGAGCGGTGCCGGCCCAGGTGACGAGAAAGAGGAGGAGCGTTCGCAGCAAGCCCATGATCAGTCCCTTTCCTTTCCAGGAAGGGGGTTGCACGACCCGGGCCAGATTACGGCCACCCGGGCCACCAAGTCTCGTTCCGAATCGGGTCATCGGGGGTTTCCCGGGTCAGCGCCCCAGCGATCGGGCGTGAAGCCGGTCGCCGAGCGCCTCCCGGGCGCCGAGGAGCCGCGCCGGGTCGGAGGCGAACTCGTCGGCGCGCCGGATGAACGAGGCCGCCTGCTCCCTGGCGAACGCCCCCTCGCCCTGGGCCTCGAGCAGGTGCAGCAACTCGTAGTCCTCCATGCCCTCCCGGATGAGCTCGAGCCGGATCGACGAGAGCGGGACGTGGTGCTTCCCCCCGATCGTGCGGGTGTTTCCCGGGTAGATCAGGGTCCCGTCGCCGTGCCCGCCGAAGGCGTATACCGAGCGGAGCGGGTCGCGGGAGGTCGACCCGGTGGGGCCGCACTCCCGGGTGAAGCAGTAGTCGACCGCGTAGTAGAGCTCCCCCTCGATCCGCTCCAGGAAGGCCATCCACTGGAAGACCCGGTTGCGCATGGGGGAGGCGTCGACCATGTAGCTCGGCCAGGTGGCCTGCGCGGGGCCCATCCGTCCGTTGGCGCAGCTCTCATGCTGGTCGCAGGACTGGTACCAGAAGAGCTGCTTCCGGGGCGACCTCGAGAGGAAGGCGTCGTACCGAGGGCGCTGGCTGGGCTTCCCGTGGGGTTGCATGCGGTCGAGCACCGGGACCGCGACGTCCACCGAGTCGAGGAGGCCGTGCTTCTCGAGGTGGTCGAGGTCGGTGGTGAGGAGCGTCCGGAAGTCGGGCGCGGCGGCGTGGACCCGTTCCTCCTCGGCGCGCGCGTCGGCGAAGGTGCAGGTGCCATTCCCCGGTTCGTCGCACCGGTACCAGACGAGGCGGTCGAGCCAGCCACGGGATCGGAAGTGCTTCGCCCAGCGGGACAGGGAACCCGCATCGGTGCCTCCGGCGTAAGTGAACCGCGTGAGCCGGGCGCCGGGGAGCAGCGTCGAGGCCCGCCCCTCGAGCAGCGGCCCGTAGACGGTGTCGAAATGGCGCCAGTCGTCGTCGCGGGGGCCGGCGTAGGTCACGTTGGCGAAGGAGACGCGGCGGTCGAGACCGAAGGTGGCGTAGAGGACGTGGAACTGCTCCACGCCGGCGTCCCGGCTTCCGGTGGGGGTGGCCGCCCCGCAGGCCTCGTAGCTCCCGAACTCCTGCACGCAGGCCCCGTTCCAGCTCATGGCGAAGTGGGAGGCCAGCGAGGCCGTCGACGGAAGATCGACGTTCCATACCTTGAGCCGCACCGGGAGCTTCGCCATCCCCCGCCCATCCACCCGGACGCTCACGCTCCCCAGGTACCACCCAGAGGGGATGCCGCGAGGCACGTGGACGTCGATCCAGGCCGAGAGGTTCTCCCCGGTGCGCACGTCGGCGGGGAAGGCGTTCCGGGTCTCCCCCCAGTGGCGGTCCCGCGCCGGGACGAGCGCGTCGGGCACCTCGCCGGGAAGGCCGTTCGCATCGCTCCGGAGATCGGGCGAGATGCGCTGGTAGAGCTCCCGCGAGACGGTCACGTTCGTGGCGGCCGGGATCCGCGCTCCGCTCCGGACGTCGACCAGGTCCGTGGACTCGACAGTCACCCCCCGCAGGGCGGTGGTGGCCCGCACGTGGACCTGGAAGCTCTCCACCTCGTTCCGGGCGGAGGAGAGGACCGCCCAGTGGACCGGGCCGGGGGGATCGGTCCGCCGGACCTTGGCCATGCTGCCGGTGATCCAGACGTTCGCCGGGTAGGAGGCCGGGTCGGTGTCGACGGCGGGCGCGAGCTCCAGGGCGAGCGGGTCGGCGGGAGCGGCCGGTGCCGCCCCGGCGAGGAGCAGCGCCGCGAGGACGATCGCGCCCGGCATCAGTGGGCGCCCTTGCCCTTCACCATCACCATCACCGTCCGCAGCGCCACGTTGACCTCCATTCCCAGGTAGCTCCGGAGATCGTACAGGTGGGCCACGTAGGCCAGGTCGTAGAGCACCTTGGTGCGCACGCTGTCGATCGATGTATCGTACTCACAGTGAATCTGGGCCCAGCCGGTGACCCCGGGCTTGCAGCGCGCCACCCGGTCCGTGTAGCCGGGGATCATGTCGCCGAGTTGCTTCACGAAGGAGGGGCGCTCCGGACGGGGTCCGACGAGCGTCATGTCGCCGCGGAGGACGTTCCAGAGCTGGGGGAGCTCGTCCAGCCGGGCCTTGCGCAGGAGGCGCCCCACCGGGGTGATGCGGGGGTCGGCCACGGTGGCCCAGACCGGGCCGGAGCGGGCCTCCGCGTCCACCCACATGCTGCGGAACTTGAACATCTGGAAGGAGATCGGACGTCCCCGCGAATCGTGGCGGACCCGCTCCTGCCGGAAGATGGCCGGTCCGGGCGAGGTGACCCTCACGGCGACGGCCGAGGCCAGCAGGAAGGGCCAGGTGACGAGGAGCAGCAGTGTCGATCCCACGATGTCGAGGGTTCGCTTGGCGCCGCGCACGCTCAGCGGAAGCGGGGGAGGAACGTCTCCTTCGGCGTCGCCGTCGACCGACTCCCAGCCCACGCTCTGGTCCCCGCGGAGCGCCTGCCAGGCACCGGCCGCGGTCGCCACCTGTCCGAGCAGCCCGTAGCCGAGGAGGCCGAGCGGGCCCCGGACCGGCCGCCCGTCGAGCTGCCGCCAGAGGGCGATGCCCGCGGCCACCAGCACGACGAGCCCGGTGGCGAGGATCGCCTGGAACGAGGGGTACCGGGTGGCGCCCACGATGGCCGTGGCGAGCGCGGCCAGCAGGATCCACGGCCCCAGGATGCGCAGGAGCTTGGTCGCCACCAGCGGGAAGGCGAGGCGGGGGCGCAGCGGGGAGAGGAGGTCGGTGTGGCGGGAGAAGAGCTGCCAGTTGCCGCGGGCGATCCGGGCGAGGCGCAGGTAGACCGCCTGCGGGCCGGAGGTGGCTCCTTCGGAGGAGGCCACGCCGTGGACGTAGGCCACCTGGCCGCCGTCGGCCCGGACCAGCGCCGGGAGCAGCAGGTCGTCGTTCACGGTCCCGTTCGGGAGGGGAGGGATGGCCGCGCGGCGCGCCAGGTAGCACGCACCGTGCGCACCCACGACGAGGCCGCGGTCGGACTCGGCCTTCTTGAGGGCGGTCATGAGGCGCCAGTAGGCCCCCTCGCCCCCCTCCTGGCCGCGGGTCGCGTAGCGGGGAACCGCGATGGCGATCTCGGGGTCGCGCAGGGTGTCGAGGAGCTCGGGGAGGACGTCGGGGGCGATCTCGGCCCCGGCGTCGGTGAAGAGGACGAACTCGCCCTGGGCCTGCCGGGCCAGGTCGGAGATCACGGCCGCCTTGCCTCGGCGGGCGCCCCGGTCGACGAGCCGGACCCGGGGATCCCGGGCGGCGGCTGCGAGGACGATGGAGGCGGTGGCGTCGGTGGAGCCGTCCGAGCCCACCAGGACCTCGCGGATGCGCGACCGCGGCTCGAGCGCCAGCGTGGCCTCGAGCTTGGCGGCGAGCGTGGCGGCCTCGTTGCGGGCCGGGATCACCACGCTCACGTCCCCTTCGACCGGGGGGCCGCGACGCACCGGCCGGCGCGGGAAGAGCAGCACCGCGAGCGGATAGCCGGCGTAGGGGAAGAGGGCGGCCGCGCAGAGCGCGGCGAAGAGGATCCAGAGGGACAGTTCGCTCATCGTCATGTCTCCGATGCGTGTGCGGCCCGGGGGGCCGTCGGGATGGCGTTCACGGTGCGTTCGAGCTCCGCCGCGCGGGAGCTCCAGGAATCGCCCGCCACGCCGCGGCGCCGCTCGGCGCGACGGAAGGGCGAGTCATGGGCCGCCTCGTCGGCGAGCCAGGCGACCACGTCGCCGGCCGTCCGCCCCAGGCGGACGCCGCGGATCTCCCGGACCTCCGGCAGGGGCGTGCAGAAGGATGGGAGGCCTGCCGCCAGGTACTCGCGGATCTTGAGCGGGTTCACCGCTGCGGTGAGCTCGTTCATGGCGAAGGGGGCCCAGGCGGCGCGCCAGGTGCGCATGACGGACGGAAGGTCGGCGTACGGGACGGCGGGAAGGAGCCGGACGTTCGGCAGGGCCTGGAGCGCCGTGGTGTCCACGTCGGAACGCCCCACGAACTCGAGCGTCCAGTCGGGCGCCGCCCGGGCGACGGCGGCGACGAGGTCGAGGTCGATCCAGGGCGCGAGCAGCCCGAAGAAGCCGAGCACCTTGCCGCCCGGAGGGTCGAGCGACACGCGCCCGAAGTGGCTGGCCTCGACCCCCTGGGGCAGGTAGAGCCCGGGAACACCGGCCGGCAGGAGCCTGCGGGCCGTCGCCGCCACGAGGTCGGCCTGCCGGAGCATGCGTCGCTCGGCGAGCCGCGCCAGCTCCGGGTCGACGCCGGGGAGCTCGGCGTAGTCGTCGAGGCGCAGGTAGACGAGTGCCCGCCGGGGGATGGCGTCGAGGTAGAGGGCGGCCACGGGGTTCGAGGCCAGCACGACGGGAACCTCGCCCTGCAGGGCATCGTTCACCGCGCGGGTGATGGCGGAACGGTTCAGCGCTGCCACGGCCGGGGAGCGGTGCCAGGGGAGCACCCGGGGGCGTGGCCGGACGAGCCAGGAGGGATCGGCAGAGGCCGGAGTGGACGAACGGCCCCTGCGGAGCCTGCCCCACAGGCGACGGGCGTCGTCGGCGGTGAGGGTGGGGGACCGCATCCCGATGGAGTCGATCCAGACGACCCGGGAGTGCTCCCCGAGCTGCCGGGCCAGGTGCTGCGTCGTGGAGGGGTGGCGGCCCCAGTCGTCGCCGAAGACGAGCCAGGTCATGCCGCCCTCCGACGGTGGAGCGCGGAGCGGTAGACGTGGACGTAGGCATCGGCCATCGCGCCCATCGAGTAGCTCGACCGGACCAGCTCCCGGCCGCTGGCGCCGGCAGTCCTGCGCCAGGCCGGATCGGTGGCCGCCGCGGCCATTGCGGTTGCGAGGGCGGGGACGTCGCCGGCGGGCACCGTCCGCCCGGCGCCGCCCGAAAGGACGCGCGGCATCTCTCCGACCGCCGTGGTTACCGCGGGAATCCCCGCGGCGAGCGCTTCCAGCAGCGAGAGGGGCAGCCCCTCGCGGCGGCTCGCCAGGGTGAAGAGGTCGAGCCCGGGCAGGAGGCCGGCCACGTCGGAACGGGAGCCGAGGAAGAGGACCCGATCCGCCAACCCCAGGTCGGAGGAGAGGGATTCCAGCGTGGCTCGCTCCGGCCCGTCTCCGACGAGCACCAGGCGGAGACGGGGGCCCGTCGGCAGCGCAGCGTGCACGGCCCGGACGAGCGTGGCGTGATCCTTCTCCGGGGCCAGCCTGGCCACGCAGCCCACCGCGACGTCGTCGGGCTCGAGCCCCAGTACCGCGCGTGCCCGGGCCCGGAGTTCCGGCGTGGCGATCGGCGGGACGGGAACGCCGTTCGGGATGACGGTGCAGCGTCGCCCCAGCGTCGCCTCCCGCCAGGAGGCGATCTCCTCGGACACCGCCACGACGGTGGCGAGGCCGTCCATGCGGCGGCCGATCGCGCGGCGCCGGGGGGCGTCGTAGATCTCGTGGGAGTGCTCCGTCTGGACGTGGGGGACGCCGGCCAGCCGGGCGGCGGCGGCGCCATAGATGAAGGGGCCAAGGTGATGGGTGTGGAGCACGTCCGCGCCGGAGGTGCGGATCCAGCGGGCGATGCGGAAGGGGAGCAGGGGGTCGAGCCCCGCGCGGCCGGGGAGGAGGGTTGCCCGCGCACCCCGCGCCTCGAGGGCCTGCCGGACCGGTCCGTCGCCCCGGTAGGCCGCGACCACCGTGTCGACGCCTCGAGCCGAGAAGGGGGGGACGAAGCCCTCCACCATCCGCTCGATGCCTCCGATGCCGAAGTACTGGATGAGCTGTGCGACGCGAATCGGTCGTGCCATGCCTCCCTGCCTTGGCAAGCGGCGTGCCGGCCCCATCGCGCCCCGGTGGGGGCGGAGAACCGTTCCATTCCCGGGCGACTGTTCCGAAGCGGGAGCCGTAGCCCGGGTGGCGCCCTCCTGCGCCCCGGGAGGGACGGGCCAGGTGTTCCAACCGTGAACGGTCGGGCTGGATCGCCGGTTGCACAGGGACCCGGTAGCCATGCGCTCAATCGCCCGACACGACGAAGCCGCCGCCGATGGCGCCTCCAAGAAGGAGGTGCTGGCCCGGCGCATGCTCGCCGAGAGCGTGGCCGCCGCGCTCCGAGGGACGCCATGCCGCTTCATCCTGGTCGTCTCGGCCCGGAGCGGCGACGGGAAGAGCCACCTCTTCCACACCCTGGAGTCGACGCTCGCCGTCGCCGAGCCCCAGAACTGGTGCTTCATCGACGTGGTGACGGCCGCGACCGTCTCCCCTTCCGACTTCCCCGAACCCTGCCGCGTCGTCATCGACGGGGCGGCCCTCCTCGACGGCGACGGCGGGATCGACCTCGACGCCCAGTGGATGGCCGCCCTCGACGGCGCGCTCATCGTCCTGCTCGCCGGCCGCACCACCGAGGACGAGGTGACCCAGCTCCGGTCCCGCCTCGACGCGCTCGAGATCCCGCCGGTCGGCGTGGTCTGGAACGACCGGGACGACCGCGGCTTGCCGTCCCTTCTGGGTGCGCTCCGTCGCCGGGCGTCGGCCGTCCGCCACATGTTCCCGGGCTCCAGTGCCGCACGAACGGAGCGGGACGTCGCTCCGGGGGGCTTCCTCCGCCGCGTCCGTGGCGGGAGCGCAGCATGAAGCCCGTCATCAAGGCCGGGACCTGGTCCCTCATCGCCACGGCCGTCCGGCGCCGGTGGCTCATGGTCCTCGTCGCCGTGGTGGTCACGCCGGTGGTCGCGGTGGCCGTCAACAAGGCGATGCCCAACCGCTACAAGGCCACCGCCAAGGTGCTGATCCAGGAGAGCAAGGCGGTCAACCCCATCCTGAACGACAAGATGGTGGACTGGAACGTCAAGAACCGCATCCAGGTCCTGCAGGAGCTCATCCGCGGGAACGCCATCCTGGAGAAGGTGCTGCGACAGACGGGGCAGATCACCGAGAAGGACACGCCCCCGAGCATCGAGGCCAAGGTGGCGCGCTTCCGCAAGGAGGTCGAGGTCTTCGGCCTCGCCAACACCATGGCGCAGCTCACCGTGACCCAGGGGAGCCCGGACGCCACCTACGAGACCTTGAAGGTCCTGGTCGCCACCTTCATCGGCGAGATGCTCCGGCCGCAGAAGGAGTCGATAACCGAGTCGGCCGAGTTCCTCCGCGTCCAGATCCAGCGGCTGCGCTCCGAGCTCCAGGGGGACGAGCGGCTCCTCGCCCAGTACAAGGGGGAGAACGCCACCGAGCTCCCCGAGGTGTTCCACCAGAACCTCGACATGACCCTGCAGCTCCGCAGGTCGCTCGCCGAGGCCGAGACGGAGCTTCAGGCCGCGCTCCGGAGGAAGGACCTGCTCGAGACCCGCCTGCGTTCCCAGACCCCGGCCTCGCGCCAGGTGGAGGTGAAGCTCCTCGAGGCCAAGGCGCGCCTGCGGGAGTTGCGGGGGGCCTACACCGACGAGCACCCGGCACTCGAGACGCAGCGCGTCCTCATCCAGCGCCTGGAGGCGGAGCACAACAACCCCGCCCCGGCCGCCAGCGAATTCGACCTCGCCCATCTCGAGGCGCTCGCCAGCTCCCGAGGGGGGGACCGCCGCACCGGCGGCGGCGTCGATGGCAGGGGAGACCTGCTCTCCAGCGACATCCTCTCCTACAAGTCGGTCCTCGGCGAGATCGAGGGGGCGCTCGGCAAGGTCCAGGCGGTGAAGCGCCGCCTCGCCCAGTCCGACGGGCAGGTCCGCGAGTTCGCCCGGAACGAGATGAACGTCACCCACATGCAGCGGGACGTGGATGCCAAGTCGAAGGTCTACCGCGAACTCCTCGTGAAGTACGAGGACGCGCTGGTGACGCGCGAGCTCGCGCTCTATGACGAGAAGGGGCAGGTCTGGGTGGTCGAGCCGCCCACCCGCCCCATCCACTCCACCAAGCCGGCCACGCCCATCGTCGCCATCGGGGGGCTCTTCGGGGGCATCGTCCTCGGGGTGGTCCTCGCTGCCCTCGCCGAGTTCCTCTCCGGGGTCGTTCGCCGGGACCGGGTGGCCACCATCGTCGGCGTGGACCTGGTGGGAACGCTGGGATCCCGGAGCGCGCCGTGATGCGCAGGCCCGCCATCGCCGCGGCCACCGCCGTCGGCGCGGCGGGCGTGGGCTCGCTCGCGATGTACCACCCCATGGCGCCGGCCGGCGCCGTGCTGGGGGCCGCCCTGGGGGTCTACGTCTTCGCGAGCCCGTTCCGGGCGCTGCTCGGCTTCATGCTGATGCTCCTCCTGCGCCCCGCCGACATCATCCCGGCGCTCGCGGTGCTGCAGCCGGCCAAGCTGTTCGCGCTGGGGGCGCTGGGGCTCTGGGCGATCGAGAAGATGGTCCGGCAGGACACGAGCTGGGCCCGGTGCAAGCTCGACCTCTATTTCGTCTGGCTCACCGCGGCGCTCGTCGCCTCCTCGCTCGTGGGTACCGACCCGGGCACCAGCCTCGCGCTCTTCCAGGACGTCTTCGTCAAGATCATCATCCTCTACGTCCTCATCATGAACCTGGTCACGACGCCCGGGCGCGCCGCGACCACGCTCACCACCATCGCCGTCGCCTGTGCGTCGCTCGGCGTCTACGCGCTGCAGGCCAAGCTGAGCGGCCAGGCCACCATCGAGGGCAGCCGCGCCGGGTTCGTGGGCCTCCTCGGGGACCCCAATGACCTGGCCCTCTGCCTGCTCATGGGCATGCCCTTCCTGGCCAGCGCGGTGATGGGCACGAAGGGGAGGCAGCGCTGGTTCTTCGGGATCCTGCTCCTCGCGGTGGTCTCCGGGATCGTCTCCACACAGTCGCGCGGTGGGTTCATGGGCATGGGCGCTGCGGCCTTCATCCTGCTGCGCGAGAAGGTGAAGAGCCGGGGCATGCAGGTCGCCATCCTCGCGGTCGGCATGGCCGTGCTCATGGCCGCCTCCGGCATGTCGAAGCGATCGAGCGGCGGCGGGGAAGGGGACGGGATCGACGAGTCGGCCCAGGGAAGGCTCGACGCCTGGATGGCCGGGGCCCGGATGGTGAAGGCCAAGCCGATCCTGGGGGTGGGCTACGACCGGTTCGCCGACAACTACCCGTCCTACGTCACCAACGCCGTCATCTGGGGGAAGCTCGAGGCCCACAACTCGTTCGTGAAGGCCATCGCCGAGACCGGCCTCGTCGGGTTCATCCCCTTCATGGCGATGGTCGTCCTCTCCTTCCGGTCGGCCTTCCGATTGCGGGCGCGGCGCGAGGAACTCGATGACCCGCTCGAGCGGGCGGCGGTCGGGTCCCTCTTCCCCACCATCCTGGCCTTCTTCATCTCCGCCTTCTTCCTCTCGCAGTGCTGGAGCTGGTTCACCTTCATCCTGCTCGCGCTCATCGCGGCGACCGAGCGGAGCATGCCCGCCGCACCCGAAACTCGAGGAGCCACGTCATGATCCAGGGACTCATCCGCAAGGTGAAGCGTCGCGAGACGCCCTTCTTCGACCGGCTGTACCGCCTCGCCAAGCGGATCCGCACCTTCGAGGTGCCGGCGCCGAAGGCGATCTTCCTTCCGGTCTGGTACGTCCACCACGGCCTGCTGAACGGGTTCCGGTGGCTCTCCCGGTCCTTCTACTACCAGCCCATGTTCCGGGCCCGCTGCGACCGCGTGGGCAAGAACCTGCGGGTGGACCTGGGCGTGCCCTACCTGTACGGCGCCCTGAAGATCCGCATCGGGGACGACTGCACCATGAGCGCCATGTCGAGCTTCGTCTCGACCAGCGTCGGCAAGGATCCGGTGCTCGAGATCGGCAACAAGACCTACCTGGGCTGCCGGCTCACCATCAGCGTGGGCAGCCGGGTCAGCATCGGCAACCACGTCCTCATCGCCGACAACGTCTTCATCGCAGACAACCCGGGTCACCCCATGGACGCGATGAAGCGGCGCAGCCAGGGAGTGGAGCCGGATCAGATCCGGCCGGTCACCATCTGCGACGACGTCTGGATCGGCAACGGTTGCAAGATCATGCCGGGCGTCACCATCGGCGAGGGATCGGTGGTCGGCGCCGCCTCCATCGTGACCAAGGACGTCCCGCCATTCACCCTGGTGGCGGGATCCCCGGCCAAGGTCATCCGCGACCTCCGCCCGCTCCCGGTCGCGTCCGTCACCGCGGCGGCCTGAGCCATGGCCACCATCCTCCATCTCGTCGCCTCGCCTTTCGTGGGCGGCCCGGAGCGGCAGATGATCGGGCTCGCCCGGGCGCTCGGCGGGACCGATCGGTCGGTGTTCCTGGGCTTCCCCGAGGGCGGAGCCCTCGACGAGCGGCTCCGCGCGGAAGGCTTGGAGTCGCACCTCCTCGCCACGACCGGTCGGCCGCTGCGCCAGGCGGTGGCCGAGGTGGCGGGCTGGCTCTCCAAGATCGCCCCCGACGTGGTGATCACCCACGGCTACAAGCCCGACCTGGTCGGGCTCCTGGCGTCGAGGCGTGCCGGGATCCCGAACATCGCGGTCTCCCACGGGTGGACCGGGGCCACGCTGCGCGTGAAGGTGAACGAGGCCATCGACAAGCTGGTGATGCGCGGCGCGCGGCGGGTGGTGGCCGTGTCCCACCGGCAGGGGCAGCGGGTGAAGGACGCGGGCATCCGGGCCGACCGGGTGGTGGTCATCCAGAACGCCGTGGATGTCTCCCGCTTCCCCGCGTCCGACGCCGAAACGCGCCGGGAGATGGAGGCGCTCTTCCCGGTCCGGCCGGAGCGGCTGGTGATCGCGGCAGGCCGACTCAGTCCCGAGAAGGGGTTCGCGGACCTGGTCCGGGCCGCGCGGCTCGTGGTGGACCGGATGCCCGGTGTGGGCTTCCTCCTCGTCGGGGACGGGCCGCTGCGGGGGGCGCTGGAGGCCGCCATCCGGGAGGCAGGGCTCGACGCGAACTTCGCCCTGGCGGGGTTCCGCGACGACCTCGACCGGCTCATGGCCAGCGCCGACCTCTTCGTCCAGTCGTCGCACACCGAGGGGCTCCCCAACGTGGTCCTCGAGGCGGGCGCCTGCGCCGTGCCCATCGTCGCCACCGCGGTCGGTGGCACCGGAGAGGTCCTGGAGGATGGCCGGCAGGGGCGCCTCGTCCCCCCGCGGGAGCCCGAGGTCCTCGCCCGGGCGATCGTCGAGGTCCTCTCCGACCCGGCCGCCGCGCGCCGGATGGGGGACGACGCCCGCCGCCGGGTGGTGGCGGAGTTCACCTTCGCCGCCAAGGCCGCCGCCTACCGGCGCATGCTCGCGGAGTGCCTGTCGTGAAGCGCCTGCGCCTTCCGCCCGCCGCGGCGACGATGCTGGTCCAGGTCATCGACATGGGAAGCCAGGTCGTGGCCGGCGTGCTGGTCGCCCGCGCCCTCGGGCCCGTGGCCATGGGGCATTACACCTTCGCGCTGGCGGTGGCGGGCATCCTGGCCATCGTCCTCCTCTTCGGGGCAGGGGAGGTGGCCATCACCCTCTACGCCGAGCGGAAGCACGACCCGGGCGCGGTGCTGGAGGGCTCCCTCGCCGCGCTCTCCAAGGGCACCGCCATCACGGTCGTGGTCGGCCTGGCCATCGGCCTGGGTCTGCGGCTCGATGCGGATGGCGCCGGGTCGCTGGCGCTGGCCCTTCTTGCACTCATCGTGAACGGCCTGGCCACCACCTTCAACTACTCCATCCTCGGCCGGGGGGCCTCGGCCCGGGACCTCCCCGTGATCGTCGTGTCCCGCGCGGTGATGCTGGCCGGTGTGGCCCTGGGAGCCTGGCGCGGGAGCCTCATCATCGCCATGTGCGGCCAGCTGGCGGGGGCGATCACGCTGAGCGCGGGGCGCGCGGCGGTGGTCCACCGGAACCTGTTCCCCCTGCGCCCTCGCAGGGATTCCGAGGTGCGCGAGCATTACAGCCGGCGCGGCCGATGGATCGGACTCTCCTCGGTCTTCGGCTCCATCTCGGCCCGTGTCGACATGATCCTCCTCGAGGGGCTCTCCACCCCTGTCCAGCTCGGCCTCTACGGCGGCGCCTACCGGGTCATCAACGGGGTCGCCACCGGCGCGGGCGCATTCGCCATGGCGCTCTTCCCCGGACTCGTCTCGGCGGACCCGGCGGCGCGGGCCAAGGCGCGCAAGCTCGGCTTCCTGGCCTCGGTCGGCCTCTCGGCCGGCCCGCTGCTCATCCTCCCGTTCGCGGGCGCCTTCATCACGCTCCTCTACGGCAAGGGCTGGAGCGATGCGGCCCCGGCCTTCGCCTGGCTCCTCGGCGCGAGCGTCCTCCAGGTCCAGACGGCATTCCTGTCCCGCCGGATGGTCGCCGCCGGGCGGGAGAAGGTGATGCCCTTCGGCCAGGGGCTCGCGGCCGCCGCGAACGTGGGCGTGAACCTGCTGCTCATCCCTTCGATGGGTGCCCTGGGCGCCGCCATCGCGACCTTCGTCGCCGAGGCCTGTGTGCTCGGGATCTACCTGGTCGGGCCGCGGGTGTTCCACCTGTACCGCGCCAACCGTTCCGAAGCGGTGCAGGGCGTCCCGGACGCGACGCCCGCTGCCCCGCGCTGACGCACTTCGGTGTCGGATGTCCTCCCCGGGGGCTGGCACCCCCCGTGCAATCCAGGGACGACATGAAGAAGATCAACGCTCTCGCCGTGATCGGCACCAGGCCCGAGGCCATCAAGATGGCCCCGGTCGTCCGGGCACTCCGCGCCACCGGCCATTTCGACGTCCACGTCCTGTTCACCGGGCAGCACCGCGGCCTTCTCGATCAGGCTGCCGCCGACTTCGGGCTCGTCGCCGACGCCGACCTCGACCTCATGCGCCCCGACCAGGGGCTCGCCAGCCTGACCGCCAGGCTCCTCGAGGGAATCGAGGGGGTGATGGCGCAGCGGAGCTTCGACGTCGTCCTGGCCCAGGGGGACACGACCACCGTGCTCGCCTCCGCCATGACCGCCTTCTACCGCCGGATCCCGTTCGCCCACGTGGAGGCCGGGCTTCGGACCGAGAGCATCGACAGCCCCTTCCCCGAGGAGGCCAACCGCCGCCTCGCGGGGGCCCTGGCGAGCATTCACTACGCCCCCACCCGGGGAGCGCTCACCAACTTGCTCGCCGAGGGCGTGTCGGCCGACCGCATCGTCGTCACCGGGAACACCGGGATCGACGCGCTGCTCGACGCCTCGGGACGATCCCCGCAGCTGCCGGTCCCGATCGCCGAGGTGGACAGGCTCGTCCTCGTCACGCTGCACCGGCGCGAGAGCCTGGGCGCGCCCCTGCGGGGCGTGCTGGGCGCCATCCGTGACGCCATCGCCGGCGTTCCCCGTGCGCGGGTCATCTGGCCCGTCCACCCCAATCCGCACGTGCGCCAGGCTGCCCAGGAGGTGCTCGGCGGCGTTTCCGGCGTCCAGCTCGTGGAGCCGCAGGCCTACCTTCCCTTCGTCTCGCTCATGCAGCGGGCCGACGTCATCGTCACCGACTCGGGCGGCGTCCAGGAGGAGGCTCCCACGTTCGGAGCGCCCATCCTGGTGGTGCGGGAGACGACCGAGCGCCCAGAGGGCGTCGACGCCGGGCTGGCCGAGCTGGTCGGTACCGATCCGGAACGGATCGCGCGCCGTCTCGGAACACTCCTGACCACATCGGTGCGCCGCGCACGGACGGTCAATCCGTACGGCGACGGCCGCGCCTCGATTCGCATTGCGGATTCGCTGATCCAGCTGTTCGGCACGCGTCCTGCAAAGTACTCGACTGTTCCGGTCGTGACTCCAACCCATGCACTGAAGGTCGCCTGACATGAGCCCTCCCGCCTACGCCGCCGCCCTCCCGATGCCCAGCGCCGCCCTCCCGATGCCCAGCGCCGCCCCCGCCGCCGCCGCCGCCTTCGCCGCAGGCGAGGTCGTGTCGCTCGCCGGTGTGCAGAACCTCGACGCCGCGGTGCTCTCCTCGCTGGTCCGCACCCACGGCCGGGTCGCTCGCACCGGCAGAAAGATCCGGATCGTGAACGCCACCCCCGACGTCGCCCAGATGCTCAAGGACCTCGGCCTCTCCTGGATGCTCGAGGGGCGCCCGCTGCCGAACCTCGCGCCGGCCAACGAGCCGATGCGCCAGGTCGCAGCCTAGTCGTCTCCCGTCGCCCAACGCCGCACTGGAGGAACGATGTCCACCACCGTCGCAGCTCGAAGCCCGGTAACAGTCGCGAAGCCCCGGGTCGCGGGCGTGGAGGCGGTCGACGTCGCGCACGATCTCATGGCCCGGATCGAGGCCCGGACGGCCCGGATCGGGATCATCGGCCAGGGCTACGTCGGGCTCCCCCTGGCACTCGTCTTCGCCGAGGGCGGCTTCCCCGTGGTGGGCTTCGACGTCGACTCCCGCAAGGTGGAGGCCCTGGGGCGCGGCGAATCGTACATCAAGCACATCGGCCCGGAGCGGGTGGCCGAGGCCATCCACGGGGGGCGCTTCTCCGCCACCACCGATTTCGACGGTCTCCGCGCGTGCGACGTCATCGTCATCTGCGTCCCCACGCCCCTCGGTCCGCACCGCGAGCCGGACAACTCGTACATCCACCGCACCGCTGAGGCGATCGCCCCGCGCCTCCGCCGCGGGCAGCTGGTGGTGCTCGAGTCGACCACCTATCCCGGAACGACCGACGGTGAGGTGCGCCCCATCCTCGAGAGGGGCGGGCTCCGCTGCCCCGAGGACTTCCTCCTCGCCTTCTCCCCCGAGCGGGAGGATCCGGGCAACGGGCGCTTCTCCACCCGTGCCATCCCCAAGGTGGTGGGCGGCGTGGACGGCCCCTCCACCGACGCCGCGGTCGCGTTCTACGCCGCCGCCGTCGAGAAGGTGGTCCGGGTCTCGTCGGCCCGCGTGGCCGAGTCGTCGAAGCTCCTCGAGAACATCTTCCGTTCGGTGAACATCGCCCTCGTCAACGAGATGAAGGTGATCCTCGACGGGATGGGGATCGACATCTGGGAGGTCATCGAGGCCGCCAAGACCAAGCCCTTCGGCTTCATGCCCTTCTATCCCGGCCCCGGCCTGGGCGGGCACTGCATCCCCCTCGACCCCTTCTACCTCTCCTGGAAGGCCGCCGAGCACGGGCAGTGGGCCCGCTTCGTCGAGCTCGCGGGGGAGATCAACACCAGCATGCCGCGCCACGTGTGCGGCCGGATCGCCTCGGCCCTGAACGACGACGGGAAGGCGGTCCGCGGCTCCCGGATCCTGGTCCTGGGTCTCGCCTACAAGGCCAATGTCGACGACGACCGGGAGTCCCCCTCCTACGAGATCATCGAGCACCTTCAGGAGTCGGGCGCGACCGTGGACTTCTGCGACCCGCACTTCCCCGAGGCCCGCAAGGGGCGCAAGCACGACCTGACGCTGTCCTCCATCCCCGTGAGCGCGGAGCGCTTCGCAGAATACGACGCCGTGGTGGTCTCGACCGCCCACGACGTCTTCCGCAACGCCTCCCTGTTCGGGAAGGTGAAGCTCGTGGTGGACACGCGCAATCTCCTGGCTCCTCTCTTCCCGAACGGATCCCCGCCCTGCCGCCTGGTGAAGGCGTGAGCCCCGCGCCCCTGCAGTTCCGGGTGGGGCCGCCCCGCACATGGCTCGTGACCGGCGGGGCCGGCTTCATCGGCTCCCACCTGGTCGAGCAGTTGCTCTCGCTCGGCCAGCACGTCCGCGTCCTCGACAACCTCTCCACCGGCCACCGCGACAACCTGGACGAGGCGTCGGAGGTCGCGCCGGAGCGGTTCGAGTTCCTCGAGGGGGACATCCGAGAGCCGGCCGCGTGCCGCGCCGCCTGCGAGGGCGTGAGCGTGGTCCTGCACCAGGCCGCGCTGGGATCGGTTCCCCGCTCGATCCGGGACCCGGCCACGAGCCACGAGGTGAACGTCACCGGGTTCGTGAACGTCCTCGACGCAGCGCGGAACGCCGGCGTGAAGCGGGTGGTCTACGCGAGTTCCAGTGCCGTCTACGGTGACCACCCGGGACTTCCCAAGGTGGAGGACGCCACCGGTCGGCCCCTCTCCCCCTACGCCGCAACCAAGGCCGCCGACGAGCTCTACGCCCACGCCTTCTCGAACGCCTACGGCCTCGACACGGTCGGGCTCCGGTACTTCAACGTCTTCGGTCCGCGACAGGACCCGCGCGGCGCCTACGCGGCCGTGATCCCGCTCTGGTTCGACGGCCTCTTCGGCGGGGCCGCGCCCTTCCTGCACGGGGACGGCGAGACGAGTCGGGACTTCTCCTACGTGGGAAACGTCGTCCAGGCGAACCTCCTGGCCGCGACCACGTCCAATCCGTCCGCGCTCCGCACCGTCTACAACGTTGCGTGCGGGGACCGCACCACGCTCCGAGTCCTCTTCGAGATGATGCGGGAGGCTGCTGCCTCCCTCCATCCGGAGGCGGCCCGGGTGACGCTCGAGAACCGTCCGGCGCGTGCCGGCGACATCCGCCATTCCCACGCCGACATCGGCCGGGCCCGCGAGCGGCTCGGCTACGGCCCGACCCACTCGCTGCGCCAGGGGCTGGCGGTCGCCGCGCCCTGGTACTTCGGACGGCTGGTCGGAGCGGGGCGTCGGGCCGGAGCCGTCGCAGCCTAGGCGATCCCGTATTCCTTCAGCTTCCGGTAGAGGGTCGTGCGGCCGATGCCGAGCTCGCGCGAGACCCGGGCCCGGTTCCCGCCGGCCCTGAGAAGCGCCTCGACGATGGCGTTCCGTTCCATGCCCGAGAGCGTGAGCGCGGGTGCGTGGCCCGTCTCCGCAGCGAAGGCAGGAAGACCGTCCGGGTCCGGAGCGAGGTGGCCGATCACGGGCGCGAGCCCCTCGACCCGCGGACCCTCGGCCGGGATGGGCGAGGGCATGGAAGCCACCGGGAACCCGGCGGGGATCGCCGCCGCCTCGGGGCGGGGGAGGGCGATGGCGGCGCAGATCCGGGGTGGGAGGTCGGCCACCGTGATGGCGTCCCCCTCGCAGGTCACCGCCGCCCGCTGGCAGACGTTCTGGAGCTCCCGGACGTTCCCGGGCCAGGTGTAGCGCTCCAGGGCGGCGAGGGCCTCCGGGGAGATGGGGACGGCGCGCCCCGCCAGCTCCTTGCCGGCGAGCGACACGAAGTAGCGGGCCAGAAGCTCCACGTCGCCCGCCCGGTCGCGCAGGGGGGGGAGTTCCAGCTCGAAGACCACGATGCGGTAGAAGAGGTCCTCCCGGAAGCGCCCCTCGCGGACCGCGGCCGCCAGGTCCTGGTGGGTGGCGGCGAGGAGGCGGAAGTCGACCTCGATCTCCTGGCCCGATCCCACCCGCTGGATGGTCCGCTGCTGGAGCACCCGGAGGAGCTTGGCCTGCGCACCGGGGGAGAGCTCCGCCACCTCGTCGAGGAAGAGGGTGCCGCCAGCCACCTGCTCGAAGCAGCCCGTCCGCCGCTGGGCCGCGCCGGTGAAGGCGCCGCGCTCGTGGCCGAAGAGCTCCGATTCCTGGAGCGACTCGGGGATGGCGGCGCAGTTGAGCGCGATGAACGGGAACTTGCCGCGCCCGGAGCGGTCGTGGATGGCGCGGGCGACGAGCTCCTTGCCGGTGCCGCTCTCTCCGTGGATGTAGACCGAGATGTCGGAGGCGGCCACCCGGTCGATCTGCCGGTAGAGCTCCCGCATGGCCGGTGAGGCACCCACGAAGCCCGGGATGGCGCGACCCTCGGCCTCCCGCTCCAGGGTGGCGAGGCGCATGGCCATGGCGTGCTTCTCCATGGCGTTCACCAGCGTGGTGACGAGCTTGGTGCGATCGACCGGCTTGGGCAGGAAGTCGTAGGCGCCCCGGCGCATCAGGTCGACCACGGTGTCCACGTCCTTGTTCGCGGTGAGGACGATCACCGGCAGGTGCCGGTGGTGGGAGCGGATCCGGTCCAGCGCGGCTGCGCCTCCCATTCCCGGCATGGAGAGGTCGAGCAGGACCGCTGCCGGAGTCTCGGTGGGGAGCCCCGCCAGGCAGGCCTCGCCGCTGTCGAGCTCGACGGAGCGGAAGCCGGCCGCCTCCACCCAGCTCCCGATGAGTGTGCGGAGGTGGGAGTCGTCGTCCACCACGAACACGGCAGGGCGGTCGTCGTCGCGCGTCGGGATCATGTCCCACCCTGGTGTGCACGTTGCGGGCCGAGTGCCCCGGGTCGGAACGATGGATGATTCCGGCACATTTGTGTTCCACGACCCGGTCAGTCCACACCCGGGGTGCGTTCCGACTTGGAACACAGGCCTCCGAATACCGCCTTCCGCCGTGGCGCGGAGCGTGCACTACGCCCCTTCATGAACGGAAAGCGAATCCTCTACGTGGACGACGACGAGGCGATGCTGCGCATCGTGGCGGCCACGCTCCCGCGCCTGGCAGGGGTGGATGTGGTCACGGCTGCCACCGGAACCCACGCGCTGTCCCTGCTCGCCGGGGGACGGTTCGATCTCATCCTGCTCGACTACGAGCTGCCCGACTTCGACGGTGCCGACCTCTGCGCCGAGATCCGGATTCGGCTCGGCGCGTCCATCCCGGTGGTCTTCCTCTCCGGCCACGAGGACGGTCCCCAGCGCCACGCCGGCCTCGCCGCGGGCGCCAACGCCTTCCTCCCGAAGCCTTCTCCTCCCGCCGTCATCGCCGCCGGCATCGCGCCGCTGCTCCGCGCCAACGCCACGGCCGAGGTACTCCAATGACCAGCCGGATCGATCCCTACGTCGCCTACCGCCTCCAGCTCCTGCAGGAAGGGCAGACCCTGCGCTCCTTCTGGGAACAGCTCGGGCAGGGCGACCCGGAGGCACGTGAGCGGCTCGCGAAGTTCCTGCACCGTCTCCACGGGACCTCCGGGACCTACGGCTTCGATCGTGTCTCCGAGCTGGCCCGTTCCCTCCAGGATATCGTGGTGGCCCGGCCCCCCCGGATCCTCGACGAGGCGCTGGTGGAGCCGCTTCTGGGGGCCCTCCTCGAGGCCTCGCTCGGGCAGGAGGCCACCGAGCCCGCGTCCCCGTAGCGGACGAGGGAGACGGACCACCGTGCGCGTCCCGCTCCAGAGGAACCTCAGGCAGCTGGCCGTGGCAGTCGTCACGGTCCTGCTGGCCCTGCTGTTCCGCTGGATCTTCTCGGGGATCCTCGGGAACCGCTTCCCTGCAGCGACCTTCTACCCGGCGGTCACGCTGGCGGCCCTCCTCGGCGGAGCGGTTGCCGGGATCCTCGCGGGCCTGTTCTCGACCGCAGCGCTCGTGTGGGTGAGCCCGCTCCTCACCGGCATCCCGTTCGTCGGCGACGCTGCGGAACGGATGGGCCTGGTCATCTTCCTGATCAACGGTGTGATCATCTCCGTCATCGCCGAACGACTCCACAGGGCACGTGCGGCGGAGCGTGAGGCGAGTGAGAGCGACCGGCGCCGTGCGGTTGAGCTTCGGCGGAGCCAGGAGCAGCTTGCCCTCGTGATGGAGGGGAGCTCCGACGGGTTCTACGACGTGGACTACCTGGCGCAGCGAATCATGGTCAGCGCCCGCTACAGGGAGATCATCGGCCGCCCGGAGCTCCCGGACCAGATCCCCCTGGGCGATCTCGGGGGCTTCATCGAACCCAGCCACCTGCCCGAGATCCGCGCCTCCATGGAGGAGCTGAGCACCGGAGCCAAGGACCGCTTCTCCTGGGAGTACCGGGTCCGGATGCCTGGCGGTGGCCTCCGCTGGGTGCAGGTCCGTGGAAAGGTGGTGGCGCGGGACCCGGGCGGGAGGGCCCTGCGCGTCTCCGGGACCCTCACCGACATCGAGGAGCGGATGGTGGCTGCGGAGGCACTCCGGGAGAAGGAGGCGCAGTTCCGCGCCTACTTCCAGGCGCCCAACGTCGGCATCGCCATCACCAGCCCGGAGAAGGGCTGGCTCGAGGCGAACGACGCCATCTGCGCGATGCTCGGCTACACGCGGGATGAGCTCCGGAAGCTGACCTGGCTCGAGCTCACCCACCCGGACGACGTGGCGGACGACGTGGCGGAGTTTGAGCGGCTCATGGCCGGGAAGATCGACCGCTACTCCCTGGACAAGCGGTTCCGGCGCAAGGACGGGATCTTCGTCTGGACCATGCTGTCGGTGAGCTGCGTCCGGAACCAGGACGGCACGGTGAAGTACTCGGTGGCCATCCTGAAGGACATCGGCCGGAGGAAGCGGGTCCAGCTGGAACTCGCGGGGGCCAAGGAGGCGGCCGAGCAGGCCTCGCGGGCCAAGTCCGAGTTCCTGGCCAACATGAGCCACGAGATCCGGACCCCGTTGAACGGGGTCATCGGGATGCTCTCCCTGGCGCTCCGGACAGACCTCACACCGGTCCAGCGGGAGTACGTCCAGACCGCTGCCAACTCGGCCGAATCCCTGCTCCACGTGCTCTCCGACATCCTCGACCTCTCGAAGATCGAGGCCGGGAAGCTGGACCTGGAGTCGGTGCCGTTCTCGGTGGCCGCGCTCGTCGACCGGGTCACCCGCCCGATCGCGGCCCGGGCCGCGCAGAAGGGGCTCCGCTTCGACTGCCGGGTGGCGCCGGGCACCGTCGACGACCTGGTGGGCGACCCCTGGCGGATCGGGCAGATCCTGAACAACCTGCTCTCCAACGCGGTGCGCTTCACCGAGCGCGGGTCCGTGGAAATCGACGTGTCCGCGGTCGAGGCGAGCCCCGGCATCGCCGAGCTCGTGTTCAACGTCCGGGACACGGGGATCGGGATCGAACCCAACCGGATCCGGCAGATCTTCGAGCCCTTCTCGCAGGCGGACGGCTCCATCACCCGGCGGTTCGGCGGGACGGGGCTGGGGCTCGCCATCTGCAGGGAGCTGGCGGATCGGATGGGCGCCTGCGTGGGGGTGGAGAGCGTCCTCGGGAAGGGGAGCACCTTCCGGATGGTGGGGAGGCTGCCGGTGAGCAGCGTGCCGGCCGAGACCGGCGCCGCCACCACCGGCGGAACGGTGGCGCCGGCGAGGACCCCTCGCAAGGTCCTGCTCGCCGAGGACAACCCGGTGAACCGGCTGCTCGCGGTCCGGCTGCTGACCGAGGCGGGGCACACCGTGGTGACGGCGGAGAACGGTCGGGAGGCACTCGACCGGATGGCGGAAGGAGGGTTCGACGTGGTCCTCATGGATCTCCAGATGCCGGTGATGGGCGGGATCGAGGCGATGGAGCGGATCCGGGCCGCGGAGAAGGAGACCGGGACCCACGTGACCCTGGTGGCCCTCACCGCCCAGGCGATGAGCGGCGACCGCGAGCGGTGCCTGGCCGCGGGGGCAGACCACTACCTGGCGAAGCCCTACTCCCCGAAGGCGCTCGAGGCAGCCGTGTCCGGCGCGGTCCACCTGGCCTCCGGCGACACCGCCATCCGGTCCAGGGCCGAGCCGGCCTTCGGGGCCTGCCGGACCTGCCGGAACGAGGGGTTCGATGGGTGCCCTCGCCGCATCGACCGGCAGCCACTCGACCTGGCCCGCGCCCTCGCCACCTGTGGCGACGACGAGCAACTCCGCCGGGATGTGACCCGCGAGATGCTCGCAACCCTTCCGGCGGAGCGATCCGCCCTGGCGGCGGCCGTAGTGGCCGGTGATGGAGCCGCGGTGGCCCGCGCCGCCCACAAGCTGAAGTCGTCGCTGGCAGCGCTCGGGGCCATCCCGGCCGGTGAGTCGGCCTCGGTCCTGGAGCACGCGGCCCGTGCCGGGGACGAGCGGGTGGCCGGCCTCGCCGATCGGTTCTCGTGCGAACTCGACCGTGCCGCGGAGGCCCTCGCCGCTTCCATCGGGGTCGGGCCGGGCACATGACCCCGGACCTCCCGCGCGCTCCGCTGCTCCTCGTCCACGACGAGAGCCCGGGCCTGGGCGGGTCGATCACGAGCCTGGGGGCCCTCGTTCCGTTCCTCCGGCGGTCCGGCTGGCGCGTCGAGGTGGCGGCGCTGCAGCCGGAGGGCTGGAAAGGGGAGGGGATCTCTCCCCACCTCCTGCCCCGCCGCGGCGAACGGATCGAGGGGACGGCCTACTTCGCCCGGGAATCGGTCCGTGCGCTCGACCTCCGGTCGCTGTGCCGGACCCTCCAGCCCGACGTGCTGCTCGCCAACAACGGCCCTGTCGCCAACCTCTCGACCCACCTGGCCGGTCGCCTCCTCGGGGTCCCCGTGGCCCAGTACGTCCGCGGTCCGTTCCACCCGTCTCGCCTGGCCGGCCGGGTCCTGCGCAGTGCCGCCGCGATCTTCACGGTGGGGGACGAAGCCACCCGGCAGGTGGCCGCGACGGGGCGCACGGCCCCGGAGCAGATCGACGAGGGGCTCGACCCGGGCCGCTGGCCCGCCCCGCACGATCCCTTCGCTCGGGACTGGCTCTGGAACTCCGCGCTGGTGGGCTGGAAGGGACTTCCCCTGCTCCTCGAGGCCTACCGACGGGTCGGGGCCGAAGCGCCCAGACTCCATGTCTGCTACGCGGCGCACCCGGCCGGCCATCCCGACGCCGTCGTGCCACCGGCCCACGTCCCGCAGGGTGTGACCCTGCACCCTTCGCCGGACGACCTCGCCGCCATCCGCTCCCGTTGTCTCGTCTACGTCCACACCGCCCTGCGCCCCGAGCCCTTCGGCCGCTCGCTGCTCGAGGCCATGGCGGCCGGCCTCTGTCCGGTGGTCCCGCACGCGGGGACGCCCGGGAAGCTCGTCCGGCACCTCGAGAACGGGCTCTCCTATCCGCCGGGATCGGTCGAGGGGCTCACGGGCGAACTGCGGCGTGCAGCCCGTGACCCCGACCTGTGCGCGCGGCTCGGCGCGCGTGCGGCGCTGGACGCGAGGGCCTACCGGGCCGACCGGGTGTTCCAGCCCGTCCTGGCCGTACTGGAACGGATCCGCTCCGAACGGGTCGCGCGGACCGTTCCGATCCGGAACGAAATGGCCACGGAGGAGTGAGATCGGGCTGGCGCGGCTCTTGAAGGAGAGCCCCTCCATGAAGCCACGGATCCACCTCGCACTCGCTGCCGCGGTCGCCTTCCTCACCCCCGGGATCGCCCCGGCGCTCGAGGAATCGCACGTCGGGACCCACTTCCAGGTCTACCTGCCCCCCAACGCAGCCTCCTACTCCCGGGCCAATGCACTCGTCGTGACCGCGCAGGCCGGGTCGGCGAGCACGCCCTGCGTCGTCGACGTGTACGACGATCCCGCGGACGGCGACTCGGACGACTCGATGTTCGGGGTCCGGCTGGCCAAGGGGGAGAGCGTCGTCATCTACCTGAAGATGGGCGCGGTGAACGACGAGAGCGGCGGCAAGGCCGACGGCGACTACTTCATCATCGACGCCTCCCTGCCGGTGAGCGTCCGGATCTCCTCCGACTCCGACTGGGAGCACGACTGGGCCCCGGCGACCAGCGGCACGCTGCGAGGCTCCGAGTTCTTCCTCTACTCCCAGTTCACGGGCTCGACCAACCAGGACATCGACGTCTTCGCATACGAGAACGGCACCCACGTCGAGATCTACGACGTGACGAGCGGGACGCCGGTCGTCTCGACCACGGGCGTCGCCCGGGTGGCCCCGCGGTCCGGTGCGCCCATCCTGTCGGCCGACCTGAACGAGGGGGAGGACCTCAACCGGCGCTACGGGCTGGGCAAGGACATCTTCCTCGCCGGCCACGTCTACCAGGTGGTGGCGACCAAGGACGTCACGGCGCTCTTCGGGGCGCTCGACAGCGTCTCGGTGGTGAACCAGGCCCGCGACGGAGCGGGCTTCGTCCCCGGGCGATCCGGCCACGCCATCGACAACGATTTCTACTTCGCCATCCCGCACAACATCGGAGCGCTGAACGAGCAGGAGCTTCGGATCGTGGCGGGAACCGTCCCGGCGAACGTGACGCTGAACGGCTGGAGCACGGCCACCAACACCTGGGTGGTCCTGAAGACCTGGAGCCTCGCCCCGTTCGGTCACGCCGACTACGTGGGCGGGACCTACGACCTCTACCGCCTCACCTCGACGGGCGGCAACGTCACCGTCTACGAGGCCAACTGGATGGAGACGGGGCAGATCGGCACCAGCGACGACGCCGACTTCGCCCCCGGCTTCTTCAACGCCGACGGCAGCGAGACCTTCGTCGTCTACATCGGCCCCCCCGGGACGGAGACCCTGACCTCCCAGGCCGGGACCTTCAGCCACGTCTACCTCTTCAGCTACGGCGGGGAGGCGGCCGTGTGGGTGCGCGACGCCGATACCAACGGGACCCTCTTCAACCAGACCGTGGCCATACCGGCCCGGGGGTACGTGGACGTGAAGATCACGCCCGCCCAGTGGACCGCCATGAACGTTCCGGCGTCCGGCAAGCGCCCCTACCTGCGCATCGACTCGAAGGGGCCCATCGCCGTCAACATGTCCAACTGGAACGACAACATCATGGCCTTCGCCACCTCGGTGATGCCGCTCAACCCCAAGGTCGAGGTCGTCGCCCCGCCGGCAGCCACGGTGGGGAGCACGGTCACCATGGGCGGCGCCATCACGAACCAGGGCGGGACCTCCATCTCCGCGGTGGAGACCCGCGTGACCGTGCCCAGCGGGATCACCTATGTCGAAGGGACGCTCGCCGGGCGCCCCGAGACCGCGGTGACTCCGGTGTCCGGTGGCACCGAGGTGGTCTACAACCTGCCGACGCTCGCACCCGGCGAGTCGGCCGCGCTGGCGATGACCGTGACCATCACGGCGTCGACCGGACAGGTGGCCTCGGTGAACGTCTCCACGACCGCCACCGACGCGGGCGTGCGCATCGGTCAGACGGGCAGCGCCGCGACGCGTCCCCCGGCAGCCGCGGTGGCGACCATCAGCAACCTCGTCGCCGGATCGGCCAACTCGGTGGTGGTCCTCACATGGGAGCAGCAAGCCGACCCCGGCGTCACGAGCACCATCTCCGTGCAGCGCGGAACCGCGACGACGGGTCCCTGGACCGAGCTCGTCCCGGCCCGGCGGAACTACACCGGCACCGGCTCCCCGGCATCCGCCTCCTACTCGGACACGACCGCCGTGAACAACGGAAACTACTACTACCGCGTGGTCGCCACCGGCTCCGGGGGCTCCATCAGCACCGCCGGACCTGTCCTGGGCCAGCCCCGGAACAACACTCCTCCGCCCACGCCGGTCGTCCAGCTCTCTCCCTCGAGCGGCACCATCAACATCTCGCTGAGCGGCTCCTCCACGCCGGACCTGAGGGGCTACCTGGTGGAGCGGTCGGGGAGCTCGGCCGGCCCCTGGTCGGTGATCACCGCAACCCCCGTGGTGGGCCCGACGGCGGTCGTCGTCGACGCCAACCTGGTGAACGGCACGGTCTACTGGTACCGCGCACGGGCCGTGAATACGGCGAGCCTCTACAGTTCCTACAGCGCGCCGAAGAGCGAGGTCCCTGGGGTGAGCGCCACGCGCAGCTCCAACCTGGTCGTCTTCTTCGAGGACATGCTCGGCTCCGGCGTGAACGACTGGGACTACAACGACTTCGTGATCCGGGTCGCCTCCACCGAGATCGTCTCGGGCGGTGAGCTCATCGGGATCACCATCGATTACGAGCCTCTGGCCCGCGGGGCCTCCTACGTCCACTCCTTCCGCCACCACATCCCGGTGGCCGGCGGGTGGACGGCGACCCTGACGCGTTTCGCCCCGGGGAATCCGTCCCAGGTGGTCTCCCGCAGCACCACCGCGGGGACCGGTCCCATCGACATGGAGATATACGCGGACACCAAGGACGCGCTGCCGCCGGTGGTGGGCAACTTCGCCAACACCGTCTCCACCCAGGTTGGCGTGCAGGCCGGGGCGCTGTCCCGGCTGGAGATCACGCTCTCCAGCCCCGGCCAGAACCCGGACGGTGCCGCCGGCGCCGCGCCCTGGGACGTCTACCTCCGGATGCCGTACCTCACCGGTGCGCAGGGCAACGAGGTGCATCGCAGCCTCTACGGTGGCGCCACGGAGGTCGTGACGAGCGGACCCCTCGTCGGGCACGTCCTCGACTTCGTGATGATCCACCCGCTCGCGACGACGCTGCCGAGCTGGTGCTACGAGGGCGCCCCGGTCTGGGATTCCTACCCGGCCTTCACGCCGTACCAGAAGACCGCTGCACCCGCCGAGTCCGACTGGCCCGACCGTCCGAAGGACCGCCGCTCGGTCTTCGACTCGAACCACTGAGGGGAACCGCCATGAACGTCACCGCACTTGTCCTGGTTGCATCGCTCGGCGCCGCCCCCTCCCTCTCGGACGAGCGTCCGCTCTGGGCCGGCTCCTTCCGTCCCACCTCCGAGGTCCTCCTCGTGGCCGCCGTCCCCGGCGGACTCGGCGTCCGCTCCTCCTCGGCGACGACCGTGATCGCGGGTGCCGCGGCCAACGCGCTCGGTGCCGGGCTCTGCACCGGCACGGAGCCCAGGCTGGCGATCCCGTCGGGGAAGACCGTTTTCCTGCTCGGCCCCGGCGCGCCGGCTTCCCTGGTCGCCACGGTGACCCTGCCGTCCCAGGCGGTCTCCGGCGCCATGCCGGTGACCACCACCTCCGGCTGCCAGCTCGCGGTCGTCCTCCAGAGCGGAGACGTCGCGCTCGTCGGCTCCTCCGGTGGGCTCACGACCCTGTCGCAGCTCCTCCCCGCCATCGCCGACTGGCACGAGCTGCCTCGCGGGGTGCTCATCGCGTCGCGCCAGGACCTGCTCGTGGTGGGAGGCGTGGACGGGAGCCTCGCCGCCATCCAGCTCTCGGACGGCAAGCGCTTCACCGGGAAGGTCCCGATGGCGGCCGTGCCCGGCACGGTCTGGTCCGAGGGGCAGCCCGCGATCTGGTTCCTCGGAAAGTCGGGAACGCTCTTCGCCTGGAAGGTGACCACCGACGTGCCGCAGGTCGTCCACGAAGGCACGGTCGGCGCACCGGGTGGCCTCGTGGCGTGGGGCGGAAAGGCCGACCGGGGGATCGCGTGGGCCGACATGCAGGGCGACGTGAGGTCCTGGAAGGGGGGCACGCTGCGGAAGCTCGTCCGGCTGCCCGCCGCGGTCCGGTGGCCGATGCTGGTCGCGGACCTCGACGACTCGGGCGACCTGAAGCTCGTGGCCCCGGTCGATGGCGCGGTGGTCGCGCTCGTCACCGAGGAGACCGCCGGAGGTTCGTTTCAGCTCCTCCCCCTCGCCGGGCGGCCGGCCGGGTCGCCGGTCGCCTACCAGATGTCCCTGGACAGCGCTCCCGTGCTCGCCATCCCCGCCGGTCCGACCCAGGGGTCGTTCCAGGCCGCCGACGGCGTTCCCGCGGGTCAGCTCGTGACCGACCAGGCCATCCTCAATCCGGGGGCCCAGTTCCTGGGCTTCGTGCCCGGTACAGTGACGGCGCTCCTCGACCCCCCGGCGAGCACGGGCGGCGGAACCGGAACGGGCGGCAGCGGCGAGACCGCTCCGTCGTCCACGAAGTCCGGGTTCGGATGTTCGACGGTTCCCGCCTCCGACGCGCTCGGCCTGCTCCTCGCGCCGCTCCTCCTGCTGCGGCGCCGGCGCCGGGCGGCTGTCTAGGGAAAGTCGGGCGTCTGGAAGGACGCCGACAGGTATCCGGTGACCTGGACGAAGCGGCTGTTCGTCGCACCGGCGAGCTGGGTCTGGGCGAACCCGCCGGCCAGGAGCGAGGCCCACCGGACCGGCGTCCACACCGCGGAGACGCCCAGCACCCCGTAGGACTCCGGGGCCCGGCTGGTGAAGGGGACGAGCGCGGAGGCGAGGGAGGCCTCGAGCTTCCACTGCCTGCCGACGAACCACTCCGCGCTGAGCCGTGCGGTGATGCGCTGGTAGGCGGCCTGTAGATAGGTGTCGACGTAGGGTCCCAGCCCGACCTCGGCCATGAAGCGGACCATGTCGCGGGAAGACTGGACCCAGGTGGCCTTCAGCCCCGCCACCGGGAGGAAGTGACCCACGGTGACGCTGGCCGCGGGCGGGTTGTTCACCGCCGCCACGCCGAGCGAGACCGAGGTCTCGAGGTTTCCCGACCAGCGGTGGCTCCAGGTCTCGGCGCCGGCGACGATGCGGATGGCCGCGTCCCCCACCAGCTGGGAGCTCAGGGCGGCGACGCTGGTGGTGAGGATGGCGCGGGGACCCACGAAGACGTCGACGGCGGCGTCGCCGCGCGGGCCCCAGGTGCGGGGCTGGTTCTGCTGCCCCACCTCCCCCACGCCCCCCACGTCGAACCAGCCGACGGTGGCCCGCAGGCGCAGGTTCTGTCGGATGCTGAAGGCGGCGGAGGCGTTCGCGTCGACGGAGAGGTACAGGTAGGTCGAGTAGGTACGGACCGGCTGGATGCTCGGCGTGGAGGGGCCGGGCCCTCCCGGCGTCGAGCTCGGGACGAGCTGGGAGTAGTCCCCGTAGGTGCCGTTCGCCCATGCTGCGAGCGCCCAGGCCTTCGACGGATTCCACTCCAGCCGCGCCGTGGCGCGCTGGAGGACCGAGACCGGGACGCCGTGGTAGACGGCCGGAAAGTAGAGGCGCGGCACGTAGCTCAGGGTCAGCTGCGCCTTGTGGCCGAAGGAGTAGAGGGTGATCCCGGGTACGACCTCGAGATCGGTGTCCCACTGGGTGAACCCGGTCTGGGCGGAGACGTTGCGGGTTCGAAGCGTCCCCATGGCCCCGGCCGCCAGGTGCGTGCCGATCCGGGGACGGGTCGGCGCCGCGGCAGAGGGGAGGAACGGGATCCGGGAACGCCGTAGCTCCTCGTTCTCCTGGGCCTCCGACCGTCCCAGGACGTCGGCCAGCCCCACGGGATCCGGCGGGGGCAGCGAGGCCGAGGGCAGGCCCGTCTCGGCCGACTCCTGGGGCTCGAAGAAGACGGGAGGCTCCTCCTCGACCGTCGTCGCCGGCGGCTCGAAGACCGGCAGGGAGGAGGGGTCGGGCGGCTCCTCCGGCACCTGCGCCAGCGCGGCCAGGAGCGAGAGGATCGCGGCGGCGAGCGCCAGGTGCACGGCTACTCGACGACGATCACGTCGCCGTTCTGAAGCCGGAACGTGGCCGCCGCTCCCCGCAGCTGCGTGAGGGCGTCGTAGTCGAAGCGGATGCGGACCCGGTTCCCCGAGGGCTCGCGGCGGATGACGACGATGCGGTCGGTGGAGGCGTACTGGGTCGGGCCGCCCGCGGCGGCCATGGCCTCCATGAGGCCGCTGCCCTGCTCGAGCGGGTAGCTGCCCACCTTGGCAACCTCTCCCAGGACCGAGATCATCATGGCCCGGGGTTCCTCGAGCGACACCGCCACCGAGGGGTTCACGATGAACTTCCCGAGCCGTTCCTGGATCTGCTTCGCCAGCGCGGAGGGGGTGACCCCGGCGGCGACCACGTCGGAGAGCAACGGCAGGGAGATCTTCCCGTCCGGCCGGACCTTGGCCCGGGCCGAGACAGCGTCCTGCCCCATGACCCTCACCTGGAGGATGTCCCCGGGACGGATGAGGTACTCGTTCTCGGGGGTTTCGGCGGGGGCCTTGTAGTCGTCGATCTTGACGTACTCACCGCTCGAGCGGCACGCGGAGAGGGCGACCGCGAGGACCGCCAGGGAAAGCCAGGGGAGGGCGACTCGGCTCCGCATCGACTCCCCGTTCCATAGCACGTCCGTCCGGATCGGTCCGGTTCGCGACCATCCCGGGAGCGGGAGGCGCCCCGGGAGGGGCGGGCCGAGCGTTCCGTTCCGGCCCCCGTCCGGAGGTGTGCGCCGCCGCGGAACACCCGGCGCGCCTGCTCCCGGGAAAGCGCGCCGGTGCGGAACAGGTTCGGGCCCCGGCGGGCCCGTGAAGGTTGGCCTGGCGCTTGAAGAGGCTTCCTCCGTCTCCAACGCGGATCTACCGAAAGGACTCGCCTCATGTGTGGAATCGTCGGTTACGTCGGACCCCGTCCCTCCGTCGACGTCGTCGTCGGCGGCCTCCGGAAGCTCGAGTACCGGGGCTACGACTCCGCGGGCGTTGCGGTGATCGGACCGGGCGGCCTCACCATCTCGCGCGCCAAGGGCAAGCTGAAGAACCTGGTGGACCGCCTGGCCGAGAAGCCCCTCACCGGCCGCACCGCCATCGGCCACACCCGCTGGGCCACCCACGGGCGCCCCTCCGACGAGAACGCCCACCCCCACTCGTACAAGGGCGTGGCCGTCGTCCACAACGGCATCATCGAGAACCACATGGAGCTCAAGGCCGAGCTGACCGGCAAGGGGCACAAGTTCGCGAGCGAGACCGACACCGAGATCTTCGCCCACCTCATCTCCGACGCCATGATCAAGGGAGGCGACGACCTCTCCCAGGCGGTGCGCGACACGCTGAAGCAGGTGAAGGGGACCTACGCCATGGCGGTGGTCTCCGAGAAGCGCCCCAACGAGATCGTGGCCGCCAAGAACGCGAGCCCCCTCGTGCTCGGCTACGGCGTGGGAGAGGCCTTCCTGGCCTCCGACGTCCCGGCCATCCTCGAGCACACCCGCGAGGTCTCCTACCTGGAGGAGGGCGAGCTGGCCCACCTCGGCCCCGAGGGCATCCGGATCGAGAACGAGCGGGGCGAGACCGTGACCCGCGCCCCCCATCACGTGGAGTGGAGCTCGGTGGCCGCCGAGAAGGACGGCCACAAGCACTTCATGCACAAGGAGATCTTCGAGCAGCCCCGGGCGGTCGCCGACACCATCCGCGGCCGCATCTCGCTGGAGCAGGGCGACGTGACCCTCGACGGGCTCGAGCTCACCGAGGCGTACGTGAAGGGGCTCTCCAAGATCACCATCGTGGCCTGCGGGACGAGCTGGCACGCCGGACTGTGCGGCCGGAACATGATCGAGAGCCTGGCCCGGATCCAGGTCGAGGTGGAGCTGGCGAGCGAGTTCCGCTACCGCGATCCCCTCGTCGATGAGAAGACGCTGGTGCTCGCCATCTCCCAGTCGGGCGAGACGGCCGACACGCTGGCGGCGGTGAAGGAGTCGAAGCGCCGCGGCGCCCGCGCCGTCTCCATCTGCAACGTGATCGGCGCCTCCATCCCCCGAGACTGCGACGGCACCCTCTACACCCGGGCCGGCCCGGAGATCGGGGTCGCCTCGACCAAGGCCTTCACCACGCAGCTCGCCGCGCTCTTCCTGCTCGGCGTGAAGCTGGGGCGGCTGCGCGGCACGCTGTCGGCCGAGCAGGCCCGCCCGCACCTCGAGGCGCTCCGGCACGTTCCCGCGCAGATGGAGCAGGTGCTCCGCCAGGAGCCGGCGGTGATGCCGGTGGCCAAGCGCTGCGCCAAGGCCCGCGACGTCCTCTTCCTGGGGCGCAACTCGCAGCACCCGGTGGCCCTCGAGGGGGCGCTCAAGCTGAAGGAGATCTCCTACATCCACGCCGAGGGCTACGCCGCCGGCGAGATGAAGCACGGCCCCATCGCCCTCATCGACGAGAACCTCCCGGTGGTGGTCATCGCCACCAAGGAGCCGCACTACGAGAAGACGCTCGGCAACATGGAGGAGGTCAAGGCCCGCGGAGGCGAGGTGTTCGCGGTGGTCTCGGAGGGCGACAACCTGGCCGCCAGCCTGGCCTCGGTGGCGCTCTGCGTGCCGGCCTGCCCCCCGCTGCTCTCCCCGCTGCTCACCATCCTGCCGCTGCAGTTCCTCTCCTACCACGTGGCCGACCTGCGGGGGACCGACGTGGATCAGCCCCGCAACCTCGCCAAGAGCGTGACGGTGGAATGACCATGGGCCAGAAGATCCTCATCACCGGTGGTGCCGGTTTCATCGGGTCGAACATCGCCGACGCCTTCCTGGGCGACGGCTGGGAGGTGGCGGTGGTCGACGACCTCTCCTCGGGCAAGCGGGCCAACCTCGACCCGCGTGTCCGCCTCCACGTCTGCGACGTGCGCAGCCCAGAGGCCGCCGCGGCCATCGTGGCGGAGCGGCCCGACGTGGTCTGCCACCAGGCCGCCCAGATCGACGTCCGCAAGTCGGTGGCCGACCCGCGCTTCGACTGCGACGTGAACCTGGGCGGGCTCCTCAACGTCATGGAGGCGGCCCGGAAGTCCGGGGCGGTGAAGCAGGTGCTCTTCGCCTCCTCGGGTGGGGCCATGTACGGCGACACCGAGGTGATCCCCACCCCGGAGGGGCACCCGGCGCGCCCCATCTCCCACTACGGTGCGGCCAAGTGCTCGTCCGAGCTCTACCTCGGCGTGTACGCCTCGCTCTACGGGATCCGCACGGCGGCGCTACGCTACGCCAACGTCTACGGTCCCCGCCAGAACCCGCACGGCGAGGCCGGCGTGGTCGCCATCTTCGCGTCCCGCCTCCTCGGCGCCGAGCCCTGCACCATCTACGGCGACGGCACCCAGACCCGCGACTACGTCTTCGTCGAGGACGTGGCCCGCGCCAACCTGCTCGCGGCCCAGGCCAGCTTCGCCGGCGCGGTCAACGTCGGCACCGGCGTCGAGACCGACGTGAACCAGGTCTTCGGGATCATGGCCTCGGCCGCCGGCGTCGAGGCGAAGCCCCGGTACGCGCCGGGCCGCGCCGGGGAGCAGAAGCGTTCCTGCATCGACCCGGGGAAGGCCTGGGAGGTCCTGGGCTGGTCCCCGCGGGTCGCCGTCGCCGAGGGGCTCTTCCGGACGGTCGACTTCTTCCGGGCGGGTCGCAGGGCGGCGGCATAGCCAACGGTCCCGGGCGGGTACTCCATCGTCATTGCCTTCCGGCGCCGGTGGGGCTACCTCTGCGGGCATGACCGACGAAGTCCATCTCGACTCCAACGTCCCCGGGAATCCCGCCTACCACTTCACCATCGTCCCGGCGGGCACGCCCGGGCGCGTCGGCTGGGCCCTGCGCGGGCCGCTCGTCCCCGGCGCCGCGCTGGCCACGAAGTGCGTCCACGCCGGCGTCCAGCCCGACCCGGCCTACGGCGCCGTGATGCCGCCCATCTACCAGAGCTCGACCTTCGCCTTCCGCGACGTCTGCGTGAACGCGGGCTTCGACTACACGCGCAGCGGGAACCCCACCCGGGCCGCGCTAGAGGAGGCCATCGCCATCCTCGAGGGGGGCAAGGGCGCCACCTGCACCAGCACCGGCATGAGCGCCGTCATCGTCGCGCTCAACCTGCTCCCCACGGGCAGCCACCTGCTCTGCACGGTCGACTGCTACGGCGGGACCTTCCGGGCCCTCGAGCACGCCAAGGTGGCCTACGGCCTCGAGGTCACCTACCTCGACCTGGCCGACCTCCAGGCGGTCGCCGCTGCCTTCCGCCCCAACACCCGCATGGTCTGGATCGAGACCCCGTCGAACCCGCTCCTGCGCCTCACCGACATCCGCGCGGTGGCCGCCCTGGCGAAGGCCGGGGGCGCACTCACGGTCGTGGACAACACCTTCCTCTCCCCCGCCCAGCAGCGCCCCTTCCGGCTCGGCGCCGACCTGGTGGTGCACTCGACCACCAAGTACCTGAACGGCCACAGCGACGTGGTCGGCGGTGCGGTGGTCTCGGCGCCCGGCCAGCTGGCGCTGCTCCAGCGGATCCAGAGCATGAACAACCTGCTCGGGACCTCGCAGAGCCCGCACGACGCCTTCCTGGTCCTGCGCGGCCTCAAGACGCTGCTCCTGCGCATGAAGGCCCACGAGGCGGGGGCGACGGTGGTGGCGCGCTGGCTCGCCGCCCACCCGCAGGTGGCGAAGGTCCACTACCCGGGGCTCGAGAGCCACCCGCAGCACGCGCTGGCGAAGGCGCAGCAGGAGGGGTTCGGGGGCATGGTGAGCTTCGAGCTGTCCCGGTTCAGCCAGGCCCGCGTCGACCACGTGCTCCGCACGCTGCGCTGGTTCACGCTGGCCGAGAGCCTCGGCGGCGTGGAGAGCCTGGTGGCCCACCCGGCCTCGATGACCCATGCCTCCATGACGCCGGAGGCGCGCCTGCGCGCCGGCATCACCGACGGCGTGATCCGGCTCTCCATCGGCATCGAGGCCCCGGAGGACCTCGTGGCCGACCTGGATCAGGCGCTGGCGACGCTGCCCGGCTGATCGGCGGCCGCCGCCGCCTCGGCCCGGGACTTCTTCCCGTGGTCCTTGGCGATGAGCAGGTAGATCGACGGCACGAAGAAGATGGTGAAGGCCGTGCCGACGAACATGCCGGCCACGAGCACCAGGCCGATGCTGTTGCGCGCCGCCGCGCCGGGGCCGGAGACGAAGGTGAGCGGCAGGTGGCCGAAGATGGTCGCGGCGCTCGTCATGAGGATGGGGCGCAGCCGGACCACGGCGGCGTTCTTCACCGCCTCGACCTTCGACTGCCCCTCCCGCTGCAGCTCGTTGGCGAACTGCACGATGAGGATGCCGTTCTTGGCGATCAGGCCGACGAGCGTCACCAGCCCCACCTGCGAGTAGACGTTGAGCGTGGTGGTCCACCCGTCGGTCCAGAAGGGCATGTTGGGGTTCGGCATCTTGAGGAACGTGAGCGCCAGCGAGCCGAACATGGCGAGCGGCACCGAGCCCATGAGGATGACGAACGGGTCCCGGAAGCTGTTGAACTGGGCCGCCAGGATCAGGAAGATGAGGACGATGGAGAGCAGGAAGGCCGGGCCGAACTTGTTGCCCTCGACCCGCAGCTGGCGTGACTCGCCGGTGTAGTCGACGACGTAGCCCTTGGGCAGGATGGTGGCGGCCTCGTCCTCCAGGTAGCGGAGGGCGTCGTCGAGGGGGCGGATGGCCACGCCGGAGATCTTGACGGCGTTGAGCTGCTGGAAGCGGTTGAGCGACCGGGGCGCCACCGAGTCCTTGATGGTGGCGATGGAGGCGAGCGACACGAGCTGCCCGTTGGGGCCGGTGACGTAGATCTCCTTCAGCTGCTCGGGGTTGAGCCGGTCGGCCCGGGAAACCTGGGGGATGACCTTGTAGCTTCGCCCGTCCACGCTGAAGCGGTTGACGAAGTTGCCACCCACCGCCGCAGAGAGGTCCTGCCCCACGGTCTGGAGGTTCAAGCCCAGCTGGGCCACCTTCTCCCGGTCGATGACCACCTCCGATTCGGGCTGGTCGACCTTCACGTCGATGAGTGGCGGGAAGGCGAAGATGCCGCTCTTCGCCGCCTTTTCCTGGAGCTGCTTCGCGAAGCCGAGGATCTCGCCCGCGTCGGCGGTGGAGGCGATGACGAACTCGACGGGGAAGTTGCCACCACCCGGAAGGGCGGGGGGCAGGATGGGGAAGGTCTGGATGCCCGGGATGGTGGAGACCTTCGCCTGCACCTCGGTCAGGATCCGGGCGGCGCTGCGCTTGCGCTCCTTCCAGGGCTTGAGCCCCTCGCCCCAGAAGCCGCCCGAGGGGAAGGTGATCTGGAAGGTGAACTGCGTCTCCGGGATGGTCTGGAGCTCCCGGTTCACCTCGCGGGTCGACTGGGCCACCTGATCGAGCGTCGAGTTGGACGGGGTGTTCACGATCCCGAAGATGACCCCCTGGTCCTCCACCGGCGCGAGCTCGCGCGGTGACTGGAAGAACATGGCCGCGGCGAGGAGCGCCACCACCACCCAGGCGGCGTAGATCACGCCGCGAACCTGGAAGGAGGCCTCGAGGTGGCGGGCGTAGGTCGCCTTGATCCGGTCGAAGGCCCGGTTCACGAGCCCGGAGAGCCCCTTGTCCTCGTGCTTCGCCGAGATGAGGCGCGCCGACATCATGGGGGAGAGGGTGAGGGCGACCACGCCCGAGATGGTCACCGCACCGGCCAGGGTGAGCGCGAACTCGCGGAAGAGCGACCCGGTCAGCCCGCCCTGGAAGGCGATGGGCGCGTAGACCGCGGCGAGCGTGATGGTCATGGAGATGATGGGCCCGATGAGCTCCCGGGCACCCAGGATGGCCGCGTCGAAGGGGGTCATCCCCTCGCGCACGTGCCGCTCCACGTTCTCCACGACCACGATGGCGTCGTCGACGACGAGCCCCACCGAGAGGACGATGGCGAGCAGCGTGAGCAGGTTGATGGTGAAGCCGAAGAGCTGCATCAGGAAGACGGCGCCGATGAGCGACACCGGGATGGCCACCACCGGCACCAGCACCGAGCGGAACCTCCCCAGGAAGAGGAAGATCACCACCATCACGATGAGGATGGTCTCGAGGAGCGTCTGCACCACCTCGTCGATGGCGTTCTGGATGTAAGCCGTTCCGTCGAAGGCGATGGTGGCCTTGATCTGCTCGGGTAGCTCGCGCTGGATCTCCGTCATCTCGGCGCGGACCTTCTTGATCACGTCGAGGGAGTTGGCGTTGGGGAGCGACCAGATGCCGATGAAGACCGCGGTGTCGCCGCTGAAGTTGACCATGACGTCGTAGTCCTCGGCGCCGAGGACCACGTCGCCCACGTCGCCGAGCCGGACCACCGACCCGTCCTTCTCGCGGATGACGAGCTCGCGGAACTCCTTCACCGAGCGGAGATCGGTGTTGGCGGTGAGGTTCACCTGGACGAGCGAACCCTTGGTCTGCCCCACCGCCGCCAGGTAGTTGTTGGCGGCGAGCGCCTGGCGCACCTGGGCGGGGCTCACGTTGAGCGCGGCCATCTTGTCGGGCTTCAGCCAGATGCGCATCGCGAAGGTGCGGGCGCCCAGGATGTCGGCGCGCTGCACCCCCTCGATCGCGGTCAGGCGCGGCTGGACCACCCGCACCAGGTAGTCGGTGATCTCGTTCTGCTTCAGGAACTGGGAGGAGAAGCTCAGGTAGGCCGAGGCGAACTGGCTGTCGGTCGACTCGATGTTGATGATGGGGATCTCGGCCGAGGGCGGCAGGTCGCCGCGCACCTGGTTCACCTTGGAGGCGATCTCGGAGAGGGCCCGGTTGGCGTCGTAATTGAGGCGGAGCCGGGCGCGGATGGTGGAGACGTTCTGCTTGCTCTCCGACTCGATGTAGTCGATGCCGTCGGCGGCGGCGATGGCCCGCTCGAGCGGGGTGGTGATGAAGCCGCGGACGAGCGCTGCGTTCGCGCCCACGTAGACGGTGGTGACGGTGACCGCGGCGTTCTCGCTGCGCGGGTACTGGCGGACGTTCAGGCTGCGGATGGCCTGCACGCCGGCGATCACGATGATCAGGTTGACGACGATCGCGATGACCGGGCGGCGGACGAAGATGTCGGTGAACGTCATGGGGTGGGGTCCCGGGCCGCTAGTTGTCGGACGGCTTGGGGTCGGCCTGGACGTCGGGGGCCAGGTCGTTGCGGATCACCACGGTGGCGCCGCTGCGGAGCTTGAAGGCGCCGCTCGACACGATCGACTCGCCGGCCTTGAGCCCCGTCACCACCGCGACGAGGTCGCCCCGGCGCTCGCCGAGCCGCACGAAGCGCTGCTGGGCGGTGAGCTGGTCCTTCCCGTCAGGCCCCTTCTTCGGCTCGAGCACGAAGACCGAGTCACCGTACGGGGCATAGAGGACCGCCGTCGCCGGCACGAGCAGCACCGGGATCTGCTCCGGCGCCAGGACCTCGACGTTGGTGAACATGCCGGGGCGCAGCCGGCCGTCCACGTTGGGGACCGTGGCCCGGACCTTCACGTTCCGGGTGGCCACGTCGACCTCGGTGTTGACGGTGCTCACCTTCCCGTTCCAGGTGGCGCCGGGGAAGGTGTCGGTGTGCAGGTGGACGGGCTGGCCGACCTTGAGCCGGGCGAGCGCCTGCTGGGGCAGCGAGAACTCCACGTAGATGGGGGTGACCGACTGCAGCGAGGCCACCGGCGCACCCGCGCCGAGGACCTGCCCCAGCTCGACCTGGCGGATGGCGATGCGTCCGTCGAAGGGGGCGCGGATGGTCTTCTTCTCGATGGTGGCCCGGAGCGTGTTCACAGCGGCCTGTGCCTGCTTGTAGCGGGCCTCGGCGGCGTCCAGGTCGGCCGGCGTGTTGGCCTGCCCCTTGCGGACCTCTACGGCCCGCTCGAAATTCAGGCGGGCCAGGTTCTCGTCGGCCTTCGCCGAGGCGAGCTGGGCCTCCTCCGTGGAGGTGTCGAGCTTCACCAGGACGGCGCCCTTCTTCACGGAGGTTCCGGAGTCGAAGGAGACCTCCCGGATGGCGCCGGGGAGCTCGGAGCCGACGGTGACGCCGCGGAAGGCCACGAGCGTCCCGCTCGCCTCCTGCAGCGGCTGCCAGGTGGTGCCCTCCACCTTGGCCGAGGTCACCGCCTCGGGGGGCGGAACGAAGGCCTTCCCGGCCTTGATCATCGAGCCGATCTGGGCGCCCTTCACCCCGACGAGCACCCCCACGACGGCCAGGACACCCAGGCCCACGCCGATCCAGAGCTTGGTCTTTGTCTTCATGATCTTCCCCTCTTAGCCAATGACGCCCCGCGCCGCAGCGCAAAGGGTGGAGACGGAGCCATCCGCCATGGCGGATGGCTCGATCGGGCACTAGGAAGGGCCAACCACGACCTGGAGGTCAGCCTTGCTCCGTACCCTCGCCGCGCTCTCCGCCGTCCTCCTCGCCGCCTCGGCATCGGCCGACCCGGCCGTCCTGCGGGTCTCGGCCATCCCCGACGAGGCCCCCACCGAGCTCCAGCGCAAGTTCAAGCCGCTCGGCGACTACCTGTCCCGGCAGGTCGGGATGGAGGTGAAGTTCATCCCGGTGACCGACTACCCGGCCACCGTGGAGGGGCTCGCGTCCGGGCAGCTCGACCTGGTCTGGTACGGCGGCTTCACCTTCGTCCAGGCCCGGCGCCGCACCGGGACCGCCATCCCGCTCGTTCAGCGAGAGGAGGACGCCCGGTTCCACTCCAAGTTCATCACCCGGCCCGGCTCGGGCATCGCGAAGCTCGAGGATCTCAAGGGGAAGAACGTGGCCTTCGGGAGCCCGTCCTCGACGTCGGGCCACCTGATGCCCCGCTGGTTCCTGCTCCAGGCCGGCGTCGACCCCGACAAGGACCTCGCGAAGTACGCCTTCAGCGGCGCCCACGACGTCACCGCGCGCTGGGTCGAGACCGGCAAGGTGGACGCCGGCGCGCTCAACGAGTCGGTCTGGCAGAAGCTCGTCGACGAGAAGAAGGTCGACACGAGCAAGGTGGTGGTCTTCTACACGACCCCGGATTTCTTCGACTACAACTGGACCGTCCGGGGTGACCTCGACCCGAAGGTGGTGGAGAAGCTCCGCGCCGCCTTCCTGGCGCTCGACCCGGCGGTCCCCGAGCACAAGGCCATCCTCGACCTCCAGCGCACGAAGAAGTTCATCCCCACCGCGCCGGAGAACTACAGGATGATCGAGGAGGCGGCGAAGGAGGCGGGGCTGCTCAAGTAGCGCCCCCGCAGCCAGGTGCTGGCCGCGTCGACCGCGAGCACCAGGACGAGGACGACCGCGAGGACGGTGAGCGTCCGTCCGTGGTCGAAGACCGACAGCGAGACGTACAGGATGCGCCCCAGGCCGCCGGCCCCGACCACCCCCAGCACCGCTGCGGCCCGGATGTTCACCTCCCACCGGTAGAGGGTGTAGGCGACGAGCTGGGCGAAGGCCTGCGGCAGGCTGGCGAGGAGCCGCTCCGAGGTCGCGCCCGCCCCGGCGGCTCGCAACGCCATCGCCGGGCCGGCGGGTACCTCGTCGAGCGCCTCGGCGTAGAGCCGACCCAGCACCCCGGCGGTGTGGACGCCGATGGCGAGCGCCCCCGCGAACGGGCCGAGCCCGATGGCGAGCACGAAGGCGAGCGCCCAGAGCAGCTCGGGCAGCGTGCGGCAGAGGTTCATGAGGGCGCGCGCACCGGCTCCGGCGATCCGGGAAGCGGCTTCGGGGATTCCGATCCGGGCGTCCTCGACCCATCCGCGCGGTGCGGCCGTGGCGACGAGCGCGAGGAGGAGCCCCAGGGCCGCAGCGAGGGTGGTTCCCAGGACGCTCACGGCGAGCGTCTCCGCCGCGGCCGGGAGGAGCTGCCGGAGGAAGGGCAGGGCGAGGTCGGGCGGCCAGAGCGACCGCGCGAAGTCGCCCATGGAGCGGAGCGCGCGCGCCGAGAGGAGGGTGCCCGGCGAGAGCTCGAGGATGCGCGCGGCCGCGCCCACGACGGCGATCCCGGCCAGCGCCGAGCCCGCGTCCCGGGCCAGACGAGCCGGCGTCGCCGGGAAGAGCGAGGGGCGGAGGGCCAGGCGGGTTCGCGCGGCCCGGGAGAGCGCGTCGACGCCGGCCACCAGCGCGAAAAGGACGAGCACCCAGGTGGCCGCCTCGTCGTAGCGGAGCATCTTGAGCGACAGCTCGAGCTCCTGGCCGAGGCCGCCGGCGCCGACGAGCCCCAGCACCGAGGACGCCCGGATCGCGCAGTCGAACCGGTAGAGCGTGTACGACGCCAGGGTCGCCCGCGCCGCTGGGGCGATGCCGAGCAGGAGGGCCGCGAGCGGTCTCGCCCCCGCGCCTCCCAGTGCCTCGCCCGGACCCCGCGGCGTCGACTCCAGGATCTCGGCGAAGACCTTGCCGACGATCCCGCCGTAGGCCACGCCGATGGCGAGCACGCCCGCCGCCGGACCGAGCCCCACGGCGCGGACGAAGAGGAGCGCCCAGAGGACCTCTGGGATCGACCGCATGACGGCGAGCAGGAGGCGGGCGGCCCGGTGGAGGAGGACCGAGGGCAGCCCCGGACGGCCGCCCAGGGAGGCGCGGAGGCGGGGGTCGATGGCAGCGAGCGCGAGCGGGATGCCGAGGAGGACCGCGAGCGCCATGCCCGCCGTGGCGATGGCTACCGTCTGGAGGAGGGGGCGCCAGATCCCGGAGAGAAAGTCGGCCGAGTGGGCGGGCGGAAGGAAGCCGCCCAGGAAGTCGGAGAAGGCCCGGAGGGTGTCGGCGGAGAGGAGGGTGCCGAGGTTCCCCTCCGAGCCGCGCCAGGCGAGCGCCAGGGCCACCGCGAGCGCCAGGCCGGGACCGCGGAGCCACCAGGGGCGCCGGACCGGCGCCGCGGAAGGCGGGCTCACGTGGGCCCTTCGATGCGGTAGAGGGCGGCGAGCCGTTCCTCGGTCAGTTGATGCCGGGACAGGTCGAAGAGGACGCGCCCGGCGCGGAGCCCCACGAACCGGTCGACCAGGTCCCGGAGGGGCGCGATCTGGTGGGTGGAGACGACGAGGGTGCGGCCGGACGCGGCGTCGACGAGGAGGCGCGCCACCTCCGCCGACCGCTCCGGATCGACCGAGGAGAAGGGCTCGTCGGCGAGCACGAGGTCGGGCTCCTGCCAGAGGACGCGGGCCACCGCGACCCGCTGCTGCTCGCCCCCCGAGAGACGGTCGACCCGCTCGTCGATCCGCGACGCGAGGCCGACCCGGTCGAGGAGCGCCGCGACGCGTTCCCGGTCCTGGCGGAGGAGTGGGGCGACCGCGAGCCGCAGCACCCCCTGCGTGCCCACCCGGCCGAGGAGGACGTTCTCGAGCACGCTCGCCTGCGGGACGAGGTGGAGTTGCTGGTGGATGGTCCCGACGCGGGCGCGCAGGGCGCGCAGCTTCCCGGCTGGGAGCCCGGCGGGGTCCTCGCCGAGGACGCGGACCTCGCCACCGGAAGCGAAGAGGGACGCGCCGGCGAGGCGGAGCAGCGTGGTCTTGCCGGCGCCGGACGGGCCCACGACGGCGACCCGCTCGCCCCGCGAGACCCGGAGATCGAGGGCGTCGATGGCCCGGACGCCGCCGAGGGTGCGGCAGGCGCCCTGGAAGGCGAGGACGTCCCGGGGGAAGGCGGATTCCATGGCGTCGTCGCTCAGGTGTAGCGCCCGCGGAGCACCCGGGCCACCTCGACTGCCACCGCGAGCTTGCCCCGGGCGATCTCCGCGGAGGCCACCGGGTTGTCGGCGAAGGTGGCGAAGCCGCAGTCCGGGTTGAGGAGGACCCGCTCCGGGCCAAAAGTCCGGACGGCCCGCTCCGCCCGGTCCAGGACGACCTCGAACGGTTCGACCGCCGGCACCTTCTGGTTCACCACCCCGACGCCGATGCGCCGGTCCCGGGGGATCTCGGCCAGGACCTCCATCTCCCCGGCCCGGGGGGTGGCGAGTTCGAGGAAGAGGGTCCCCACCGGCACACGGGAGAGGAGCCCGAGGAGGGGACGGTAGTCGCCCCGCAGCGCCACCGTCTCGTCCGGCGTCCAGTTGCCGCGGCAGACGTGGAGGGCGAGCCGCTCGCGCGGCAGCCCCCGCGTCAACCGGGCGAGGAGGTCCTCGGCGAAGGCGAGTTCCTCCGGGGTGTCGCGCCGCGCCCCCAGCGCTCCGCACATGAAGCTGCGGTTCCCGGCGACGGCGCCGCCGAAGACCACCTCGGAGAGCACCGGCTCGTCGAGCTGGACGAGGGCGGCTCCGCCGGCGAGGAGGAAATGGATCTCCTCGCGGAGGACGCGCACCACGTCGTCGGCGAGGGCCTCGCGGTCCGGGTAGGCCGAGTCGGAGATGCACTCCATCCACATGGTCCGGGCGAGCAGGTAAGGGCCCGGGAGGGCAATCTTGACTGGACGTGAAGTACGGGATCGAAGGAACTCCAGCTCGTGGACGGCGATGGGGCGGACGCGCGACAGGGGACCGAGGACGGCCGGGTGGCGCACCTTTCCCGCCGGGACGTCGAGGGCCCGGAGTTCCCTCTCGAACTCCTCCGGGTCCTCCACGTACGGCAGGAGGTCGGTGATGGGCACGAGCTGGCAGTTGTCGAGGCGGGACGCGACGAAGCTCGCGTAGTTGTCGCGCCGCTGCTCCCCGTCGGTCACGACGTCCACCCCGGCCGCCAGCTGCGCGTCGAGCGAGAGCGTCACCGCGTCGTCGGCGGTGGCCTGGAACTCGAGCTCGGAGAGCCGTCCGTCCAGGTACTCGTGGAGCGCCTGGAGCATCCACCTCGGCCGGGGCCAGCTCCCGACGCCCATCACCGAGAGCGGGGCGATGGTGGGCGCGGGCGCCGGGGGAGGGAGCGAGTCCGGGATCCGGACCGGCAGGATCTCCCGTCCTGCCATGCGGGGGCGCCCCGGGGGCGCCTGACCGGGCGGCGCCAGGGAGGGGGCGAACCGCCCCTTCGCGACCAGGAACCGGTACCTCCCGTCCCCGCGCTCCTCGGAGACGAGCTCGTTGCCCGTCATGCGGCACCAGGCCGGGAGGTCCTCGCACACCGATGCCTCGGCCGAGGCGATCTCCAGCACTTGCCCCTCGCGCAGCGGGTCGATGTGCTGCCGGATGAGCAGGAGCAGGCCGCTCCCGCAATCGAGCGTCCCGCCGTCGAAGCTCGCCGCCGGGGTCGGGTTCCTCGGTTCCTCGGAGGGCACGGGAGGGAACCCTAGTAGGAGATGCAGGGAGCGCCGGAGGCCAGGAACTCCACGACCTTGGCGCCGCCCACGATGGTCGCGCCCTCCACCAGCGCCTTCTCGTCGAGCGCCCGCTTCTTGAAGCAGGGAGAGCAGACGAAGATCTTGCCTCCACCCTTCACGAAGTTGGCGAGGAGGTCGCGCAGCGGCGCGAACCCTTCCTCGTGGATGTCGTCGGCGTAGCCCTTCACCGCGAGGCGAACGGCCTCGGTGGAGAGGAATACCATCGTCTCCTGGGCGGACCCCACGGCGGCGTTGGCCACGACGAATCCGACGGTGGCGCGGTCGGGGTCGTTCTTCGCATTGGTGATCGAGACGCAGAGCTTTCCGGACATGTCAGGACTCCTTGGAACGGATGAGGTAACGGGGAGGGTGCGCGCCGACCAGCGCGTGCCCCGTCAGCCGGCACCAGGCCGGGATGTCGTGGGGCGCGCCGAGGTCGGTCGCGGTGAGCGTGAGCAGCTTGCCGGGTCCGAGGGCGCGCATGCGCTGCGAGAGCAGGAAGACCAGCTCGCCACAGCCCATGTCGCCCGCGTCCCAGGTGTCGTCCGGCTGGACGGGTTCGTTCATCGCCATCGCATGCCCGGTTGGGGGAGATCGCTTCGGAAAATGCGGGAGGGGGAGCGCACGGTTCCCCGGCCTTTCGGCCTCAGCCCTCGAGCGGGCTGCGCGACTCGATGTCGGTCACGGTCGTCACCTCCGGCACGCCATGACCTGTAGCACGGCGCGGTGGTCGGGGGAGCGGTCGATCGCGACCGGGGCCCGCCGGCTACCGCCGGGTCGTGACCTGGGAGAGCGGGTAGCCGCCCATCGACCCGACCGTGCCGTATCCCGCCTCGGAGGTCCCGGTCATGCAGGTCGCCCCCATCATCCCGCCAGGGGCGCAGTCGGCGTAGGCGAGCTTGGCGATCTGCCCCGGCGTCGGCGCCGCGGTCGGCTCGGCCGCGTCCACGAAGATCCGGACGTAGGCGTTCCCGGGGTTGGCGCCCCCCGGGAACCCCCAGTGGAGCGCCGACCCGGAGCCGGGTGCCCATCCGTCGGTGCCGCCGAACCTCGGGTCCGAGGAGAGCGTGTCGGTGGTGCCGTGCCGGAAGGTGGTGACGAGCCACCCGTCCGCGCCGTCGAGGGTGACGGGGAGTGCGGACAGCTGGTGACCGAGGTCGAGCCAGGTCATCGTGTCGTCCGGGTAGGGGACCGGCCCCCCGGTCATGGCCTCGCTCAGCCGCCCGTGGAGATCCGACACGACGCCGGTGCTGGCGTTGAACGCGTAGGACCCGATGAAGATCGAGTCGTTGGGCTGGGTGTCCGGCTCGCGGAAGACGGTGACCACGTCGTACCGGGTGACCAGCTCGGCCGGGGCGGAAGCCGGGCCCGTCCCGACGGCATTGGTCGCCGCCAGGGTGAACCGGTATCCGGTGCAGGACGAGGGGCAGGTGGCGGTGACCGGCTGGGTCGCCCCGGTCGCCGTCACGCCCGGCGGGCTCGACGTGACCGTGAAGCCGGCGAGGGGGCTTCCGCCGGCCTGGACCCCGCCCATCCGTACCGTCACGGTGGCCGGCAGCCCGCCCGCCGTGGCGGTGACCCCGGACGGCGCACCGGGGACCTGGGGCGCGGGGGGCGCGGTGATGGCGAACGTCAGGGAGGCGTGGACGTCCCCCGCGCTGGCGACGATGGTGCAATCGCCGGTGGCGATGGCGACCGCGAGCCCGGTGGCGGCGTCGACCGAGCAGGTCGCCGCCGTGGCGCTGGCGTAGCCGACCGGCAGGCCGGCGCTCTCGACGGCGCGGACCGTCCCCTGGTCGTACACGCCCAGCGAAGGGGCGGGGTCGAACGTGATCACCCCCTGGAACCGGAAGGTCACGTCCTGGGTGGCCGGGAAGGCCGCGGCGTAGGTGGCGTCGCCGGACTGGCCGGCTGCGACGGTGCAAGCTCCGGATGCCGTCGCGGAGACGACGCCGCTGGCCCCGTCGACCGAGCAGAGGAGCGGGGTCCTCGTGGAGTACCGGACCGGGAGGCCGGAGCTGGCCGTGGCCGACACGGTCGCCGAGGACTGGTTGACGGCGGGTGAGGGAGCGGGAGCGAAGGTGATGACCTGCGGGCGCGCCTCGATCCGGGGACCCTCGTTGCATCCGCCCAGCGCCGCGATCGCCAGGGCGGTGAGGAGGAGGGGAACTGGATTCGTGGAGCGGCGCATGCGCGGTCTCGGGGGGCGGCGGTTCAGAACTGGAGCTTCACGGCGAGGTTGAACGATCGTGCCGGGCCGGGAACGGCGATGCCCCAGGGGATCCCGGTGGTGCTCATCGAGGGGCCCTGGCCGACGTAGGCTCCCCCCTGCGGGTTGGCGTAGAGCCGGTCGAGGAGGTTCTCGATCCCGGCGTCGACCCGGAGGAACTTCCACTCGTAGCTGGTGCGCAGGTTGACCACGCCGTAGCCGCCCGTCGGGATCTCGTTGCGGACCTGGGAGACGTGGCTCTTCGCCGCCACCGCCAGGACCTCGGCGGTGGTGGTCCAGGTGCCCAGCTGGTAGACGAGGCCGAGCAGCGCGTTCACCGGCATGATGTTGTAGAGCCCGTCCCCGGTGGCGAGGTTGTCGCCGCGGACGAACCCCAGCGCGAGGTTGGTGGTGAGGCTTCCCCAGGAGGCGCCCGAGGCGAGCAGCAGCCGGGCCGAGAGGTCGAGCCCGTAGAGCCGGGCCGGCTGGTTCACGTACTGGAGCAGGACGAAGGCGTCGGTGGCGGTCACGTTGTCGGGTCCGCACTGGCCGAAGTCGCAACGCTTCGCGTCGATGAAGTCGTGGACGTAGGTGTAGTAGGCGGTGGCCTTCACGCCCCACCGGGCCCGGTCGGCGTCGTGCCAGTCGCCGGTGACGCTGACGGTGTGGGCGACCTCGGGGGCCAGCCCGATGAGCCCCACGTACCCGTTCCCGTCCCCCACCAGGTTGTTCATGAGCGCGGCCATCGGGTTCGTCGACCACGGGTAGCGCTGGTAGAGGTTGGGGGAGCGGGACTTGCGCGCGTAGCCCCCCTCGTAGGTCTGCGTGGGGTCGGGCGTGTACCGCGCCAGCGCCGAGAGGTCCCAGTTCAGGTCGGTGCGACGGTGCGGCGAGGCGTTGAACGCGGCGGCGTCGATGCCCCAGGCGGGCAAGGAGTCGTCGTAGCCCTGGACCGGTCCGGCATCGGTCACCACCGTGTTGCTGCGGAGGCCGAGTTGCCCGATCCAGGCATCCGTCCAGTGCGCCTCCCACTCGGCGTAGGCGTCGATCCGCTGGCGCTGGCCGTAGTCGACGTTCCAGAAGGTGTTCGGGCCCATCGTGCCGCCCACCGGCGGCCAGAAGTCGTAGAGGACGTGGGACTGGTACTCCGCGCCGACCCGCAGGAGGTGCCGGTCGGACAGGATGATGCTGGCCCGCACCAGCGCTCCCCGGGTGCGCGCATCCGTGTCCATGGGCATCCCGGTGCCGTAGGAGAAGCGGTCCGGTCCCATGTCCATCTTGTGGCGCGTGTCCTGGTAGCTGAGTCGTCCCTCGAGGTCGCCCCAGTCGAACGACCCGGTGTAGCGCAAGGACAGGTTCCAGTTGTCGTTGTACGTCATGTCCATGCGCTGGTTCGGGAACCCCTCGAACCCGACCGTCTGCTGCCCGGCCTCGATCTGGAGGAGGTGACCCGGGATGCGCAGGGCGAGCCCGAGCGTCCGCCGGATGGTGCCGTGGTACGCGGAGGACCCGACCACGTCGCCCGGGATGATGGGGCCACCCTCCGTGCCGGGGGCGGCGGGCTTGAAGTTCCCGGCAGCCTTGAAGTTCTCGGAGCGGGAGTCGGACTGCCCGATGGTGAGGTTCACCCACTCCCCGGCGATGGTCGCCCCCACCGTGTAGCCGAAGACGTTTCCGTTGCTCCGGTAAAACGAGCCGAGCAGTCCGCTGGCGAGGAACGGGTCCGACGGGGTCGCGAAGCGGGGCGGTGCGGACTTCACCTGGATCGATCCGCCGATGCTGTCCCCGCCCACGCTGACCGGCGTGATCCCGGAGTAGACCGTCACGCTCTCGATGCGGCTCGGGTCCGCGTAGGAGAGCGGCGAGTTCATGTGGTTGGGGCAGGCGGCCACCGGGTCCGCGCCGTCGATCTGGATGCGGAGGCGGTCGTCCGACAGGCCATGGATCGCCGGCAGGCTCGAGATGCCGCCGGCGCCACCGAGGCTCACGCCGGGGACCCCCCGGAGCAGGTCGGCGGCATCGCCGGTCGTGGACTTCCGCGCGTCCAGGTCGGCCTTCCCGGGCCCGGACGAACCGAGCGTGGAGTCCTTGGCCTGGAGGCTCGGGTTGTCGATCACGACCTCGTCGAGGGTCACCTCCCGCTTCGGCTCGTCCTCCGCGAGGGCGAGGAGCGGCAGGAGGAGCAGCAGCGCGGCGGCGCATGTCGGGCGAGGTCTCGTCATGTCCGCAGGCGCTCGCCCCCATTCGGCGGCGGGAACGTCGAACCTACCCGTCCGGAGCCCCCTCCCGGTGCGGCCAAATGTCGCAGGAGGGGTGCGGCCACGTGTCGCAGGGCCAGCACTCGCGAGGGAATCTATCCTGCGCAAGATCTCCGCCGTGCTGGCACGGCGCCACCGCCCCCTGTTCGAGGAGCCCCCGCAATGAGAATTCCTGGAATCCTCCTGGCAGTCACCCTCGCCGTTTTCCTCTCCGCGTGCGGATCCAGCAGCACTGGGACCCCGCCCGGGTCGCCGACCGGCGTCAGCGTGGCGCCGGGCGCGACGGCCGGGACAGCCGTGGTGAGCTTCACCGCCCCGGCCTCGGCCGGCACGAGCGCCATCACGGGCTACACCGTGACCATCACCCCGGGTGGAATCACGGCGATCGGCACGTCCTCGCCGATCACGGTGACCGGCCTGACCGTCGCGACCGCATACACCTATGCCGTCGTCGCCAACAGCGCCGACGGGAGCTCGACCCCCGCGACGACCGGAGCCCTGCGGTTCTACTCGGTGGTCGAGACCTTCACCGAGCCGAGCATGATGCTCGCGACCCACACAACGGTCTTCGAGGGAACCTTCACCTACGACGTTACCCACAAGGAGGTCTCCAACCTCCGGGGCACGTTGACCGAGGTGATGACCGGGGCGACCCCGACGAAACTGACCCTCCCCCACCAGCTCTCCTCCGAGGAGGTCGCGGTCGCCGGCGTGCGCGGGCTGCTGGTGACGACGTTCATGTTGGACACCGTCAATACCTTTGACCCGTACGGCTTCGCCCCCGGTCTCACCACGTACTACGGGCAGGGCGCGGGCGAGCCGAACCCGAAGCCGAGCGGGGTGGGCAACGCCTACGCGATGATCTTCGTGAACACGGCGACCGGTCCGACCACCGCGCTGGGGGCCAGCCAGATCGCCGTCCTGGCCTACGGGGACTGCGCCGCCGGCGGAATGATGGGCAACATGTGCATGACCGGCACCACCGCTGCCGTCTACGGGCGACTGGGCACGATGGGCGGTTATCCGTCAGACCAGGTCGTCACGGAGCGTTGATCGCCGATGGTGCATGCGGCCTCGTTCGCCGGTCCGATCCCCGCCCCCCGGGGGCCGATCCGGGGTGGACGGGGCCGCCGTCGTATTCACTGACGGTCGGCGTGCATGACGGCTACCTGTTCCGGTCCGCTGCGACAACAAGCCGCATCTCGTGGGCTTTCCGCCTGGCGTCGGGCCAGGTAAACGTGGACTTCCTTCGTCCATGTTGCCAGGGAGGCACGACACGATGAATCGCATCCAGACCGCAGCACTCGTCGCAGCAACCATGCTGTCCGCCGCCTGTGGCGGGACCAGCAACGACCCGCAGCCCGTCACCATCGACTTCAAGGCGCTGGTCGGCAACCAGGCCTTCAGCTGCGCCGACACGGCCGGCTACACCATCGGAACCGGGACGCTCCCGTGGATCCCGAAGGACTTCCGGTTCTACGTCTCCAACGTCCGGCTGGTCGACGCGAACGGGGGCGAGGCCCCGGTCACCCTCGATTCCAGCTTCTGGCAGGGATACGGGGTCGCGCTCCTCGACTTCGAGAATGGTACCGGGAACTGCACGGGCGGCACGCTCGAGATGAACAAGGCCGTCCAGGGAACCGTTGCGCCCGGAACCTACGTGGGCCTCAAGTTCGACGTGGGCGTCCCCACCGCCTCGAACCACCTGAACTACCAGGCCGCCAACCCGCCGCTCTCCAACTCGGCCATGTACTGGAGCTGGACCAGCGGCTACAAGTTCGTGAAGGTCGACGGCCTCATCAACCGCGCGACTCCCTTCACCTTCAACTTCCACCTCGGTTCGACCGGATGCACGCTCGCGACCCCTGGAGACTTCTCGACCGCTTCCTGCACGACGCTCAACGTTCCCGCGGCGAGCTTCGCCTCCTTCAACGCCAGCACCCAGGCCGTGGCGCTCGACATCGCGGTGCTCTTCGCGTCCACCAACTTCGACACCGCCGACGGCGGCGGCGCCCCCGGTTGCATGTCGGGCGCGACCGACCCCGAGTGCGCCCCGATCTTCCCGAAGCTCGGGCTCCCCTTCGGGGCCACCCCGCCGGGCACGCAGACCGCCTTCCGGCTGGTCACGAAGTAGCGGATGGAGGGCGGAGGAACCATGCACGCACGCATCGGAATCGCCGTCGTCGCGGCCGCGCTCGTCGCGGGCTGCGGCGGCGGTGAGCCCCCTCCGCCCCCCGGCGCGGGATACGACTGGAACCTCCCCGCCGGCTTTCCGGTCCCGGAGGTCCCGGCCGACAACCCGATGAGCGCGGTGAAGGTGGAGCTCGGGCGGCGCCTCTTCTACGACACGCGCCTCTCGGGGAACCAGACCTTCTCCTGCGCCAGCTGCCACCGGCAGGAGCTCGCTTTCACCGATGGTCGAGCCAGGGGCCTGGGTTCCACCGGGATGCTGCATCCCCGTGGGCCCCAGCAGATCGCCAACCTGGCCTGGTTCGGAGCCTTCACCTGGGCCAACTCGGTCGTGCCGAGCCTCGAGATCCAGGCGCTCGTGCCCATGACGGGGAGCGACCCCGTGGAGCTCGGCATCAGCGGGATGGAAGGCCTGGTGGCGGCGCGCCTGGCGCTGGACCCGGAGTACCCCAGGCTCTTCCGCGCCTCCTTCCCCGAGGCGGCGGATCCCTTCACCTACCCGAACATCGCGAAGGCCATCGCCGCCTTCGAGCGGACGCTCATCTCGGGCAATTCGCCCTACGACCGGTACCAGCGCGGCGATGCCACGGCGCTCTCCGCGCCGGCCCGGCGGGGCATGGAGCTCTTCTTCTCCGACCGGGTCGGCTGCGCGCGGTGCCACTCCGGCTTCGCCTTCACGGACGCGGCCAGCGCCCCGGGCGCCCCCGGCAACCCGTTCCCCTTCCACAACGTCGGCCTCTACGACGAGGACGGCCGCGGCGCCTACCCGCCCGGCGGGACCGGCCTCGAGGCGCTCACCTTCCGGCCCGAGGACATGGGCAGGTTCCGCACCCCGCCGCTGCGCAACGTCGCCGTGACCGCGCCGTACATGCACGACGGCAGCGTCGCCACCCTGTCCGAGGTGATCGACATCTTCGCCGCCGGTGGACGGGTGCGGATGCAGACCGGCGTGCCGAGTCCGATCCAGAGCCCGCTCCTCCGGCCGTTCGCGGTCACCGACGCGGAGAAGGCCGACCTCGTCGCCTTCCTCGAGGCGCTGACCGACGAGGTTTTCCTCCGGGATCCCCGCTTCTCGGACCCGTTCGCGCCCCGGTGAAGCGTCACCTCGCCAGCTCGCCCTCGGCCCACTTCCGCCGCTCGGGATCCTTCTCGAGCGGGATCAGCCGCTCGAGGTAGGGCCGGGCCTCCGGCCTCCGCCCCATCTCGATCAGGAAGAAGGCCAGGTTGAAGAGCATGTCGGGCTCGTTCGGCCCGAGATCGACCGCCTTCCGGAGCTCCATCTCTGCCTCGATCGGCTGGCGGGCCACGTAGAGCCCCACCCCGAGCTGCATGTGGCTCACCGGCTCGTCGGGGAAGATCTCGACGTGCCTGCGCAGTGCCGAGATCGCCTCCGGGATGCGCCCCTGCTTGAAGTAGTTGTTGGACAGGTTCTTGAGCGCCCGCCAGTGGCGGGGAGACTTCTCGGCGACGTCGTTCCAGAGCGAGATCTCGGTCTGCCACACGAGGTTCCGGTTCCAGGTCACGACACCCAGGACGGCCCCGGCGATCGCCCCTGCCAGGGCGGTGTCCCGCGCCACGTGGAGGGGGGCGACGCGGAGGAAGAGGAGGGCGGCCGCCGTCGCCGCCGCGGGGAGGAGGCCGGCCGACGGGAGGTACATCCGGTGCTCGTTCATGACGTCGGCGATCGGGATCACGCTGGACTCGACCGAGAGGGCCACGAAGAACCAGGCGATCCCGAGCGCCACCAGGCGGACCGCGGGGTCGAGCGGGGGGCGCGTTCCCCCGGGACGGGACCGCCAGGCGAGCCAGGTCGCCAGAGCCGCCAGGGCCAGGAGAAGGAGCGTGGAGGCGGCGACGTCCGGTGCGAGCCAGGAGGTGCGGATCGCAACGTCATGGTCGAGCACCTGCCCGACCGGCACGACCAGGAGGCCGAGGTAGCGAACGACCACGACCGCCTCGGTCCGCAGGTAGTCGGCGCGCGAGGTCACCGTCTGGACCCGCGTGCCCGTGTCGGCCGAAGCGAGCAGGTCCCCGGTCGGCCTGCCCAGGTCGACGAGCGTGAGCGGGATGACCAGGGCCAGGGCCGCGACGGGCAGGACGGGCAGCCAGCGCCGCGCCCCTCCCTCGAGGAACGCCCACTCCACGAGCGCGATCGCCACCGGGAGCGTGAAGGCGATCTCCTTCGTCCGGAAGGCGAGCAGGGAGCAGGCGAGCACCCCGGCGTAGAGGAAGATCCGTCCCCGGCCGGGAGGCCGGAGCCGCCAGGCCAGGTAGAGCACGACGGCGAGCAGGTAGAAGAGGGTCGCGAGCGAGGTGATCCGCTGCACCACGTAGCTGACCGCCTGCGTGGCGAGCGGGTGGGCCACGAAGAGGGCGCCGGATGCGAAGGCGATGGCATCCGCAGAGGATGCGAGCGCCGACCCGCGGAGACGGGGCGATCGGAAGGCCAGCCGGACGAGCTGCCAGACGAGCAGCGCGTTCGCGAGGTGGATGGCCAGGTTCACCACATGCCAGCCGATGGGTTCGTAGCCGCCCAGTCGGTGGTTCAGCGCGAAGCTGAGATAGGCCATGTACCGGTGCGGCTGTGCACGGTAGCCGGCCGGTCCCAGGAAGGCGCCCAGGTCCCGGATGGTCGGGTTCAGGACCAGCTGCTCGATGTCGTCGAAGACGAACTCGCCCTGGAGCGAGCTGGAGTAGGCGAGGAGTCCGAGGAGGAGGATGACTCCCACGGGCAGGGCGACCCGGGCGGCCATCCCGGAACCCGGCGCCGGACGCACGGTCCGCTCGGCGGGCGCGGCCCGTGCGGGGCGGCGGACCTTTCGGGAGCGGGACATGGCCGGCGAAGATACCAGACGCCCGGCCCGGGGCGGTGGGCGTCGACCGGTCCCGGCTACCCCAGCCGGCCGACGTGCATCGCGAAGAGGTCGGCGTGCGGCGTCGCGAGCGCGGTTCGGGTCCCGAGCGGCCGGATGTCCGGCCCCATGGCGACGGAGAGCAGCTCCAGCCAGCGCTCCCGCCGCATGTGGTACTCGCTGCGGTCGCCGCGGGGCTGGGTGAGGAGCGAGACCAGTTCCGGCGCCACGAACTGGTCGGCGCTCTCCCGTGCCACGTCGTCGGGCCGGTCGGGCCCCAGGATCTGGGCGAGCATCCAGCCGTAGGTCTGGTGGACCGAGGCGGCCAGGTGGGGGGATCCCACCTCCGGCGAGTCGTGGTCGGCGTCGAGCTCGAGGAGGAGGAGGTGATCGATCGAAGGTGCGAGCGCCGAGAGCGCGCGCCGCTTCACCTCGATCGGCATGTGGTGCAGGGAAAGGGAGCCCACCACGAGGTCGTACCGCCCGTGCAGCGCCGCGGCCACGTGCTCCAGCCGGGCGACCCGCGAGTCGACCCGGGCGTCCGGCCACTCGGCCGCGAGGCGGGCCTTGGCGACGGAGATCATGTCGGGGGAGGGGTCGAGGAGGGTGATGCCGGCCACCTCGTCCCAGCGCCCCGCCTCGAGCAGCGCGGGCAGGAGCTCGGCCAGGAGTCCGCCGTCCCCGCAGCCGACGTCGAGCACCCGCAGCGCCCCCGACTCGGACGGGAGTGAGTCGACGGCGAAGCTCACGAACTCGGCGCGGCAGGCCCGCATGGCCGGGAGCGAGGCGAAGTGGACGTAGGCCCGGGGGTCGGTGAAGGCGCTCTCGGGCGCCTCGAGGTGACCGCACCGGTGGATGAGGCCGGCCAGGTAGTCGTTGGCCCGGAGCTCGGCGCCATCGGCCTCGGCTCCGGCATCGAGCCAGGCCTCCGCCTCCAGCGCGGAACGGGAGGCGAGGGCCGTACCGGCGAAGAACCGGAAGGCTCCGACCTGCTCCTCGGGGAGCTGCCGTTCCAGCGGACCGGCCGGCCGGGCTCGACCGGAGAGGACCTCCGGCAGGAGCCGGTTCCAGGTCGCGACGTCGTCGGGTTCGAGGGTGAGCACGTGTGCGCCGTTGTGTGCCGCTCCCCCCATGCGAGCGAAGAACTGTAGAGCACGACACGTGCCACGCGGCGGAGGAGGCCGGTCCCGAAAATCCTTAACGATTCCTCGGTGCGGGGGTAGATCACCGGGGTGAGTGCACGAAGCCGCCAAGACCCGGGGGCGCGCCGGCGACCCCCGGTGGAGGGGGGCGAGCCTGCTTCGACTATCATGCCGGGCGTGACGAGCGCGGGGGCGGCGACGAGGACCGCGGTTCTTCGATGAAGGTGGTCCTCGCTCACACCTCCGGTACGTTGCCGGCCACCGGCTACGGCGGCACCGAGCGGGTCATGTGGTGGCTCGGGAAGGAACTCGCCGCACGTGGCCACGAGGTCACGTTCCTGGTGAAGGACGGCACCTGCCCGTTCGCCCGGGTGATCCGCCACGACCCGGGCCGTCCGCTCGATGCCCAGCTGCCGGCCGACGCCGACATCGTCCACCTGCAGCACCAGCTGCCCGCCGGCGAATCGGTCGCCCGCCCGCACCTGACCACCCTGCACGGGTCCGGATCGCGCCTCGTCGAGCTCGACCGGAACACGGTCTTCGTCTCCCGGGACCAGGCCTCCAGGTTCGGCTCCACGATCTTCGTCCACAACGGGGTCGACTGGAGCGAGTACGGCCCCGCCCAGCTCGACGTCCGCCGCTCCTGGGTCCACTTCCTCGGCGACGGCGCGTGGAAGGTGAAGAACCTCCGAGGCGCGATCCGCGTGGCACGGCTCGCCGGCGAGGAGCTTCACGTCGCCGGCGGATTCCGGCTCAACTTCCGGATGGGATTCCGGTTCACCCTGTCGCGGCGGGTCCGCTTCCACGGATGGGTGGGGGCGGAGGAGAAGCGGATGCTGCTCTCCGGGTCGAAGGGGCTGCTCCTGCCCGTGCGCTGGCGGGAACCCTTCGGGCTCTCCATCGTGGAGAGCCTCTTCCACGGCTGCCCGGTGTTCGGGACCCCGTACGGCTCGCTCCCCGAGATCGTCACGCCCGACGTCGGCGTCCTCGCCACCGGGGCCGAGGAACTGGCCGAGGCGGTTCGAAACTCGGCGCGGTTCGACCCCCGCCGCTGCCACGGCCACGCGGTGGCGTGGTTCGGGTCCGGGACGATGACCGATGGATACCTGAGGGCCTACGAGCGGGTGCTCGCGGGAGAGTCGCTCCACGCCGAACCGCCGCGTCGGATCGTCCCGCTCGACCTCGGGCTGCTCCCGTTCTCCTGAGGGCGCCCCCGCACCTTCGGGCTACAGCATGGCCCGGCGCAGGTCCCGCAGGAGTTCGCCCAGGAACGTGGTGAACCGTGCGCCGGCCGCGCCGTCGATGACCCGGTGGTCGTAGGAGAGGGAGAGCGGCAACATCTTCCGGGGCGCGAACTTCTCCCCGTCCCAGACCGGGCGGACCGCGACACGCGACGCGCCGAGGATCGCCACCTCCGGCGCGTTCACGATCGGGGTGAAGGCCGTGCCCCCGATGCCGCCCAGGCTGGAGATGGAGAAGGTTCCGCCCTGGATGTCGGCAGCGGCGAGCTTCCCGTCGCGCGCCCGGGCGGAGAGCTCGCCCAGCTCCCGCGCGATGTCGAGCACCCCCTTGCGGTCGGCGTCGCGGACCACCGGGACGACGAGACCGTTCGGCGTGTCGGCGGCGAAGCCGACGTTCCAGTAGCGCTTCAGCACCAGGCTGTCGCCGTCGAGGGAGGAATTGAACTCCGGGAAGCGCTGGAGCGCCACGACGCACGCCTTCACCAGAAAGGCGAGCAGCGTCACCTTGGGCCCCTTCGCGCCGACTTCGGCGTTCAGCCGGGTCCGGAAGTCCTCGAGGTCGGTCACGTCGGCCTCGTCGAACTGGGTGACGTGCGGGATCATCACCCAGTTGCGAGCCAGGTTGGCGCCGGCGATCTTGCGGATCCGGGCCAGCGGGCGGGTCTCCACCGGGCCGAAGCGGGCGAAGTCGATCCGGGGCCACGGGAGCAGGTCGAGCCCGGTGCCTCCAGCCACCTGACCGGCCAGGGACTGTTTCACGAACTTCTGCACGTCCTCCTGCAGGACACGTCCACGCGGGCCGGTGCCGGTCACGCGGGACAGGTCCACGCCGAGCTCGCGCGCCACCTTGCGGACCGAAGGAGACGCGTGAGCCACGCCGGACGAGACGGTCGTGGTCACGGGAGCCGGAGCGGCCACGGCCACGGGTGCGGCGACGGGCGCGGCGACGGGTGCGGCCGCAGCCAACGCCACGGCCCCCTCGACCGACTCGAGCAGGATCACGAGCGACCCCTCGCCCACCCGGTCGCCGACCTTCACCCGGATCTCCCGCACCGTCCCCGCGACGGGGGAGGGCACGTCCATCGTCGCCTTGTCCGACTCCAGCGTGACGAGCGACGCGTCCGCCGCCACGGGTTCGCCCGGCTTCACCAGGATCTCGACGACCCCGACGTCCTTGAATCCGCCGATGTTCGGGACCCGCACCTCGAGCAGGCTCATGGTCACACCGTCCAGGGAGCGGGGCGGGAGCCGTCGACGCCGTACTTCTTCATGGCCTCGGCGGCGCGCTCCGCGGGAAGGGTTCCCTCGTCGGCGAGCGCCTTCAGGGCCGCGACGACGACGTGGAACCGGTCCACCTCGAAGAAGCCGCGCAGCTTCTCCCGGGTGTCGGCGCGGCCGAAGCCATCGGTGCCGAGCACGACGTAGCGGCGCGGCACGAAGGCGCGGATCTGCTCGGCGTAGGCGCGCATGTAGTCGGTGGCGGCCACGACGGGCCCCTTCGTCCCGGCGAGCCGCTCCTCGACGAAGGAGGGCGCCGGCTTCGCGCCGGGGTGGAGGAGGTTCTGCCGCGCGATCGCGTTCCCTTGCCGGGCCAGCTCGGTGAAGCTCGGGGCGCTCCACAGGTCAGACTCGACGCCCCAGTCGGTTCTCAGGAGTTCCGCCGCCGCCGCGACCTCGTGGAAGATCGCGCCCGAGCCGAGGAGCTGCACCCGGGGCGCCTTCGGGGCGTCGGCCCCCTTGCGGAAGAGATAGAGGCCGCGCCGGATCCCGTCCTCGACCCCGGCGGGCATGGCCGGCTGCCGGTGGTTCTCGTTGAGCAGGGTCAGGTAGTAGTAGACGTCCTCCTGCGCCTCGTACATCCGGCGCATCCCGTCCTGCAGGATCACCGCGACCTCGTACCCGAAGGCCGGGTCGTAGGAGACGGCGTTGGGGATGGTGGCCGAGATGAGGTGGGAGTGGCCATCCTGGTGCTGGAGCCCCTCGCCGTTGAGCGTGGTGCGGCCCGAGGTCCCGCCGAGGAGGAACCCGCGCGCCCGCATGTCGCCGGCCGCGTAAGCCAGGTCGCCGACCCGCTGGAATCCGAACATCGAGTAGAAGATGTAGAAGGGGATCATCGGTACGCCGTGGACCGAGTAGGACGTGGCGGCGGCGATCCAGTCGGCCATGGCGCCGGCCTCGTTGATGCCCTCCTGGAGGATCTGCCCCTTCTTGTCCTCCCTGTAGAAGGCCAGCTGGTCGGCGTCCTGCGGCGTGTAGAGCTGCCCCACGTGGCTCCAGATCCCGAGCTGCCGGAACATGCCCTCCATGCCGAAGGTGCGCGACTCGTCGGCCACGATGGGCACGACGTGCGGGCCGACGGCCTTGTCGCGGAGCAGGATCTGGAGGAACTGCACGAAGGCCATGGTGGTCGAGATGTCGCGGTCGCCGCTGCCCTCGAGCACCCGGGCGAAGGTGGCGAGTGGCGGCACCGGGAGCGGGGAGGACTTGCGCCGGCGCTTCGGCCGGTCGCCGCCCAGCACGGTCCGGCGGGCCTTCAAGTACTCGAGCTCCTTCGAGCCCTCCTCGAACTTCACGTAGGGAACGTCGGCCAGCCGGTCGTCGGGCACCGGGATCTGGAAGCGGTCGCGGAACCGCCGGATGGCCTCCACCGACATCTTCTTCTGCTGGTGGGTGATGTTCTGGGCCTCGCCGGACTCCCCCATGCCGTAGCCCTTCACGGTCTTGGCGAGGATGAGGGTGGGCTCGCCCCGGTGCTGCATGGCGGCCTGGTAGGCGGCGAAGACCTTGAAGGGGTCGTGCCCGCCGCGGTTCAGGTTCCAGACGTCCTCGTCGGAGTAGTCGGCCACCATGGCCCGGAGCTCCGGCGTGTTGAAGAAATGCTCGCGGACGAAGGCGCCGTCCTTCGACTTGTAGGCCTGGTAGTCGCCGTCCACGGCCGCCATCATGCGGCGCTGCAGGGCCCCGTTCCTGTCGCGGGCCAGCAGCGGGTCCCAGTGGCGTCCCCAGATGACCTTGATGACGTTCCACCCGGCGCCGCGGAACTCGCTCTCCAGTTCCTGGATGATCTTCCCGTTGCCGCGGACCGGTCCGTCGAGCCGCTGGAGGTTCGCGTTGACCACGAAGACCAGGTTGTCGAGCTTCTCCCGGCCGGCCATCCCGATGGCGCCCATGGCCTCCGGCTCGTCCATCTCGCCGTCGCCGGTGAGCGCCCAGACCTTCCGCCCCTCGGTCCGCGCGAGGCCGCGGTCGTCGAGGTACTTCATGAAGCGGGCCTGGTAGATGGCCATGAGGGGGCCGAGCCCCATCGAGACCGTGGGGAAGTTCCAGAACGACGGCATGAGCCAGGGGTGCGGGTAGGAGGAGATCCCCTTGCCGTCGACCTCCTGCCGGTAGCGGTCTAGCTGGTCCTCGGTGAGGAGCCCCAGCAGGAAGGCGCGGGCGTAGATCCCGGGGGCCGAGTGGCCCTGGATGAAGACCAGGTCGCCGCCCTGGTCCTTCGTCCCGGCTCGCCAGAAGTGGTTGTAGCCGACGTCGTAGAGCATGGCCGCCGACGCGAAGCTGGCGATGTGGCCGCCCACGTTGGTGGTCCGGTTGGCGCGCACCACCATGGCCATGGCGTTCCAGCGGATGAAGTGGCGGATGCGCTGCTCGAGCGCGAAGTCGCCCGGGAGCGGCGGCTGCCGCTCCACCGGGATGGTGTTCACGTAGCCGGTGTTGGCCGAGAAGGGGAGGTAGGCGCCGGAACGGCGCGCCCGGTCGATCAGTTGCTCGATGAGCCAGTGGGCCCGGTCCGGACCTTCCCGGGTGATGACACCCTCGAGAGCGTCGAGCCACTCACGGGTTTCCAGCGGGTCGACGTCGGGTGGGCGGTCCATCGGCACTCCTCGGACGGGTGTCCGGGGTAGTTAACCGGGACGGCGACCGGGAGCATGCTCCAGCAGGGTCGATATCGCCTCGGCGCCCCTGCCCCGCCGGGCCGCCGGATCAGCTGGCCGCGAGCGCGAGCGCGGCGTCGAGCCGGCGGAGCGACTCCTCCCGCCCGAGCAGGAGCACGACGTCGTAGATCCCGGGGGAGGCGGTGCCGCCGGTGAGCGCGACCCGGACCGGCTGGGCCACCTTGCCGAGGCCGAGCGACCGCCCCGCCGCCACGTCGTGGAAGAGCTTCTCGAGCCCGGCGGCGTCGACCGTGGCGCTCGCCGCGAGGCCGTCCCGGATGCCCTGCAGCACCGGGGCGGCGTCGGGGACGAGGAACTTCTCGCGGGCCTTCGGATCCATCTCGACCGGCGCGAAGAGGTACCGGGACTGGGCCACCAGGTCGACGAGCGTCTTGGCCCGCTCCTGGAACGCCTTCGCCACGTCGGGGAGGCGCGCGTCCCCTTCCACGGCGAGGCCGGCGGCCTGGTAGTAGGGAACGGCCCGCCGGGCCAGCTCGGCCGGGGTGAGCGACTTGATCCAGGTCTGGTTCACCCAGACCATCTTGTCCGGGTTGAAGACCCCGGCGGTCGCGCCCACGTGGTCATACCCGAAGTGCTTCACCATCTCACCCATCGTGAAGATCTCCTGGTCGCCGTGGGACCAGCCGAGGCGCACCAGGTAGTTGACCACCGCCTCGGGGAGGAAGCCCATGTCGCGGTAGGCGGTCACGCTGGTGGCCCCGTGCCGCTTGGAGAGGCGCGTCTTGTCGGCGCCGAGGATCATCGGCAGGTGGGCGAAGGCGGGGACCGGGTATCCGAGCGCCTCGTAGAGGAGCACCTGGATGGCGGTGTTGTTCACGTGGTCGTCGCCCCGGGAGACCAGGTTGATCTCCATGGTGACGTCGTCGACCACGGCGCCGAAGTTGTAGAGCGGCACCCCGTCGGCCCGGACGATGACCTCGTCCTGGAGGGTCGAGCCGGGGCGGGTGATGGGCCCCTTCACGAGGTCGGTGAAGGTGACCTCGAGCAGCTTGGGGAGGCGGAACCGGATGACGTGGCGGCGCGACGGGTCGTAGGGGAGGTCGCGGCAGGTGCCCGGGTAGAGGAACTGGCGCTTCTCGGCGCGCGCCACCTCGCGCTGGGCGTCGAGGTCCTCCTTCGTGCAGTAGCAGGCGTAGGCCTTGCCGGCCTTCACGAGCTGCTCCGCGTAGGCGCGGTAGATGTCGAGCCGCAGCATCTGGAAGTAGGGGCCGTAGCGCCCCCCGATGTCGGGCCCTTCGTCCCAGTCGAGACCGAGCCAGCGCATCCCGTCGAGGATGGCGCGGACCGCCTCGTCGGTGGAGCGCTCCCGGTCGGTGTCCTCGATCCGGAGCACGAAGGTGCCGCCCGTGTGGCGGGCCCACAGCCAGTTGAGGAGGGCCGTGCGGGCCCCACCGATGTGGAGGTAGCCGGTGGGGGAGGGGGCGAATCGGACGCGGACCGGTGCGCTCATGGGCGCGCAAGCTAGCACAGGAGCGGACTTCAGGAGAGGACGAGCCCGGCGTACCCCACCACGCTGCCCGGGTCGCCCGTCACGTCCCCGGAGGTGGCGTAGCGGACGAGCTCCGCCGCACGGGCGCCCTCGGCGATCGCCGCCACGAGGAGGATGGTCGCTGGCACGAACCCGCACATGGAGATCTCCTCCCGGGTGACCACCTCGTGGAGGCCCTGCGGGTCGAGCGCCAGCATCCGCTCGATCGCCATCCCGTCCTTCTCCCGCGCCACGGCCGCCGGGAGGTGGTGGCTCATGTCGCTCGATGCCACCAGGAGCGCCCCGTGGCGCCGCGCCACCCGGGCGAGCCCCTCCCCGATCTCCCGGCAGCGCGCGAAGGGGAGGTGCCCGACGCAGAGGGCGGCGATGGAGACGGCCGGGTTGCGCACCTGGAGGAAGGGGAGCTCCACCTCGAGCGCGTGCTCGCGCCGGTGTGCCTCGCGGTCGGGGGTCGCGAGCCCGGCCGCGACGATCTCCCCCGTCATCTCCACGTTCACCGGCACGGGGCCGAGCGGCATCCGCCACGAGCCGCCCGGCCAGGCCGCCACCCGCGCGCCGGAACCGGTGTGGTTGGGGCAGAGGAGCACCACCCGGTCCGGGACCTCGACCCGGGCGAAGGTCGCCCCGGCAACCGCTCCCGAGTAGACGTAGCCCGCGTGGGGGGCGACGACGCCCAGGGCCGGACGGGAGGCCGCCGGTGCACGGCCCGCCCCAGGCGACGGGGCCAGGTAGGCGCGCACCTCCCGGGCCAGGTCGGCGGGGTCGGAAGGGTAGAAGCGCCCGGAGACCGCCGGTTCGCGCTCCATCGCCGCGTGGGGCATGATGCGAAGGATAGCACCCGACTCGCCAGCCTGGGCCCCGCCCCCGACGACGAAGGAGCTCCTGCTCTCCTGGTGCCTGGTCGTCGGCGGCATCGCGGCGGCTTCGGCGGTCGGGGCCGTGGAGCCCACCGGGCTCCTCCGTGCCAACCTGGCCGGGGTCGCCGCGCTCCTCTTCATCCTCGTCCCCGACCGGAAGATCCGGCTGCGGGGGGAGGGATGGCAGGACTACGCGCTGCCCTGGTGGGGCGCCGGGGATCGCCGGACGTGGCAGGCGTGGGGCAGGGGCGCCGCGACCGGCCTGGCCGTCTCGCTCGTGGTGCTCCCCGTCTTCGCGGCGGCACTCGTCGGAGGGGCACGCCTGGCCGGGTTCGAGGTCCGGTTCGTGCCCCGGGTCCCGCCGGGGTTCGTGCTCGCGGCCCTGGTCCAGTTCCTGGCGGTCGCCCTTCCGGAGGAGCTCTTCTACCGGGGCTGGATGCAGACCGCCTGGGCCCGCAAGGGGCCCGCCCGCACCGTGCTCGGGGCGCCCATCGGACCGGGCTTCCTGGCCACGCAGGCCCTCTTCGCGGCCGGACACCTGGTGTCGCTCCAGCCCTGGCGGCTCGCCACCTTCTTCCCCGCGCTCCTCTTCGGCTGGCTCCGGGCCCGCACCGGCGGGGTGGTCGCGCCGGCCGTGGCCCACACCCTCTCGAACCTGCTCGTGCTGTTCCTGGAGGCGAGCCTCGTCGGGCTCCGCTGATTACATCCCATCCATGCCCTCCACGATCCGCGCGATGCTCGAGGAGCAGGAGGCCCAGAGCCTCCACCCCAGGGCCGCGTTCTCCCGGGAGACCCGGGGACGCGACCGCCCGGACGCCGAGGACGACATGCGCCCCGCCTTCCAGCGGGACCGGGATCGGATCCTCCACTCCAAGTCCTTCCGGCGTCTCATGGGCAAGACCCAGGTCTTCCTCGCGCCCCGCGGTGACCACTACCGCAACCGGCTCACCCACACGCTGGAGGTCGCCCAGGTGGGGCGCTCCATCGCGCGCGCTCTCCGGCTCAACGAGATGCTCGTCGAGGCCATGGTGATGGGGCACGACCTCGGGCACACCCCCTTCGGGCACGCCGGGGAGCGGGTGCTGAACGGGGTCGTCCCGCGGGGCTTCCACCACGTGCAGCAGTCGGTCCGGGTGGTCGAGGTGCTCGAGAAGGACGGCGAGGGGCTGAACCTCACCGTCGAGGTCCGCGACGGCATCCTCCGCCACTCCAAGGGGCGCGGCCAGGTGCTCATGGCCGGGGGCGCCAAGGCGCTCACGCTGGAGGCGGAGATCGTCCGCCTGGCCGACATCGTCGCCTACGTGAACCACGATCTCGACGACGCGGTCCGCGGAGGGCTCCTGCGGGGGGACGAGGTTCCCCGGGCCATCGCCTCGGTGCTCGGCGACCGGCACTCGGTGCGCCTCCACACCCTCGTGGGGGACGTCATCCGGTCGTCGGACATCGACGGGGGCGGCCACATCGCCATGTCCGGAGAGGTCCACGTGGCGCTGCTCGCGCTGCGCGACTTCCTCTACGCCCGCGTCTACGAGAACCCGGTGGTCCAGGACGAGTTCAAGAAGGCCCAGCACATCCTCGAGGACCTGCACCGCTGGTGCCTGGAGGACGGGGAGAGGCTGCGCGCCCGCTTCGGGGTGGTGCCCCGTCCGGGCGAGGACCTCCCCCGGGCCGTCGCCGACTTCCTCTCCGGGATGACCGACCGCTTCGCGATGGAGACCTGGGAGAAGGTCTTCGTTCCCCGGCCCTGGGCGATCGTTTGACAGTCCGTGCGGTGCGCGCCTACGATCCCCGGACCCCTTTGACGGAAGGTCCATGAGCGACGACATCGCGGTCGGCATCGACCTCGGCACCAGCTACAGCGCCGTGGCCACGGTCATCGACGGGAAGCCCGAAGTCCTCACCAACGAGTGGGGCGAGCGGACCCACGCCTCGGTGGTCAGCTTCCTCGAGGACGGCACGGTCCTCGTCGGCAACAGCGCCAAGCGCAACATCATCACCAACGCCGAGAACACCATCTACTCGGCCAAGCGGCTCATCGGCCGGTTCTTCTTCTCCGACGAGGTGAAGAAGGCCCAGGCGGTGATGCCCTACACGATCGTCGAGGGGCCCAACAACTCGGTCCGCGTCCAGGTCGCCGAGCGGATCCTCGCCATCCCCGAGGTCTCGGCCCTCGTCCTCAAGGAGATGAAGGCCATCGCCGAGACGTCGCTGGGGCGAGAGGTTCGCCGGGCCGTGGTCACCTGCCCCGCCTACTTCAACGACAACCAGCGCCAGGCCACCAAGGACGCCGGGCGCATCGCCGGGCTCGACATCCTGCGCATCATCAACGAGCCAACCGCCGCGGCGCTGGCCTACGGCTTCGGCAAGGACATCTCCCAGCGCATCTGCGTCTACGACCTGGGCGGCGGCACCTTCGACGTCTCCATCCTGGAGATCGGGCGCGACGTCTTCGAGGTCATCGCCACGGCCGGCGACACCTACCTGGGCGGCGACGACTTCGACGACCGGATCATGGCGTGGCTGGCCGACGACTTCCTGGCCAAGCACGGCGTCGACCTCCGCCAGAACAAGTTCTGCCTGCAGATGCTCAAGGAGGCCGGCGAGAAGGCCAAGATCGACGTGGGGCGCGACGGGCAGGCGGCCATCAAGGTCGAGGGCATCTGCCAGACCCCCGAGGGGCAGGTGCTCGACCTCGAGCAGGCCCTCGGCGTCGACCAGTTCAACCGGATGGTGATGGACCTCGTGCAGCGCACCTTCAAGGTGTGCGACGAGGCGCTCCAGTCGGCACGGATGACGGCGAGCGACATCGACGCGGTCATCCTGGTGGGTGCGCCCACGCGCCTGCCCATCGTCCGCCAGTCGGTCCGGCACTACTTCCAGAAGGAGCCGATGGCCGGCATCGACCCCGACGAGGTGGTGGCGCAGGGCGCCGCCATCCAGGCCTCGGCGCTGATGAACCGGGGCGCCGCCAGCGCCGGCCAGGCGAGCTACCTGCTCGACGTGACGCCGCTCACCCTGCGCGTCGGCACGGCCGGCGGCTGGGCCGAGCCCGTCATCGACAAGAACACCCCCATCCCCATCGAGAAGTCGAAGACCTTCACCACCAGCCGCGACGGCCAGGACCGGGTCCGCATCCGCGTCTACCAGGGGGAGTCGAAGCGGGCCGACGAATGCGAGTTCCTGGGCGAGTTCGAGTTCTCGGGATTCCGCATCGGCTACCGGGGCGACGTCCAGATCCAGGTGGCCTTCGAGATCGACTCGAACGGCATCGTCAACGTGTCGGCCACCGACACGGAGACCCGCCAGAAGGCCTCCACGACCATCCACCTCTCCTCCGGTCTCTCCGAGGGCGACATCAAGAGCGCCATCGACAAGAATGCCGAGGTGGTGCTGGCCGGCCACCCGGAGGGCCAGGCGTAGGCCCCCACCGTGATGGACGACGCCTTCCGCATCGAGGTCGAGACGCTGGCCGGAGCCCTCGACCACCTCGACTACTTCGCCGTCCTCAAGCTCGCGCCGGAGGTGACGCCGGCCGAGATCCGCGCCGCCTACCACCGGGAGTCGCGCGTCTACCACCCGGATCGGTACGCCGCGGTCGACGAGCCGGAGTTCCGCGACCGGGTGGGGCGGATCTACCGGCGCATCAACGAGGCCTACACGGTGCTTCGCGACGACGCCCGGCGCAGGAAGTACGCCGCCGACATGGCCGGTCCCGATCGTCTCCGCAAGCTGCGCTTCTCCGAGGACGACGAGGCTGCCATCAAGGACGCCCAGAAGAAGCGGGCCGTCGAGCAGCTGGGGCTCACCCCCAACGGACGGAAGTTCTACGCGGCGGGGCTCGCCGACGCCCAGGCCGGCCGATGGGAGGGGGTCGAGCGAAACATGAAGATGGCGCTCGCCTACGAGCCCGGCAACGAGCGTTTCAAGGAGTTGCTCGTCCAGGCCGAGAAGAACCGGCCCAAGCACGACTTCCGGATCAAGTAGGCGACTTGGTCCTCGACGCGTCCCTGCTCGCCGTCCTCGTCGTCGCCGCCGTCCTCGGCGCGCTTTCCGGGCTGCTCCGTCCTCTCTTCCTCTTCGCCGGCGCGGCGCTGGGCTGGCTGGCGGCACGCCACCTCGCCGAGCCCGTCGGCCGGATCCTGGCCTCGGTCGTCCCGGCGTCGGCCGCCCGGCCGGCGGCGGCGGTCCTGCTCTTCCTCCTCGTGGCCGGCCTCGTCGCCTACCTGGGTCGGCGCCTGTCGAGGAACCGCGAGGGGGAGGGGCGCCCGCTCGATCGGGCCGCGGGGGCGCTCCTGGCGGGGATGGCGGCTGCCGCCACCGCCTGGGTGGGGCTCGCCGTGGCCGAGGCCGCCGCGCCCAGCCTGCCGGCCGGCTGGCAGGCCGCCCTCTCCCGGAGCGATCTCGCCGCGCTGGTGCGGGAGAACGACCTGCTCGGCGACTGGCGGCGGCGGGCCGAGACGGGGCTCGCGACGCTGCTCCGGGTGGCCGGTGCGCCCGGAGCCGACGCCCGGCTCTCCGGCGACCCCGACCTCCGGCTGCTCCTCCAGGACCCTCGCGTCCGGGCCCTCGTGGAGGAGGCGCGGGCGACCGGGCAGGAGGGGGCGCGGCGGTCGCCCGAGGCGCTCCGGTTGCTGTCGGATCCGGACTTCCGGGCGCGCCTGGAGGCGGCGCAGGAGCGGCTGGACCGCCGCCCCGCACGCTAGCTGAAGCTACTTGCCCTTGCGGGACGACCGGCCGACGTCGCGCATCGCGTCGGATCCCGGGTGGCGCTTCTCGTGGGCCTGCTGGAGGTTCCGGTAGAGGCCGTCGAGCCGATCGAGGATGCGCCGGTGCTTGCGGGGCTTCCGGGTGGAGAGGGCGTAGGCGAAGACGATGGGGGCCGAGATGGTGGAGTCGGAGTAGACCACCACGTGGTTCTTCAGCATGTCGGCCTGCACCTTGCCCCAGCTGATGGCCTCGCTCGGGGTGGCCCCGGAGAGCCCGCCCCACTGGGGCGAGTCGGTGGAGATCTGCAGCACGAACTCGTGGCCGCCCCGGTTCAGGTCGAGGATCTGCCAGAGCGTGGGCTGCGTCTGGAGGTAGAAGTTCTTCGGCGACCCGCCGCCCAGGATCACCACGCCGTTGACGTCGGCGTCGTAGACGATGGCGGTCGACTCGAGCACGTCGAGGTCGGGGTCGATGGTGGTCTCGCCCCCGCGCAGCTTCATGGCCGCGACGTTCATGCCGATGGAGGAGTCGCCCGGCGAGCTCGTGAAGATCGGCACCCGGCACTTGGCGGCGGTGGCCACCCAGGACTTCTGGGGCTGGGGTGCGTTCCGGAGGACGAGCTGCCCCAGGTAGTCGTGGAGGCGGGCGGTGGAGATGTGTCCGCGCAGCTCCGGGGGCGCCTTCTCGAGCGCCTCCCGGACGAAGGCGTCGGTGTCGAGCAGCGAGTCCTCGGTGATGAAGACGTCGTAGATGCGCTCGATCCCGGCTCGGTAGAGCTCCCGGTCGTCGACCTGGAAGTGCCCCTGGACCACCGGCAGCTCCAGCGCGAAGTGGAGGTCGTGGTAGAGGTTCGCGCCGGTCGACACGACGAGGTCCACGAAGCCGGCCTCGATCATGGCCTGGATGGCCCCGCCGAGCCCCGCCGGCGCCATCGCCCCGGTCACCGTGAGGGCGATGGTCGCGTTGGCGTCGATCATCCGGCCGAAGAGGTCGCATGCCTCGGCGAGACGCCCCCCGTTGAAGGCGCCGGCCCGGCGGTACACGTCGACGAGGTCGACCACCGACATGCCCTTGCGGAGCCGCATGGGCTCCACGGGGGGACGGGAGAGGTAGCGCTTGCGCAGCTGGCGCGGGGTGGGCTTCTTGGCCATGGTGGAGCGTCCCGGAGGGCCGGAACGGCCCTGTCTCAAGGGCTCGGCGAGGCGGAGGCGGTGCTGCTGGGGAGGTTCACCGGGGCGGCCTCGACGGGATGCCTCGGCCGGTCGGCGATCGAGGCGAGGGTGGTCCGGCGGAAGACGTCGAGCATCCGCTCCTGCCCCTCCCGCCAGACGTCGGACATGGCGCAGACCGGCTGCCGTGAGCAGGCGTCGTCCTCGTCGAGGCATACGTTGACCGCCACCGGCCCCTCGGCGGCCTCGATGATCTCGAGCACGTTGATGAAATCGGCCGACCGGGCCAGCTTGTAGCCCCCGTGCGGCCCCCGGGTGGAGCGCACGATGCCCTGATCGACCAGTGTCTTCAGGATCTTGGCGAGGAAGTCCTCCGGGACGCCCATTTGCCGCCCGATCTCCCGGAAAGGGACGACCGTCCCGTCGGTGATGGAGGCCAGGTGGATCATCGCCCGGATGGCGTAGTCGATCTTCCTGGAGATGCGGAGGACATGCTGCATCGGGACTCCCTGGCACCCCGTTCGACGGGGGTTATAAGAGGGCGGCGTGACAACCGACCCAGGCAGGCACGGTATCATCGACATCATCGACCTGCACACTCATTCTACCGCGTCCGACGGGCAGTATACCCCGATGGAGGTAGCCGCCAGGGTGGCGAAGGCCGGAACGCGGGCCTGGGCCCTCACCGACCACGACACCGTGGCGGGGCTTCTGGTGGCGGCCGAGGCGGCGAGGGGGCTCGGCGTCCGCTTCGTCCCGGGCATCGAGCTCTCGGCGCTCCTCGACCAGCGGGAGGTGCACGTCCTCGGTCACTTCGTCGACCCGGTGCACCCGGAACTCCAGGCCTTCGAGGACGAGCTGGCCGACAACCGGCGGGGGCGCGTCCGCAGGATCATCGCGCTGCTCGCCCGGAACGGGGTGACGGTGACCGAGGAGGCCATCCTCGCCTGCAGCGGTGGGAAGACCATCGGCCGCCCCCACGTGGCGCGGGCCATGGTCGAGGCGGGGGCCGTCGCGACCGTGAAGGAGGCCTTCGACCGGTACCTCGGCGAGGGGCAACCGGCCTACGTCGGGAGGTTCCGGCTGACGGCCGAGGACGCGGTGGCGATGATCCGCCGGTCCGGGGGGGTGGCGACGCTGGCGCACCCGGGCATCTCCAAGGTCCAGCCCCGGGAGCTCACCCGCCTCCGCAAGATGGGGTTCGACGGGGTGGAGGCGGACCACCCCGACCACCCGGCCGAGCAGGCGGCGCGCTTCCGGGAGTCGGCGGCGGCCGTCGACCTGGTCTGCACCGCGGGGAGCGACTTCCACGGCGAGGCGGTCGCGCCCGGCCGGTTCCTCGGCACGTCGCGGATGGCGATGGGGGAGCTCGACCGGCTGGAGGCGCGGCGCTCCTGACGGGGAGGCGCCGCGCTCCGGGTCAGCCGCGGTAGAAGCTGCCCAGCGAGAGCCGGGTCCAGTCCATGATCGGCGTGACCCAGATGCCGAAGAGGACCGTGGCCGTGGCGAAGCCGGCCAGCAACCACTTGTACGAGGTCGGGTAGGTGACCGGCGTCTCGGAGAGCGGGGCCTCGAAGAACATCGCCCGCAGGACCCGCGCGTAGTAGTAGAGCGCCACCGCCGTGTTGAGCGCGGCGATGATGGCGAGCACCGCGTACCAGGTGCCGCCCGGCCCCGGGACCCGGTCGAGCACGGCGATGAAGAGCCAGTACTTCCCGGTGAACCCGATGGAGGGCGGGAGCCCCGTCAGCGCGAAGAGGAAGACGGCCATCGACACCGCGGCGAGCGGTGCGCGGTGCGCCAGTCCCCGGAACTCGAAGATGGTCGGGGACCCGGTGAAGCGCTCGACCACGATGACGGCCAGGAAGGCCCCCAGGTTCATGATCAGGTAGGCGAGCATGTAGACCATGACCGCCTGGGTGCCCACGAAGGAGTTGGCGGCGAGCCCCATGAGCGCGTAGCCGGCGTGCGCGATGGACGAGTAGGCCAGCAGTCGCTTCAGGTTGGTCTGGGGCAGCGCCGTGAAGTTGCCGAGCGTCATGGTCACGGCGGAGAGCACGCCCACCACGGCCGGCCAGGGAACGTTCCCCACCGCCACCGAGAGCCCCATCATCGAGCCGCGGACGTCGAGGGAGCCCCACAGCAGCCGGACGGCGAGCGCGAAGCCGGCCGCCTTGGGGCCGGTGGAGAGGAAGGCCGTGAAGGGCGTGGGAGCGCCCTCGTAGACGTCGGGCGCCCACATGTGCCAGGGCACTGCGGCGATCTTGTAGCCCACGCCCGAGGAGACCAGCACCACCGCCAGGATGAGGCCGAGCCGGTAGGGGAGGGTGGAGGGCAGGGCCTGGATGGCCGCGGCGAAGCGGGTGATGTCCGTCGTGCCGAGCAGGCCGTACAGGTAGCTCATGCCGAAGAGCATCGCTCCGGAGGCCACGCCGCCGAAGATGACGTACTTCAGGGCCGCCTCGGCCGCCTTGCGGTCGCCCTTGGAGTAGCCGGCCAGCGCGTAGCTCACCATCGAGACCAGCTCGATGGACATGTAGATCATCAGGAGATCGGTGGCGCTCGCCATGAGGAACAGGCCGAGCACGATGCTGACGAGCAGCGCGAAGAACGGGCCGATGCGGGAGGGCGGGTAGGCGCGGGACGGGCCGGCGATGAGCACGGTCAGCGCGCCACCGGCCAGGAAGATCCACTTGAAGAAGTTCGCGAAGGCGTCGTTCGCGATCATCCCGTTGAAGAGGGACTGGGGCGTCCCGGGCTGCACGGCGAGCAGGGCCGCCGACAGGCCGAAGACGGTCAGCGTGGCGATCGAGAGGAGGCGGGCCCGCGACTGGCTCCTGCGCCACACGATGTCGAGCAGGAAGAGGGCGAGCGTGCCGATGGTGAGCACGAGCTCGGGGCGGAACCACCCCGCGCTGCGCACGTTCTCGGCGACGAGGAAGGGCTGGATGTCCATCGTGCGGTCTCCGCCTCCCTACACCGGGCGCAGGTTCTGGATGAGAAGCTGCAGCGCGGGGTTGATCGCGTTCAGGATGAACTGCGGGTAAAATCCAAGGAAGAGCATGATGGCCGCCAGCGGGTAGAGCGTGAGACGCTCGCGCCAGTTCACGTCGGGGAAGCCGACGTAGGCCGTGTTGAGCTTGCCCAGGAAGACCCGCTGCATGGCCCACAGGTAGTAGGCCGCCGTGATGATGACCGCGGTGGCCGAGATGACCGTGAAGGTCAGGTAGACCGGGAAGCTGCCCGCCAGAACCATGAACTCGGGGATGAACCCGGCCAGGCCGGGGAGGCCCAGCGAGGCGAAGAAGGCGAGCCCGGTGAGGCCGGCGTACTCGGGGAGCTCCTTGGCCAGGCCGCCGAAGCGGTCCATGTCGCGGTGGTGGGCGCGGTCGTAGATCACGCCCACGAGGAGGAAGAGTGCCGGGCTGATGATGCCGTGGGTGAACATGTTGTACACCGCGCCGGAGATGGCGAGCGGGGTCATGGCCGCCATGCCGAGCAGGGTGAAGCCCATGTGCGACACGGAGGAGTAGGCCACCAGCTTCTTGATGTCCCGCTGCGCCAGCGCCACGTAGGCGGCGTAGATGATGTTGATGACGCCGAAGACCGCGATGCCGTTGGCGGCCCATTCGGTGGCGTCGGGCAGCATCGTGTAGTTGAAGCGCAGGATGCCGTACGGCCCCATCTTCAGCAGGATGCCGGCCAGGATGACCGAGATGGGGGTGGGCGCCTCGACGTGGGCGTCGGGCAACCAGGTGTGGAACGGGAACATCGGGATCTTGATGGCAAACCCGATGAACAAGGCCACGAAGACGATCTTGGAGAAGGCCACGCCCAGGATGGGGAGCGCGGTGGCGAACTGCCCGGCCCGCCCCTGCGCGGCCAGCTCGAGCAGGTTGAAGGTGTGCTTGGCCGAGAGGGTGCCGTCGGCGAGCACGGCCGGCAGGCTGCGGTAGTAGACGGCGATGATGGCGAGCAGCATGAGCACCGAGCCCGCCAGGGTGTAGAGGAAGAACTTGATGGCCGCGTACTCCCGGCGCGGGCCGCCCCAGACGCCGATGAGGAAGTACATCGGCAGGAGCATGACCTCCCAGAACACGTAGAAGAGGAACATGTCGAGGGAGACGAAGGTGCCCATCATGCCGGTCATGAGGAGCAGCAGCAGGATCATGTAGCCGGGCACCATCCGCACCGAGAAGTGCTTGGGGTGGTGCTCGTCGTTCCCGTGCCCGTGGTCGTCCTCGTCCATCCCGGCCAGGTGGATGGACTTCTCGCCCCCCTGCCACCAGGGCATGGACGCGATGGCCGCCACGAAGGAGATGAGCCCGGTGAGGAGCACCATCGAGATGGAGAGCCCGTCGACGCCGACGAACCACTCGACGTTGAAGGGGCGGATCCACACCCCCCGGCTCACCATCTGCACCCCGGTGGCCTTGCCCTGGACGAGCAGCCCCGGCCCGGTGGGGTCGAACCAGTGCCAGGCCAGGAAGGACGTCAGCATCATGAGGAAGCTGGCGGCGAGCGTCACCCAGCGGGCGGACTGGTCGACGAACCTCTTCGGGAGGTCGAGGAAGTGCCGCAGGACCATCAGCGCCAGGATGATGGCGGCGCCGATGACCGGGAGGAATGTGGCCCAAACCAGCACGTTGTCGGGGCGGATCATGAAGCCGATCTCCTAGCGGAAGAGGAAGTTGAGGAGGACGACGAGCAGCGACCCGAGGGCCGCGCCGTAGAGGTAGGTCTGGATGCGTCCGGTCTCGATGCGGCGGAGCAGGCGCCCGCCCTCGCGGGTGAGCCCGCCCAAGCCGTTCACGGCGCCGTCGACGACGTACTTGTCGATGGCGTCGTCGAAGGCGGCGACGAAGCGGGCCAGCCAGCCGGCGAAGTTGACGATCCAGTCGATGACATGCTGGTCGAACCAGGACAGGAAGGCGGCCAGGAAGAGCGCCGGCCGGATCACGAGCGCGTGGTAGGCCTCGTCCACGTAGTACTTGTTGTAGACGAGCGTCCAGAAGCCGAAGAAGCGGTGCTTCAGGTCGTGCGGCACGCGGCTCTTGCCGTCCTTGAAGAGCTTCATGGCGAAGAACCAGCCGATGGCGGCGGCTGCGACGCCCATGCCCTGGAAGAGCCACTCGGTGGCGTGGCTGGTGTGCAGGAAGGTCACCTCGGCGGGCAGCGCCGGGGCCAGCCAGTGCTCCAGGATCGGCGCGTGCCCGCTCCAGAGAAGCGGGATGCCGAGAACCGAGGTGATCACCGCGCCGGCGGCCAGCGTCACGAGCACCCAGGTGATGGAGCGGGGCGACTCGTGGGGGGGGCCGCCGTGGGCGCCGTGGTCGTCGTGCCCGTCGTCGTGCGCGGGCGCGGCGTGGACGGCGTCGAGCGCGTGGGCCATGTGGGCGACCTGGCCGTGGGCGGCCGCCGGAGCGGCGTGCCCGTGGGCAGCGGGAGCGGCATGCGCCACCGGGTCGTGGTCGTCGTGCGGGTGTCCCGTGCCGACGTGGTGCGGGGCCGCGTGCGCCGCATGCGGATCCTCGTCGTGCTCCTCGGCATGGCCCGCGCCGCCCTTGTAGTGGCCGGTGAAGGTCATGTAGTAGCTGCGGAACATGTAGAAGCTGGTCCCGGTGGCGGCGAGGATGCCGAGCACGAAGACCGCCGGCCCGAGCCACGGGGCGGGCGTTCCGAAGAGCTCCATCCCCCGCTGCGTGAAGGCCTTGAAGAGGATCTCGTCCTTCGAGTAGAAGCCGCTCGCCCAGGGGAAGCCGGCGATGGCCCAGGTGGCGACGAGGTAGGTCCAGGCGGTGACCGGCATGAGCTTCTTCAGCCCGCCCATCTTCCGCATGTCCTGCTCGTGGTGGCAGCCCAGGATCACCGAGCCCGACCCGAGGAAGAGGGTGGCCTTGAAGAAGGCGTGGGTGAGCAGGTGGTAGGTGCCGGCCCAGTACGCCCCCACGCCCACCCCGATGAACATGATGCCGAGCTGGGAGACCGTGGAGTAGGCCAGGACCTTCTTGATGTCGTACTGGAAGAAGCCGATGGTCGCCGCGAAGAAGGCGGTGAGCACGCCGACGGTGGCCACCCAGCCCATGGCCGTCGGCGACATCGCGTAGAGGTAGGAGAGGCGCGCCACCATGTAGACGCCGGCCGTGACCATGGTGGCGGCGTGGATGAGGGCGGAGACCGGGGTGGGGCCGGCCATGGCGTCGGGGAGCCAGACGTAGAGGGGAAGCTGGGCGCTCTTGCCCATGGCGCCCACGAACATCAGCATGCAGACCAGGGTGAGCAGCGCCACGCCCCAGAGCGTCTGGTGGCGCAGGCGCTCGCCCACGCCGGTGCTCTCGATGACCACCTGGTCCCGCAGTTCGCGGAAGTTCATGGTGGGGCCGAGCGGGATGATCTGGCCGTGGACGTCGGCCGAGCGCGGCCCGGTGGACTCGAACGGGTTGCTCGCCGCCGGGTTCGCCTTGTAGCCGATCTCCGGGACGTAGGAGACCGAGCGGGCGTCGGGCCGAGGCTCCCAGATGCCGCCCAGCGACCAGAAGAGCAGGAAGAGGCCGAGGATGAACCCGAAGTCGCCGAAGCGGTTCACCACGAAGGCCTTCATGCCGGCCTTGGCCTTCTCGATGTCGGTGTACCAGAAGCTGATGAGCAGGTACGACGCGAGCCCCACGCCCTCCCAGCCGAAGAACATCACCGCGAAGTTGTCCCCCATGACGAGGAGGAGCATCGCGAAGACGAACAGGTTCAGGTAGGCGAAGAACCGCCAGTAGTCGGGCTCATCGGCCATGTAGCCGGTCGAGAAGACGTGGATGAGCGTCCCGATGAAGGTGATGATGAGGACCATCATCATCGACAGCGGATCGAGCGCGAAGGCCAGGTCGAAGCGGAGCTGGCCGGCGGAGAGCATGTTCCAGAGGGTGTTCTGGAGGAACCGCTCGTTGCCGGGGAGCGCGAGCATCTGCGCGAAGGCCCGCAGCGCCGTGAGGAACGACAGCGTCATCATGGCGATGGCGATGCCGTGGTTCCACTTCTTCCCCAGCGTCCGCTGGATGCGGATGCCGAGGAGGGAGTTGATCACCGCCCCGATGGCCGGGAAGAGCGGGATGAGCCAGAGGTAGCTCGCCGAGTGGACCACCGTGGGTCCGAGCTGTTGGGTGGCGTGTTCCATCTCACTCTCGCATCAGGTCCGCAGCGCGGACGTCGATGGTCTTGAAGGTGTGGAAGATGCTGAGCACGATGGCCAGGCCGACCGCGGCCTCGGCCGCCGCCAGCACCACGACGAAGAGGGTGAAGGCCTGGCCGGTGAGCCCCCCCACCACGAACTTGTTGAAGGCGACCAGGTTGACGTTGGAGCCGTTCAGCATGAGCTCCACGCCCATCAGGACCGCCACCGCGTTGCGCCGGGTGAGGACGGTGAAGAGGCCGAGCGCGAAGAGGAGCGCGGCGACCGCCAGGTAGTGGGAGAGGGTCGGGATCATGGCGGCTCCGGCCTAGTCGGCCCGGATCTCCTTGCGGGCGATGATGATGGCGCCGATCAGGGTGGCGAGCAGGATGAGCGACGCCAGCTCGAAGGGGAGCAGCCACTGCTGGAGGAGCGCGTGGCCGATGGGGGCGGTGGTCGGGGCCGAGCCGGTGGACCGGACGGGCCAGGGGACCTCGAAGGCCACCACCAGGATCATGGCGAGCATCACCGCCGAGAGGAGGCCGGCGCTGGCCCAGCCCATGCTCGCGTTGGAGATGTTCACCTCGCCGATGCGGTTGGTGAGCATCACGGCGAACAGGATGAGGACGAGGACGCCGCCGATGTAGATCATCACCTGGGCGACGGCGATGAAGTCGGCGGAGAGGAAGGCGTAGAGGCCGGCCACCCCGAGCAGGGAGGCGAGGAGCCCGAGGGCCGAGTAGAGGATGTTGCGCGACAGGGCCACCGCGGCGGCGCCGCCGATCGTGAGGGCGGCCACCGCGTAGAAGATCCCGTCGGCGAGGGTGAACGGTCCGGCGATGGGCCGGCGGCCTCCCGCAGCCAGCGCGGGGGAGAGGCGCGCGGAGAGGACGCCGACGGCGCCGATCACCGCGGCGCTTCCGACGGTCCAGGCGATGAGCTTCTTCGGGGTTCGCATGCGGGGCTCTCGGTCAGGGCTTGGAATCGTCCGGCTTCGCTGCCGGTGCGGGCGCGGCAGCGGGTGCGGCAGCGGCCGGTGCGGCAACCGCAGGGGCAGCCGCAGGGGCGGCGGGCTTCGCCGCGGCGGGGGCAGCCGGCTTCGCGGCCGGGGCGGGCTTGGGCGGAGGCGGCGGCTTGAGCGGCTCGGGCGGCAGGTAGTTGAGCGACGGGGCGTCCCATCGGCGGCGGGCGATCACCTCGCGCACCAGCGACCCGAGCGGCGCCCGGGGGATGTAGGGCGCTCCCTTGACGACCTTGTAGACCGGGAAGGGCTTGATGGGGTCGGCCCAGCGGAAGACCAGGTTGCGGACCGAGCGCTGCGTGGCCTCGAACTCGCGGGTGTGCTGGATCGAGCCGGTGGGGCAGGGCTCCACGCAGAGGCCGCAGAACATGCACTTGGCCTCGTCGATGTCGAACTGCGTGACCACGCGCTGCTTGGGGTTCGACGGGTCCTTCTCGAGTTCGATCGAGATGCAGCTGATGGGGCAGGCGCGCTCGCAGGCCTGGCAGCCGGTGCAGATCGAGGTATCGACCTCGAGGAAGCCACGGTACCGGGGCGGGAGGATGTCCTGGATGGGCAGCTCGAGCCGGTCCGGGTACTGCTGCGTGATGGGGCGGCGCAGCACCTGCGACAGGGTCACGGACATGCCGTGCCAGAACGACTTCACGGTGTCGCGGATGTTGCCGACGTATTCGCTGGCGGTCGTGGACATGGCGCGCGGTTCCTACCAGTTCGAGAGGTCGACGCGCTCGTGCGCGATGAGGGAGACGTTCTTCCGCGTCTGCACGAGGAATCGCCAGGTCACCCAGATCGTGCCCGCCAGGACGACGACCGCGGTGACCCGCTCCACCACCGGGGCCCAGGTCGCGATCATCTGCCAGAGGAGCGTGAAGAGCATGGCCGCGAAGCCGGCCGGGACGAGGTACTTCCAGCACAGGGTCATCATCTGGTCGATGCGGATGCGGGGCAGCGTCCAGCGGATCCAGATGACCACGTTGACGAGAAAGAGGGTCTTCACCGCGAAGATGCCGAGCGAGACGAACTGCAGCGCCCACCAGCCCCAGGCCGGGAAGACGCCCGGGCCGCGCACCGCCGCCCAGGTCTGGGTGGTCACGCCGGGGATCTGCCAGCCGCCCAGGAAGAGGGTGGTCGCCACCGCGCCGATGATCCAGAGGTTGGCCCACTCGACGAGGAAGTAGAGCGCGAAGCGGAAGCCCGAGTACTCGGAGAAGTAGCCGGCCACCAGCTCCGACTCGGCCTCCGCCAGGTCGAACGGGGTGCGGTTGCCCTCGGCGAGCTGGGAGATGAAGAGGATGAAGAAGGCCACCGCGGCGGCGGGGTTGCGGAAGAAGAACCACTCCCACGGCCACCCGCCCTGGGCCTGGATGAGCCCCTGGGTGGAGAGCGTGCCGGCCATGAGCACCGGCACCAGGATGGCGAGGCCGGCCGGGACCTCGTAGCTGATGATCTGCGCCGTGGCGCGGACCGCGCCGAAGAGCGACCACTTCGAGTTGGAGGACCAGCCGGAGAGGATGATCCCCACCACGATGAAGGAGGTGACGGCGAGGATGTAGAAGATGCCCACGTCGAGGTCGGCCACCACGATGGCCTGGCCGGCCGGGAGGGCGACGAGGACCAGCGTCATTCCGGCCACCACGAAGTAGGGGGCGGCGCGGAAGAGGAGCGCGTCGGCCTCGCCCGGGACGAGGTCCTCCTTGAAGAGGAGCTTCAC